>JALPWY010000099.1 GCA_023271875.1 Nitrospinaceae bacterium | reverse complement strand
AGTATTTTTTAGCTCTTCAATAACTTCGACCACATTTTTAGCCTTAGAATCAATAGGAAACGTGCATGGTGCACAACCCAGTGACCTATAGCGTTTTCCTTCAGAATTAGAAAAATAAAGATCAATAATTGGAATTTTTTCGCGATGGATATATTCCCAAACATTCAACTCGGTCCAGTGAAGAATAGGGTGGATACGAATATGTGTGTCTGGGGTAAAAGATGTTTTGAACTGATCCCAGAGCTCCGGCGGTTGATCCTTAAAATTCCATTCAAAATTTTTATCCCGAGGAGAAAAATAACGCTCCTTTGCTCGAGTACCTTCCTCATCTCTACGAATACCAAGAATTAGGCCAGTATATCCTTCCTGTTCCATTATTGCATGCAAACCCATGGTCTTTAATGCTTCACAGCAAACAAGCCGACCTTTTTCATGATTCATCCCCTCATTTAGCGCCTTCTCGTTTTTTCCTACCACTAAGTTGAGACCCCATTTCTTCGCGAACTCATCCCGATACTTAATCATTGCTGGAATTTTGTAGGTAGTATCAATATGCACCAGTGGGATGGGGCAATGACCAAAAAATGCTTTCCGTGCAAGCCATACGAGCACCGTCGAGTCCTTACCAATAGACCAAAGCATCGCAAGGTTCTTGAAGTTCTTATACGCCTCACGAATTATAAAAATGCTTTGGTTTTCTAGTTCGTCTAAATGATCCATGCTATAGCCATAATTATTTCTAGGTAAAAAAACAGGGGTAGGGAACACTGTATCCCGTTCATCAAGTTGAATCAAGTGCTTATCGAACCAGTCGTCAAAAACACCTAGTGTTTATCTTGAAAATAAAAAGGGATAGGTTATGAGATAAATCCTCTTCAGCGTCAACACTATTCCTCTTTATCCAATAATCGTTGAAATATTTGGGATCAACAACTAGAACATTGTTGAATTGATTAACGGTTGGAAATGAAAAAAAACTCTTAACTTTCTATTTGAGTTTATTTAATTTTCCACTCAGTTCCCTTTGATGTATCCTCCAAGACAACTCCCATTTGTGCTAACTCCTCTCGGCACTCATCTGCTCGACCCCAATCCTTATTCTTGCGCGCTTCATTACGATCATTGATAAGACATTCAATTTTTTCAACATCCAGTTCAAGCTCTGTTTTCTTGATGTTAAATATTTCTTGCCTAATTTTTTCTGGTGATCCTGTAAGTAAACCTAGTAACTCCCCTACAAATTTAAAGGTCGAAAGACGAAGAGCTAGGTTTTTCTTACCCCCCTCTCCATTACCAATAAGACTGCACTCAGAATTAATTCCGCGTGACTCTTCGTTTAAATGAGCAACTACCACAGCAGTATTAAAGTCGTCATTCATTGCCTTCTCGCATTTAGCTAAAAAAGGGTGGTTTTTAATCTCCTCTAGAGAAACATTGTGGTCTCCTACAATAGATCCTGCATTATCCAAAGCCTCATAGAAACGCAATATCACCTTTTCCGCATCCTCTAAGTTCTTCATGCTGAAATCTATAGGGCTCCTGTAATGACTGCTAACCAAAAATAAACGTAACGCCTCCGGGTGAAACTTTTTATAAATATCTCGCAGAGTAAAAAAATTACCTAGCGACTTTGACATTTTTTCCTTATCTATATTCACGAATCCATTGTGCACCCAAAACCTGACAGGCAAGCAACCTGTAACACCACAGGATTGTGCAATCTCATTTTCATGATGGGGAAAAACCAAGTCCTTTCCGCCTCCGTGGATATCAAAGGTATCTCCAAAGTATTTTCGCCCCATAGCCGAACATTCAATATGCCAACCAGGTCGCCCTGCTCCCCAAGGGCTATTCCAGTTAGGTTCATCGGGTTTACTTTTTTTCCACAAAACAAAGTCTAGCGCATCTCGTTTTTTTTCGTTCACGTCTACTCTTGCACCTGCCTGAAGGTCTTCTATATTTTTTCCAGAAAGCTGCCCATATCCATCAAAAGAGCTTACCGAATAAAAAACATCTCCTTCTGACTCATAAGCTTTTCCGCGTTCAATCAATGAGGAAAATGGTATCAAAAACAACCCCTGATCGGGCATGACCAACATGGCAATAATCGTAGACCGTGACTCCGCAAACATACATTCCTACTATATTTTCACGCACAGGCTCAAATACTTCCTTTTTGCCGGATAAGGTATTGAAAATTATTAGGCTCATAGCGGACTAACCTACCACCTCAAAAACTGTCAAGTCAACTATTTGCTCTAGGCTCAAATCACCGTTTTTTCGACTCTCCACCATCAATAAACAGGATTTCTCCATTGACGAAAGGACTGTCCAATAGATAATCGAATCCGCGTAGAATGTCCGACGTATTGCCATGTGTTTTCGTGGGAATATTTGATGAGTTCTTTATAAGGTATTCATCAGAACTCCCTGATGGAGGTAGGATTAGGCCTGGAGCAATGCCATTAACGCGAATAGTTTCGCCCCAACTCACAGCCGAAAGTTCAGTGAGATGGGCCAGTGCTGATTTACTAACCGAGTAAGCACCAAAAGTGGAGACCCTTCTTAGAATACGCT
>JALPWY010000097.1 GCA_023271875.1 Nitrospinaceae bacterium | reverse complement strand
TCTTTGCGTGATCGGTCACCTCGGTACATTCCATTTAGTTGCGGAATGGTGGCATGACTTTCATCAATCATAAAGAGAGAATCACTTGGAAAGTAATCTATGAGTGTCGGTGGTGGTTCGTTTTCCAATCTATTTGTGAGATGACGTGAGTAGTTTTCGATTCCTTGACAGTAGCCCACTTCTTTTATCATTTCGAGATCGAACATGGTTCGTTGCTCTATGCGCTGTGCTTCTATTAGTAGATTTTGACTTTCAAAAAAAGCAATTCTTTTGAATAACTCCTCGCGAATGGATTGAATGGCACGTTCAATAGTTTCCTTTGGTGTGACATAATGGCTGGCGGGATAGATTCCTATCCTGTCAACTTCACGAATATGCTTTTGAGTTAAAGGGTCAAACGCACTGATGCGATCGATAGTATCTCCAAAAAATTCTATGCGTATCGCTTCGTTCCGCTCATAAACAGGAACAATGTCTACGGTATCACCTCGGACACGAAATGTTCCTCGTTGAAAATCTAGGTCATTTCTCTTGTATTGTATGCGTACCAGTTTTTGTAAAACATGTTCCCGCTCTATCTGCATTCCTGTTTCAATGAAAAGCAACATTCCGTGGTACGCTTCGGGTGAACCTAGCCCATATATGCAGGAAACACTGGCGATGATAATAACATCTCGCCGTTCAAACAAGGCACGTGTTGCTGCATGACGTAGCTTGTCAATCTCATCATTAATCGACGCATCTTTCTCAATAAAAGTATCAGTTTTTGGAAGGTAGGCTTCTGGCTGATAGTAATCATAATAGCTTACAAAATAGCCTACTGCATTATCAGGAAAAAAATCCAAGAACTCTCCGTAAAGTTGGGCTGCAAGAGTTTTATTATGGGCAAGAACTAATGTAGGTTTTTGTACTTCTTCGATGACCTTGGCAAGGGTAAAGGTTTTTCCTGACCCGGTGACGCCAAGAAGAGTTTGGTGGGGGGAGCCCGAAAGAATGGATTTTTTTAGATTTAAAATGGCTGCTGGCTGGTCTCCAGCTGGTTTGAATGACGCGTTAACTTTGAAGGGTTGCATGCTTTTCCTGTCCTTGAATTCCGGTTAAAATAACATAAAATATGTGCTAGATTAAGAATTCAATTTATATGGACTATTTAAGTTTTCTTTTTTCCCGAGATAATTGATTTTCTTCCAGTTATTCCAAAATTAATTTCTATACAGAGGTGAATGTTAAGTGGTTACAGTGAGTGAAGATACCTTGAGCACAATTCAATTAAATGGTTCAACCATAACGCTTCTTGGGACTGCACATGTTTCTAAAGAGAGTGTTGAGTTAGTTGAGGAAAAAATATTGAGCAAAGATTTCGACTGCATTGCGGTCGAACTTTGTCCTGCGCGCTATGAAAATTTAAAAAATAAGTCTTGGTGGCAAAATCTAGATATTTATGAAGTTTTTAAAAAGAAAAAAGCCTCTCTACTTTTAATCAACTTGGCACTTTCGGCATACCAGAGACGTTTGGCGGACAAGGTTGGTGTGGAAGCAGGAAAAGAGATGATTCGGGCAACAGAGTTAGCCGCCGAGAATGATATTCGTTTAGAGGTAATTGACCGTGATATTAGTACAACTCTCCATCGCCTAGTGACCAAAGTTTCATTTTGGCAGAAAATAAAAATATTTTCTGGACTGATTGTTGGGGTATTTATAGGAGAGGAAGTTGATCGTGACCAGATCGAAAATTTAAAAAAAGGCGATATGCTTCATTCGGTCATCGAAGAATTTGGAGATTCTCTTCCGCAAATCAAGAAAGTCTTGATTGACGAACGAGATGAATTTATGACTGGTAAGTTATCAATGTTAACCGAGTCAGAACATTCGCCCAAAAATATTTTAGCAATTGTGGGGGCAGGGCATCTTGTGGGCATGGTTCCAGGTTTTGATAAACCCCCGGATAAAACTCGGATGAATGAATTGACCCTTAAGCCCCCCCCCTAGTCGGGTTGGATATTTTATTGGATGGGGGATTGGTGTTTTTATACTTGGGATGTTTTATATTGGTTACCAGCAGTCCCCGGAACTTGGTTGGAGTTTGGTGGTAACATGGATTTTAATAAATGGTGGTTTGAGTGCTTTGGGTGCTACTCTAGCATTAGCACATCCAGTTTCAATTCTTACAGCTTTTTTGGCTGCGCCGTTGACTTCCCTCAATCCTACTATTGGAGCTGGTATGGTGGTAGGACTTGTCGAATCTTATTTACGCAAACCGAAGGTTACAGACTTTGAGCGATTACGGGATGATATCACATCATTTCCCATGTGGTGGAAAAATGGTGTGGTTAGGGTGCTCCTCATTTTCTTCTTTGCTAATGTTGGGTCGGCTGTTGGGACTTATGTGGCTGGCGCCTCTATCATCCAGCAAATACTGGGATAAAAAAGAAATGTCTTAGCTTTAAAAAATCTCAGTAATCTCTGTGCTTTGCCGTGGTTGAAGTATCAAATATTAATATCTGGTGGCCATAAAAATCGTACTTGTTTTTAAGTGGAAATGCATAATGAATACTGTCAATGATCCTCGGATTGGATACTCTTGTGATGACTGGGAGCGTCACTATGAGGAAAAAGATTTGCGCTGGGATCTTGATGAAGTAGCTCCTCCGTTTGTGCGCTTGTGGGAGGAAAGAAAATTTTCTCCTTGTAAAGCTATTGTTCCTGG
>JALPWY010000098.1 GCA_023271875.1 Nitrospinaceae bacterium | reverse complement strand
TATTCATTAGGTCAATTTTTAATTATGTTGAACTGAGAGAAAGTATATATTTAATGGATAAATTATAATGGGAATGTAAATTGAAGTCCACGATCAGGAATATTTACTTGCAGATTATAGAAAATGACTACAGTTACTGAAAAAACATTACGAATAGAACTCTTTGCGAAAGAATTAGGTTTTGATGGATTTGGTGTGGCTCGAGAGGTGCCTGCCCAATCTGTCGCAAAATATAAGAATTGGCTTAGTTTAGGTTATGAAGGCGAGATGTCGTACATGTGCCGTAATGTCGAAAAACGTTCTGATTTAGATCTGGTTCTATCTGAGGTGAAATCAGTTGTTTGTCTGAGAACAAATTATTTAACTGCGGATAAAGGGATGGAGTTTATTCATGATAAAGAATACGGAGATATCTCGCTTTATGCCCTTAATGAAGATTATCACGATGTACTAGCTCAAAGACATCAAAAATTAGAAAAAAAAATTAAGGAAGAATTTAGCGGGTGTCGAACCAAGCCATATGTCGATACTGGTCCAATTTTGGAAAAACCTCTAGCAAAAAACGCAGGGTTGGGTTGGATTGGTAAGCATACTAATTTGATTACCGAGAGTGTTGGGTCTTATTATTTTCTTTCCGAAATACTAGTTGACGCTGTCATGGAACCTTCAGAACCTTCATTGGATAAATGTGGTACTTGCAGGAGTTGTATAGATATTTGCCCTACGCAGGCAATAGTAGCACCCTATGTTCTGGATTCAAGAAAGTGTATTTCATACCTAACCATTGAACTTAAAGGAGTTATCCCTATAGAATTTAGAAAGGCTATGGGAAATCATATTTATGGTTGCGATGATTGTCAGATTGTGTGTCCTTGGAACTCATTCGCTGTGAAGACAGATGAGGAATCATTTCGTGCGCAAGATGGTTCTTTTCAGCTTATTGAACTGATGCGTTTAAATGATGAGGCTTTTAGAAAGCGTTTCAAAAAAAGCCCCGTAAAAAGGACAAAAAGGAGAGGCTTATTGAGAAATGTTGCAGTGGCTCTTGGAAACTCAGGTAATCTCTCTGCGGTTGGTCCTCTCATTGATGCGCTTTCTGATCATGAGCCGCTCATTCGTGCTCATGTCGTTTGGGCATTAGGTGAACTACTCGGTAAAAAAGCGTTGCCTATATTAAATAAAACTTTAACAAATGAGGAAGAAGACATAGTTAAAAATGAGATAAATCTTGTACAACAGCATTATAGTTAACGGAAAGGTAAATAAGAAAGCAATTGATTATCATTTCTCACCTACCTATAATCTACCGATTATTTCACTCCCCAAAAATATTTAGGCAACATGATAGAAGACAACGAGTTTATATTTTTGAAAACCTGTCGAGGTGAGTCAACTGATGTAACGCCCATATGGTTTATGCGCCAAGCAGGGCGTTATATGAAAGCTTACAGAGATCTAAAAGAAAAATACTCTTTTTTGGAGCTGTGCAAAAACCCAGAACTTGCTACGGAGGTTACATTGCAACCACTGGATGTTCTGGGAGTTGATGCCGCGATAATATTTGCTGATATTCTTTTGCCATTGGAGCCCATGGGGACTGGATTAGAATTCACAGCTGGAGACGGTCCAGTCATTCCACGTCCGGTGAAAAATCAAAAAGATATTGAAAAGTTACGTCCCGTTAACGCAGAAGAAGACCTAGGATTTGTTGGCGATTCGATTCGTCAGGTTCGAAAGGAAATTTCTGGGAAAATGCCACTAATAGGGTTTGCGGGAGCACCCTTTACTCTATGTAGTTATATGATAGAAGGTGGTAAATCAAGAGATTTTACTACTACTAAACTCATGATGTTTGAAACTCCAGAATTGTGGAATTTACTGATGGATAAAGTATGCACAATGTTAGTTGACTACCTCAAAATGCAGGTCAAAGCAGGAGCACAGGCCTTGCAGATTTTTGATAGCTGGGTAGGTTGTATGAGTCCTCAAGATTACGAAAAGCATATCATGCCTCACACTCGAAGGATTATTAGTGAACTAAAAGAAACAGGTGTGCCAATCATAAATTTCAGTACAGGGACATCAACACTTTTAGATTCGGTTGCTAAGGCGGGTGGTGATGTAATTAGTTTTGACTGGAGAATCAACATTGACGACGCATGGAATAAAATTGGATATGATCGTTCAATACAAGGCAATCTTGATCCTGCGCTCCTATTTGCCCCCATACCTATTATCCGTGAAAAAGTTCATGACATTATGAAACGAGTGGGTGGTCGTCCTGGACATATCTTTAACCTAGGGCACGGAATTTTGCAACACACCCCAGTAGACCATGTCAAAGCAGTGGTTGATATGGTGCACGGATATCAGCATGAGTAAGAGTTCACTATAGTAAATATCGTAGCGAAATGAAATTTGTTGTGGCATCCCTGCCTTGAAGAAAAAGGACTGCTGAAAGAAGCCTACAATGGATTTAAGGCCTTGAAAATGGATTAGGTTTTTGACCCAAATTCTAACATAGCAACTGGATCAGTTTTCGGGGGGCAGGTCACCACCACCTTGCCTATTCTCACTTACTGATATAAAATGGCTATACACGGCTGTTGGAATAATTAATTAGTGTTGATGCTAAATAGGGCGGGTATCTGCGCGGACTTATGAGTCTGTATGTAAAAAGCTT
>JALPWY010000096.1 GCA_023271875.1 Nitrospinaceae bacterium | reverse complement strand
CAGATGCATATCTTTTAGAGCTTGTTTGGAGTGTGCGTCATAACCTCTGATTTTGTACTGGTTGAACTGGGGAATAGCGATAGCAGCAAGGATGCCGATGATTGCAATTACGATCAGCAGTTCTATGAGTGTGAAGCCTGATGCACTTTTATATGTCGGATGTTTTTGCATGACCATTCCTCTTAATGGCTGGCAATGAGGCATGTTATGACATTTGGCGGGGATAGACAACTTGCTGAGGTGAACACTCGAGTAGGAGTCCCATGGGTGTGCCTTCCTTTATATATGTATGGGTTGTCTGAGAGAAAAATTTTGTGTAATTACGGTGCCCTCTTTATTTAAACATACTGCTTAGACCGCTCTTCACGCAGGAGTTTTCTTGACTAGTAACGCCACAACTCAGCACCTTGCCCATCTCCGCCTCGTCACATAGTCTTACCTCAGTTGGAGTATTTACTAATAAAAAATATAAGATTAGGATGGGCTAATTCAAAAGTATGGGGTAGAAGGTTTTCAGTGAACTAGGTGTACAATTCTCAGGACTAGCGGTTATGGGTCAGATTATGAAAAAAATTTTAACTGTAGCGATCTGTTTCTTGATTACGGCTTGTGCGCACAGCCGGGATCCTGTCCCTACTGCAATGAAGACCCCAGGTGATTATGATATGGCCTGTCATCAAATAGCTACTGAATACAAAGCTAATACAAGCGCAGCTACATCCAAAATTTCTAAAAATGACTCTGATGACGGCCAAGATATTTTGTTAGGTCTTTTTATTTGGCCTGGTCTTGCAGACTTCAAAAATGCTGATGGTACTGAAGGAAATGCATTATTGGATAGAAACGGGTATCTTCTAGCCTTAGCTAATGAAAAAAGTTGTGATTCATCTCTGTGGCCTTCCCAACCCACACGCTATGATTAACTAACTGCCAAGATCGTCCCTCCACTATACGTACCTCACTTAAAGTATATTATTCTTGGAGATAAAATTTATGAGAACTACAACTTGCGCTGCATTATTGCTGTCTTACCTAGCAATGATGGGTTGTGCTAGCGTGCCAATGGAAGGCATGGAAGAAACTTCAATAGTGAAAAAGTTTAACCCTCCAGTAGAAGGAAATTCTGGACTATATATTTATCGTAACAGTTTTGTTGGACAAGCTTTAAAGAAGGATGTATGGGTTGATGGGAAATGCATCGGAGAAACTGCTCCGGATGTTTTCTTCTATGAAGAAGTTGAAGGCGATAAATTCCACACGATTTCTACCGAATCTGAGTTCTCCCCTAATGACCTGATAGTTAAAGTTAAAAGCGGTATACATTATTTTATTCGTCAATATATTAAGATGGGAGTGTTTGTTGGTGGTGCTGCCTTAGAGCTTGTTGGTGAGGAAAAAGGTAAAAAAGAAGTAAGCGAGCTAGATATGGCAACTAAAGGCACATGCAGTAAATAGACTTAGGGCATCATTAAAAACAACTCACTTAATCTACTGCGGGCAGACCTAATTTGATAAAAATCGATATAGGCAAAAGGGCATTACAGCAAATGCTTTACGTAAAACTAGGTTCATTCTACCGTCACTGAAATTTGCAACTATTTGGGCACCCAAAATATTCAAACTTTAAAGGGATTTATGAATGACAAAAAAAGACCGGACTGCCATTTCTATTAGTGTAATATTTTTTTTATTAACCACTGTTTTGGGAGCATCAGCAGGCAGCGTTGGTCTCTTAGTAGTCTTTTTTTCACCAGTCATCCTCTATTGGGCTTACAGATTTACCAAAGACGACATATCATTTATAAAATCCAAAGATAAAAGAGCATAGTGATACTCAAATATCCAACATATAAATGTGCAACAACATCCAACTCACAAAAGTGAATCAGGCTTCACCCTCATAGAACTGCTGATTGTAATTGCAATCATTGGTATTCTTGCTGCCATCGCTATTCCCCAGTTCAACCAATACAAGATAAGAGGCTATGATGCTCATTCCAAGCAAGCTCTAAAAGATATGCATCTTCTATGTAATGCTTACTGGTTAGACACCGATGCTCTTCAAGGATGTGATCTTCCTAAAATTAAAGAAGTTACTTACGGTTTTAACCAGAACGCAGATGTTGTAGCGACGCTGCCTCCTTCGCCACTGGATAACTTCTGTGCATCGGCGAAACACAACAGCAGTCCTAATACATACAGTATTGACAGTGCGGCATTAATAAGTTCGGGAGCGGGTTGTGGTGGAGCTGGTGGGTCAGTACAAACTGCGTCCGCACCCGGGTTCGCAACCTACAATCACACGACTGCCGCCGACGAATGCGCAACGATAAGTCCAAATGAGGGAGTAGGCACTTTTGCGTTGGTCGATTCAGACGGAGCAATCTCCGTAGGGTGCCCCGGTGGGATTGGAATGCAAAGTGTTTGTTTACTAAATAGCACTTGTGACGGGATAGGGGGTGCGATTGATAGGGAACGAGATGAGGGGTATATCGGGTTGCACGAAACGAAGCATTCCAATTCCACCGGGGCCTCCAGTGATAGGAATTGGGATTTTGGCGAACGCCGCATGGTTTACGTTGGGGGTGTTAGGTCACCATCGTCCATCGCGGTGAAAGCTGTGGCCTCTGTACCACGCACTAGCGACGGACAGATCTCGCCGTTGAGTATTGCTGCGGTAGCGCCATTCAAAAGTTGGGACGAAAGAGAATCACAAATGAGATATAACTTCGAAACAGGCATATGGAGCAATGACCAGGGGGAAAAATATAAAAACGGGATACGCGTTGAGTGACCATGCAAAAACATCCAACACACAAAAGTGAATCAGGTTTCACACTCATCGAACTGCTGATTGTCATTGCCATCATCGGTATTCTT
>JALPWY010000095.1 GCA_023271875.1 Nitrospinaceae bacterium | reverse complement strand
CACATCAGGCTTCACACTCATAGAATTGCTGATTGTAATTGCGATCATCGGTATTCTTGCTGCCATTGCTATTCCCCAATTCAACCAGTACAAGATAAGAGGCTATGATACCAGTGCCAAGCAGGGTCTGCGTGATGTGGCTTTACTCTGCAATGCTTACTGGATTGACAATGACTGCTCGGAGGCATGTAGCCTTCCTAAAATCCTAGCTGCAGCTTACGGTTTTAATCAAAGCTCCGATCTTGCAGTAACATTACCTTCAACTTCTTCACAATGCTCTAACTTCTGTGCGTCTGCAAAAAGTAACAGCAGTCCCAACACCTACAGCATTGACAGTGCGGCATTGATAAGTTCGGGGGGTAACTGCAGTGGAGCTGGTGGGTCAGTGCAACCCGTGTCCATCACGGGACAAACTTTCGAAAGCTACAAGAATACGGTTGCCGAGGTGGTATGCAATGATCGTGGGGGAAATGCAAGCCAACAACATACATTTGGGATGGTAAGTGCAGATGGTCGACTTATACGTGTGATAAGGGATGGAAGCGGGAAAACGTATCCAGGGCTGGGTACAATGACGTGTCAGCACGCAAACGTGACAGGATGGACATCGTCGCAGGGGGGGGGCGGTGACGAGCGGGGCCGCGAGTCCCGACGGCAGGCGGTAGCAACAGCAAGGCTTGTTTATATAAGCGACACGCAAGGGGGGGGAAATGTCACAGGGGTTTACTCTGATCCAGAATCGTATAAATATAACTTCGAAACAGGCCTATGGAGCAATGACAAGGGGGAAAAATACAAAAACGGGGAACGCGTTGAGTGACTATACAAAAACATTCAACTCATAAGAGTGCATCAGGCTTCACCCTCATAGAACTGCTGATTGTCATTGCGATCATCGGTATTCTTGCTGCTATCGCTATTCCACAGTTCAACCAATATAAAATCAGAGGCTACGATGCTCACTCCAAACAAGCTCTGAAGGATATGCATCTGCTCTGCAATGCTTACTGGTTAGATACTGACTCTACCCAAGGGTGTGACCTTCCTATAATAAAAGATACCTACTATGGATTTAATCAGAACGCGGATGTTGTAGCTACGCTTCCTCCTTCACCACTTAACAACTTTTGTGCATCAGCCAAACATAACAGTAGTCCAAATACTTACAGTATCGATAGTGCATCGTTGATAAGTTCGGGGAGTGGCTGCGGTGGGGCTGGTGGGTCAGTACAAACCGCATCTGTTTCGCCGACACAAACTTTCGCAAGCTATCAACCACCCGAGAGCGCCTGCGATAGTTCTCGTGGCGAGAGAAATCCGGGTCTGTGGTACGCGGTTCGTCCGGATGGGTCGATCATTCTGGACGACGCGCCAACAGGCTGGTGCGGCAGGAACTGCACACAATATGCCGGGACGACGCCCTGGCAGTTTGTAGCCAACTGCGACCAGTTTCGCGCGTTTCAGGCCGGTGAGCCGGTAAGAGAAGTATGTGGCGAGTATGATCCAGTTAAGAATGTTGCTGTGGGTACGGGTTGTCTCCAATCCTTGAATAGGAATGCAGCAGCGATGAGCGCAGATGATATAAGAGGTAAAGTTTCGGGCGAGTACACACTCGTGTTTGCGAGGCACCTAAGTCAAAATCTGACCGTGACGGTCGACGGAGAGATCAAGTCGAAAGTAGATTGGGGGGTGCATGGCCTTAAAGCTGATCGTGCATTCAGCTACGGTGCGCAAAATCGCGTGATGGATGGGCAAGAGTACACGTACGACTTCGAAACCGAAATGTGGAGATGCAGAGGGACACACTGCCCGGGGGTGGTACGAGATGAGGACGGGCAGTTGCAAGTGGGGGAAGTATTTTTTAAGAACGGGAAACTCGCTGATGAGTCAGGGAGAGAGATGTTAGACCCCCATTAGCGTACTTTGTTCTCAACACATATCTCCACCCCAGTGTTCACCTCAGCAAGTTGCCTATCCCCATCAACTAGCATAAAATAGCCTCATTGCCAGCCATTAAGGGGAATGGTTATGCAAAAGTATTCAACACACAAAAGTGCAAAAGGTTTTACACTCATAGAATTGCTGATTGTCATTGCCATCATCGGCATTCTTGCTGCTATCGCTATTCCACAGTTCAATCAGTACAAGATAAGAGGCTATGATGCTCATTCCAAGCAGGCTCTAAAAGATATGCATCTGCTATGCAATGCTTATTGGTTGGATACCGATGCGCTTCAAGGCTGTGACCTTCCTAAAATTAAAGAAGTAACTTACGGATTTAACCAGAACACGGATGTTGTAGCTACGCTTCCTCCTTCACCACTCGATAACTTTTGTGCATCTGCTAAACATAATAGTAGTCCCAATACATACAGTATTGACAGTGCATCGTTGATAAGTTCAGGGAGTAGTTGCAGTGGAGCTGGTGGGTCAGTACAAACCGCGTCCGCGGTCGAACCCGTCGAAATCAAATATGACCCGGCGACGCAACCCGAGGGCCGACCTTGCACAATGATTCCGGACAAAATTTATAATGAAGATGGATCTCAGTATGTTGATACGACCCCCGGGCGATTACCCCCATGGATGAGTCACCCCTTTTCGGGTCATTGTGTTCGATATGCGGCAGACGGAAAGATTGTATCGATGACACCTACGGAACTACATAACGGGACCTACGAGTTGCAACATGTACCGGTAAATTCCATAGGCCACGAAGACCCCAATGTGAAACAAAGTATGGTGTACGTTTTGAAACGTTTTGTAGCAACGACAGGCACCGCGATACCAGAGGGACCCGAATTGAGTGGGGGAGACACAAACCGCGAGGGACAAGGTACGTGGGGAGCATGGTTTCGAGAAAACCAACACTTATACTCTAACTACAAAGACAATACAAATGATAATTGTCAGCCTAGATGGAATAAACGAGAGCGGTACACGTCAGGCAGCCCA
>JALPWY010000094.1 GCA_023271875.1 Nitrospinaceae bacterium | reverse complement strand
GAGCTTCGAATGGCCCCCACAGAATATTGGTCCAAGCTTTTTCGAACACAAACCGACTCGAGTTACTACCAAGGAAAATCGGAAAGTTTAACAAATAAAATAGCCGTGGATATCGAGGAATACGAAATTAATAAAATCACCGTTATGGACTTTGTCGATGAGGGGAATCGAACATCGATTCTTGGTGAGTATCTTTCATCTAGAGTAGTCGAGGCGTTTACTGACCGTTCGCTGTTTCAAGACCGTATTTTTCACGTCACGCAAAAAGGCGAGGTCAATGAAGTTTTACAGCAACTAAACCTGCAGCATAACTACTTGTATGCGAAAAACGATTTAGAGGCGCTTGGTGAATCACTTAACTCTCAAGCCATCTTAACCGGAAAAATCACTGATCTAGGTACCAATATCGATATGCACCTTACTTTAACCGATGTCGTAACCGGAGAAGTAATCTCTTCGGCAACACAGCATCTCACCCGTACCAAGTTTGCAGTCGAGATGCTTAGGCAGCATTAACCACTTCTTATCAATAAATAACCCTGACATTAACGATGAAATAATTAAATTTTCTCTTGAAAGTTTAATACCGAAGGGAAGATCGGTACTTTCCAAGGGCCATAAGCGGGAAGAAGTGTTGGTACATGTGGTATTTGATAAAGAAATGAATGGGAAATCCCGTTCCCGTAAACTCATCTTCGTACCACGACCCGTATAGCTTTTGTCTATTCAATAAAAATTCAATCCCACGTTTAACAATTAAATTTTTTTCCTCTCCACCGGCAATCATTGCCATCACCGCCCAAGCAGTTTGTGAGGCGGTACTAGTACCATTTCCTGCTAACGATGGAGTTTTATAACTTTCGCATGTCTCTCCCCAACCACCGTCTTCATTTTGATGATCTTCAAACCACTTCATCGCTCGGCGAACATATGACTGACTCATGTCTTCGCCGATAGAAGCAAGGCCAGTAAGAGCCAACCAACTCCCATAAATGTAGTTAACTCCCCAACGGCCCCACCAAGATCCATCGCTTTCTTGCTTCCCTTTTAGAAAACTAATGACCTTTTTAACTCTTGAATGATCTTTTTTGAAACCAATTTGGCTAAGTAGCCACAAAACGCGCCCACTCACATCTGCTGTTGGCGGGTCTAGCATGGCGCCATGGTCTGCAAATGGAACCTGATTGAGAATTTCCTTTTCATTGTCTACATCAAACGCTGCCCAACCACCAGACTGGCATTGCATACTAAGTAGCCATGAGGTCGCCCTTTCCGATTCTTTTAACTTGTGATAGGAATCCGATAATTTTACTCGGTTAAGAAAAATAAGAATCTCCGCCGTATCATCGCAGTCCGGATAAAGCTCGTTATAAAACTCGAATGGCCAACCACCTGGCTCCGCCTGAGGATTCTTAATAGCCCAATCTCCCTCTTTTACTACCTGTTTACTGAGGATCCATTCGGCCGCCTTCACTAAGGCAGGATGATCCGTAGGCATCCCGGACTCACAAAGGGCGTTAGCTGCTATGGCAGTATCCCATAATGGAGAAACGCAGGCCTGCAAAAGTGTTCCTTCTCGCTTGTCGATGATAAATCTTTCTACCGCTTCCCATCCCTTAATCCATTTTGGATCATTCTTGGGGATTCCCTCATAATGGTAGGCTAATAAAGAATTGAGCATCGCCGGCTGGATCCCAGCAAAGTCTCCTTGTTCTTCTTGATGTTCAATAACCCAACGAAGAGCCCTTTTAAGAGCTATTTTACGAAATGGTTTCCAAGGTGATTTGCCAACGAATTTAATAAGCTTGTCTAGGTAAATAAAAAAATTTCTCCAAGAACTAAAAATTGATCCGTCCGGTTCAAAATCTAATTTACGATCATCACTGGTAAAGAGTTCTTTGACACCACGTCCTTCCGGTAGATAGCACACTGGTTTGTGACTAATAACGATCGAAAGCGGGACCACCGTGCCACGAGACCAACTAGACATTTCATAAATATTTAAGGGAAACCCGTTTTTAAGCAAAATAATTTCCACAGGAACCGTTGGACAAACTTCCCATGAAATTTGTCCAAACATAGCGAGAAAAATTTTAGTAAATACTCGGGTACTTTTGATACCACCGTTTGCAAAAATAGCTTCGCGCGCTCGAATCATTTCTGGATAACTTTCGGGAATTCCCGCCAGCTTTAATGCCATGTAAGATTCTACTGTAGAGTTGATGTCACAAGGCCCCCCAAAATACAACGGCCAACTTCCATCCTCTCGTTGTGTATGGAGGAGATAAGCGGTAATTTTTTTCTGTTTTTCTAAGTTAACCGTTTCAGTAAAGTGCATAAAAAAAATAAGCTCCGCTGTGATAGTAGCGTTTGACTCCAACTCGTCAACCCAGTAGCCCTCTTCTGTTTGCCGGGACAACAAGAAATCGCGCGATTTGTGTATTGCGGAATCTAACCTTTTATCAAAGTTCATCGAGGTATTTTATTGATTTTCAGTCACTGTAAAGGGAGAGATCGATAAATCGTTCATAAAATTTGAAGCTATTCCAGCATACTATTGATTTTAAATAGATAAACGACTTTTAAAACTGCTTGCTGGATAGGCCAAAGTTTAGAAGCCATGACTTGGAACGGCTAAAATAGCTTATTTAAAGTAAAAAATAAAGCTTTTATGATTTTGCGAGTTTGATTACAAGCATCTCATTTATTACGTATAAAAAAATATACCAAAAAATTATGAAACCAGTTGACATCAAGCCGTAATTTATCTAGTATTGCAGGCTTCCATATTGACTTTGAACTCCCTGTTAAATCAAGCTGTTTAGTTTATGAAAACGATTTCATTAAATGCGAATACTGTAGATAAGAAGTGGGTTATTGTAGACGCTGCCGATCAAGTCCTGGGTCGTATCGCGACTAAGGTTGCGGCCATTATTCGTGGAAAAACCAAACCCACCTTTACTCCACATGTTGATTGCGGCGACAATGTAATCATAATTAATGCCGCTAAGGTGAAACTAACCGGTGCAAAATGGGATCAAAAAATT
>JALPWY010000093.1 GCA_023271875.1 Nitrospinaceae bacterium | reverse complement strand
GGACGGAAGGAATGAAATGCTCACTGGTAAGCCGTGAAGTTATCGCTGATTCTATTGAAGCGGTTTGTCGCGGCGCTAGTATGGATGCAGTCATCTGCGTGGGCGGATGTGACAAAAATATGCCAGGCGCACTCATTGCTATGGCTCGGCTGGACATCCCAAGTATTTTTGTTTACGGAGGAACTATTAAGCCAGGGCACCTCGATGGAAAAGATCTAACTGTTGTCAGTTCATTTGAAGCCGTTGGACAACATAGTGCTGGTTCGATTAACCGTGATCAACTAACCGACATAGAAAAAAATGCGTGCCCAGGCTTTGGTTCTTGCGGCGGAATGTATACAGCAAACACTATGTCTTCCGCAATTGAAGCAATGGGCATGAGCCTTCCCTACAGCTCTACAATGTCCAACGAAGATAAGGAAAAAGAATTAAACGCCCAAAAAAGTGCTCAAGCCCTTTTTCCCATGTTAGAAAAAAATATCACACCAAAAGATATTCTTACAAGGGAAGCTTTTGAAAACGCGATATCAGTTGTTATGGCGGTAGGCGGTTCAACAAATGCTGTTTTACATCTTCTTGCGATCTCCAGTTACATGAACCTGGATTTAACAATAGATGATTTTGAAATAATCAGGAAAAGAGTTCCTCATTTTTGTGACCTTAAACCATCAGGTCAATTTGTAACCGTTGACCTTCATCGCGCTGGAGGCATTCCACAAGTAATGAAGATGTTACTAAACAAGGGGCTTTTACATGGGGATTGTATGACCGTCACGGGAAAAACCATATCAGAAAACCTCAAGGATGTTTCCAGCAAAGCTAATACCAGTCAAAAAGTAATCCTTCCTATCGAAAATCCACTTTCTTCAGAAGGACACCTGGTAATCCTAAAAGGTAATATAAGCCCAGAGGGTTCCGTTGCAAAAGTTTCTGGGATTAAAACTCGTCGGATTGAAGGTCCGGCAAAAGTTTTTAATTCTGAAGAGGAATGCCTAGATTCGATCATTAACGATCAAATTATTGAAGGGGACATTGTCGTTATTCGCTATGAAGGACCTAAAGGTGGTCCAGGCATGCGAGAAATGCTAGCACCAACATCAGCACTTGTCGGCAAAGGACTTGGGGACAAGGTCGGCCTTATCACTGATGGCAGGTTTTCTGGAGGGACTCACGGACTCGTTGTAGGGCACGTAGCACCAGAAGCACAGGTAGGTGGAGTTATCGGATTGATTGAAGAAGGAGATAAAATAGTTATAGATATTGAAAACCGATTACTTGATGCAGTACTTTCTGATGAAGAAATTAAACTTCGAAAAGAAAAATGGAAGCCTCAGGCCCCAAAATACAAGAAAGGAGTTTTAGCAAAATACGAGAAACTAGTCTCCTCTGCATCAATTGGCGCTATTACTGATGAGTGAAATACCAAAGCTTCCTGAACGTCTTCTTCATGATGATGGAAAGTTTAACCTGTACTACCTTAATGAAGTATATAAAACAGTTGCATATAAAGCTTCCATCCAGTTATCTAAAGAACTAAAAGAAGAACTTGCGATTACGGCTGGAATATGGGGCGGGCAATATCTAATCGCAAATGAAGAAGGCAAGGCACGAACCAATATTATCCGCTTGTACTCTCTTGTCAATCTTCCGCAAAACAGCCTCCTCGATAAAAAAGAAAACTTTGAACAGTTAATGGTTTTTTATCACCAAAATGTCACCAACGCATTCTCAAACTATGGATTTAACTTCGTTGATCCACGATGGGGAGAGCCTATCCCATATACCAATAAAGAACGTCCTACAACTGTGCTTCAGATGTGGGAAAAAAATAATAAACTTAAATTTTTTAGGGCATTTTATGTTTGGAATAACAGGCCATGGATAGACTCGGTTATTTACGACACAATTCGGAACATAAAAGTTATTAAGGAAATGCTAAATAGGGATAGGCGCCCTGTAAAAAAGCCAACAGAAGAATACAAGTTTCTTCTTCAAGATGTTCTCATTATTTTCTACACTTTGTACGATGCGTTGACACCAGATTTTCATGAACATGCAGATCCTATCATGAAAGATTTAATGCAAAAGTTTCTTTCGGGGCTACGTGACCCAGAGGCCGTTGAAGAGGAGTATTTAAATATTTATTCCAACGCGATTGTATATGGACTTGAAGAGGCTTTGGAGGGCCCTTACAAAAAAGAAGGGCTGGATATTAAAGATGTCGAAAGCTGGCCGGTGGAGAAAATTAATTGGGTGCCTCAAGAGTTAAAAGAAAACGTTGGCCGTTCCCTGACTGATAGATTCAACAACTTCGAAACAAACCTTAAAAATAACAGGATCTGAACTCTCCACCTATATCGAACTTCAAAAGCACCTATAGTCGAAGAAGTATCCAGTTTGAAATACCCTTTTGACCATTGCGCTCACGATTACCGCCATTCCATACTGCGATAGCCATAACTATTGGATATCTAAATTGAATATCTGCGTTATCAGAATTTACTAAAGTTCTCTTGAATACCACGCGCCAAGTTTTATCATGCCATGCACCACGGCCTGAGACATCTTGTTCTTCCTGAGTGGTAAGAGTGCTAAAACCAGCCGCTGTTAAATCCTCAACTGGAGATCGACGAATATTTCTGGGAGTCAAAACTCTTGAGTTCCTATCTCTACCTTGAGATTCTGTAAGCAAAGACGCTTCCCAAATTGCCCTCCATTGCCAAATATTAACAATTTCGTTCTCACTTCCCATTGTGATCGAAGGAACTTCCTTACCAGGATGCAGAGGAAACATAATTGCGGCTTGGTCCGTGTGAGTAGCAGACACCTCAATTTTATTCTCCAGAGTAGCATCGTCCCACTCTAATAAAAGGGCGATTTCAGACTGATTCTGAACTGCGGATATTTTGACTGACTTAATAGAAGGGTCGGGCCATTTAGGATTTGTTATCATTTGGGGGCCTAGCTTGATGGTTGTTTTTTTGAAACGATCAGAGTCTGCCCAAAAAGGATCATTTGGATCCATTGCTATCTCGCCTAAAACTTTAACAACATCTACCGCCAATTCACACTCACCCGTTTCCAC
>JALPWY010000092.1 GCA_023271875.1 Nitrospinaceae bacterium | reverse complement strand
CTAACTCATCTTCTCCAGCTCCAGATGAAGTGAATTTCTTGATTTCATTTAAAAGGATTTTTGTTACCTCAATAACTTTTTCAGAACGAACAGACACGTCAAAATCAATCGTACCCGTATCGGGCAAACTTGTTGTTCTGCATTCAACAGAATAAACCAGTCCCTTCTCTTCTCGTAAAACTTTTTGCAACCTAGAAGTCACTCCATCGTCAAACAACCGAGAAATCAGAGTCGCAATGAAATAGTCCGGATGGTTATAAGAAACTGCCCTAAAGCATACTTGCAACTGAACTTGGCTATCAGAGTCGTATTGAAACAAGAGTGCTGGCTGAAGTTGGGCTTCATTTAAGGCTTCATCAAAATGATTCGACGGCATGGATCCATTCCCAATCAGCCTAGAAAAATATTTTTTTGCACAGTCAAAAAAACTTTTATGATCAACACATCCAGCTGCCACCAAAATCATATTGTCTGGGGTATAAAACTGTGCATAGTGCTCCTTTAAATCTCTCACGCTTATACTGCTGATACTTTCCTCAGTACCAATCGTCGGACGAGCTAACGCATCCTCTGGATACAAAAGTTTACAAGCAAGATTATTTATATCAACATCAACTCCCTTCTCATTTAAATCCTCTAAACATTCCTCAAGAATAATTCCACGCTCTAACTCTATCTCTGGGAACATAGGCTCCAGAAAAAACTCGGAAAACAGATTTATCGCACGATCTATATTAGAGATATGTGGACTAAAACCATAATACGTGTGGTCGCTCATGGTGGAAGCCCTAAGGTCTCTTCCAATAAGTTCAAACTCTCGATTAAGTAAATACGAATTTGGGTATGCCGAATTACCCCTAAAAAGCATGTGTTCAACAAAATGAGAGATGCCATTATTCTGCATATTCTCAAATCTCAAACCTGAACGAACAAACATTGCTAATTCAATGCTATGAATGTGTGGTTGTTCAACCACAATCACTGTCATGCCATTAACTAAGCAATCTTTAAAAACTTTTATTTTTTCTATTTTTTCTGCAGTTACTAAATTCATATTTAAAGTAAAAATTAAATTAGGCGCACGACAAAACTACGAGCTCTCAAACTAAGTTCACTCGTCCATTAAAAAAGAACGGAGAAGCATTCCTTTTTCTTATCATTAAACTTCGAATTTACAATACATGAAAAAACTACTCGAACCTTATTGAATCTTTCCCAAGCACAGCCTCGATTTCCTGAATAATCTCATCGCAAGGTTTGACTTTAAGATTTTCATCAACGGATAATTTTCTTATTGTATTACTAGGAAACAAAAATTCCACAAAAGTCTCATTGCCGCCTTTGTGTTTTTTAAGAATTTCTTTAATTGAAATCAGCGTATCTTTTTCTAGCCCTATAGTGCGAAATCGTATATGCACCTTGCCCTCCCAATGTTCCTTTGCTTCTTTTAGCAAACAAACTTTTTTAGCGATCACTTTGGGTTGATTGCCGTCAGAATCGACGGTACCTTGTACTAAAATTGGATCGTCATCGGATAGAATGTTCTCGATGATAGCGTAAATTTCAGGCCATAAGATAACCTCTATCGATCCACTTAAATCCTCCAAGGTAACAATAGCCATCTTGTCACCCTTCCTCGTGGTCTTGGGTAAAACTTTACCGGGAATTCCTGCGATACTCACTTCACTGCCCGTATTATTTTCCAAAATGCTCACCGAAGATGCATCTGTAAACCACGCCAATTCATTAGCATATTGTTCAAGAGGGTGACCTGAGATATAAAACCCTATAGTTTCCTTTTCGTACTTCAAGCGCTCGTGATCACTCCAGTCTACGATCATACTTACATTCCCTATCTCCTCTTTTTCCTCCTCAAATACTTCGAACATACTGCTCTGCCCAAGTTCATGGTCTCTTTGTTTTACTTGCCCCATTTCTATCGCGTTAGGGATATCCTCAATCATTGAGGCGCGATTTTGGTTTAATGAATCACAGGCACCACTTTTAACGAGGCTTTCGACCACCCGCTTATTGACAAGACGCAAGTCAACATTCTCGCATAAACCTCTTAATGAAGAAAACTGTCCCCTCTTTTCCCGAGCTTCAATAATAGAATCAATAGCGCTCGACCCAACATTTTTAATCGCGCCAAGCCCAAAAATCAAGTGGTCATCTGCGATAGTAAAATCTTTCATGCTCTCATTTACCTCAGGTGGCATAACCTTAATCTTCATGTCACGACAATCATTGATATATCGACTGACCTTATCTGTATTATCCATATCGGCCGTAATGAGCGCGCCAAAAAACTGGAGAGGGTAATGAGTCTTCAGGTATGCCGTTTGATACGAAACCAGAGCATACGCAGTACTATGAGACTTATTAAATCCATACCCTGCAAACTTTTCCATAAGATCAAACACCTTTGTTGCTTTTTTAACATCAATATTTTTTTCCTCAGTACCTGCAATAAATTTTTCTCTCTGAGCCTCCATTTCCTCGGGTTTCTTTTTCCCCATAGCTCGTCGCAAAAGGTCAGCATCGCCGAGACTAAACCCAGCTAAAATACTGGCGATTCTCATTACCTGTTCTTGGTAGAGAATAACTCCATGAGTTTCTTTGAGAACATCTTTTAATTGGGGTAATTCATATTTCTCTTCAAGCTTGCCATGCTTTCGCTTAATATAATCGTCTACCATTCCACTCTCTAGCGGGCCGGGTCTGTACAGGGCAAGAAGCGCAATGATATCTTCAAAGCAATCGGGCTTCATTTTTTTGAGCAAATCACGCATACCAGAACTTTCTAGCTGAAAAACGCCTAGCGTACGAGTACTGCAAAGAAGTTTATAGGTCTCTGGGTCGACCATCGGAATCGCTGCAATGTTCAAATCCACTCCTAGTGATTCTTTTATAAGGCGGAGAGCGTTATCTATTACGGTAAGTGTTTTAAGGCCTAGAAAATCCATTTTTAATAGACCTAGTTTTTCAACGCTCCCCATCGAATACTGGGTTACGACTTCATCCTGTTCTCCCTTACCTTTACTTGGAAATTTATATAAAGGGAGAAAGTTTGTCAGGGGTTTTGATGAAATAACAACACCAGCCGCATGAGTAGAGCAGTGGCGAGGCAAGCCTTCTAGATTTAAAGCAATATCGAGCAACTCTGTTACTTTTTCACTAT
>JALPWY010000091.1 GCA_023271875.1 Nitrospinaceae bacterium | reverse complement strand
ATGCCTAAATTTTTTTACATTTATCAATCAATGGAGTTTTACTTTTTGGAGGGGGGCATCTGTGAACGCTTTTAAACTTTCTTCGGGAATGTTTTCCCAAAAAACTTTTCGTAAAGAGTGCGCTTATCTTTCGCGCAACGAAACCCGACATCTTTTTTCTTGGAAAGTGGATTAAGATGTTCTCGGTGAGTCGCTCTGGATTTTAGAGCAATGACCTTTTCGTATTCTTCTTTAGAGAAATGACCTACTCCAAGGTAAGACATTCCTCGAACGACCAGTTGTTTTCTTTCTTTTTTTTTCCATGTATGAGTGCTATTCGGGTAGGGTAGATAATAATCCCATACCCACTCCCAGACATTGCCGATCATGTCGTAGGTTCCATAAAAACTGACTCCCTGTGGAAAACTTCCTACCGGTTTTAATCCACGACCCTGTTTCTTTTTTGCCGACGAACTGACATTGGCCGAGGAAAACTCAAATTCATTACCCCAGGGATAAGTATAATGATCGGGACCGCGGGCTGTTTTTTCCCATTCGGCTTCCGTGGGTAGCCTTTTACCTGCCCACGCAGCATAGGCTGCCGCATCATAAAAATTAACATAGGAAACAGGATGATTCCCTGTCCCGTCTTGAAATTTTTCACCGCCCCAAGTGCGTGGTGGCTTATGATCAGTGGCCTGACAAAATATGTAATACTGCAGGCGGGTCACTTCATATATATCAATATAAAAATCTTTGAGATAAAGTTTTAACGAAGGAGACTCATCGGCATACCATGGTTTATTTAAGCCCACTCTAAGGGCATGCTTGTCTGTATCGGTTTGATCGCTCCCCATGATAAAATTACCACTGGACACCAATACCATTCCTTTTGGAGGCGAATCGCATCCAACTAAAATCATGCAAGCAAATATTAAACAAATTATAATGTAACGTTTCATTGAATTTTTAGTTAAAAAAATTATTTGGACTACATGACAAAATATAACCCTACTTACATTTTTAAATCTGTTTCTATTGAGAGCATCGATATCGATGATTATCTGACTAGCTTCTCTTTTGATATTCCTCCTATCTCTTTAAAGCAATCAATAGAAGAGATTGGTGTCATACACCCAGTTACATTAGTACCGCTAGGCAAAAGTTTTAGAATTGTCTGCGGTCATAAACGCATAAAAATAGTTTCACAACTAAAAATAAAAGAAATCCCGGCAAGAATTTTGAGCCCTGCGCCTGATGAAGAAGCGATGCTGATGTTGAACCTATCAGAAAATCAGTTCCTTCATCAATATAGCGATATTGAGAAAGGGCTCATCCTTTCCAAGTTATGCACGGTTAAGATCCCGGGAGTTCGTATTATAGAAAAGTATATGCCAATGCTCGGCTTGGAGAAAAGTAAAAAACTTTTGGACGATTATCTCAGTACCAATCGATTAACAACTGGCCTTAAAACTCTTCTTCATGAAATGAATGTTCCGCTTAGAACCTTCTCAGTATTTTTCAACTGGAACGCTAAGAGTGCCATGGCAGCTGAACGCTTTTTTTCTGCACTTCGACCTGGAGTCAATAAATGGCGGGATTTACTCGAATGGGTAGAAGAAATTTCTACACGGGATGAAATAACTCCCTTGGATCTATTTGAGCTGCCCGAATTACAATCTGTTCTAAATCAAAATGATCTTGCACCCAATGTCCGCTACGACCGTATTCGTCACATTCTTCATTCCAGACGTTATCCCGTTCTTAGCGATTTGAAAGTTCGTTTGGCAAGATCTCTTGACGCATTGAAATTGGATAATAAAACAAAAGTCCACGTGCAAGATAGTTTTGAAAGTGACGAAATTAGAATTGAAATGAAGTTCCGTACCCGGGACGAATTTGTCAACCAGTTAGAAAAACTGGTCCGCGCCTCGGACTCCGAAGCACTAGACGAGCTGATTCATATTTTTAAAAACCCCTAGTTATAATTGGCTTTTTAAGGACCTGCAAAATCTGTTGGTTTCCAAACCCTAATTAAGCTATCCTGATAAAAATTAAAAGCTTACTAAACTAAATCACTTACAAATTAAGTCCGTTTCATTTGTAATATCATAAAAAAATTTTATGCAAAAGTTGGGTATAGTCAGTCTAGGTTGTCCAAAAAACGCGGTGGATACTGAGTTGATCCTTGGGGATCTGCAAGGTGATGACTACGAAATCACTTCCGACCAAAAAGAAGCCGATGTCATCATTGTCAATACTTGTGGATTCATTGAATCTTCAAAAAAGGAGTCCGTTGATGCCATCCTTGAAATGGCAACCCTTAAAACTGAAGGCAAATGTAAAAAGCTCGTGGTAACCGGATGCCTTTCCGAACGATATAGCGATGAGCTTCTTAAAGAAATTCCGGAAATAGACCACATGCTGGGTGTAAACCAGTACCCGCGATTAAAACAGATTTTAAAAGAATCCGATTCCCAGAAAGAAAATATTTCGAGAAACCATGTGCACGAACCGGCGGAATATTTTGAATCCTACATGAATCGTGTATTGACGACCCCGTTTTACTCTGCCTATCTTAAACTTGGTGAAGGTTGCTCCAATAAATGCGCCTTCTGCATCATTCCAAAAATTCGTGGGCAGTTTCGAAGCCGTCTACCCGAATCGATCATCGCCGAAGCCGAACATTTTGCCCAGCATGGAGTCAAAGAGTTCAACTTGATTTCACAAGATACAACCATGTATGGAGTGGATTTTAGAATGAAGAATGGCTTGGTCCAGCTTCTGAAATCTCTTTCTAAGATTAACGGAATTGAGTGGATGCGTTTGTTCTATTGCTATCCTACTTTTATCAACAGCGAACTAATCGAATATATCGCCTCTGAAGAAAAAGTCTGTAATTATGTCGATGTTCCCCTTCAGCACACTCATGACTTTATGCTTAAGCGGATGAAACGACAGGAAACCGAGAAAGGTGTCCGCAGTATGATCGACGAGCTCCGCACCAAAGTTCCAGGTATCGCTTTACGCACAACTTTTATTACTGGGTTCCCGGGAGAAACCGACGAGCATTTCAAGCATCTTCTTGAGTTTGTCCGCGAAGTTGAGTTTGATCATGTCGGTGTATTCACTTATTTCCATGAAGAGGGAACCACCGCTTACAACTACCAGGACCTTGTTCCAAATAAAATTGCTGTTTCACGCCGGGGTGAATTGATGAGTGTTCAACGGGAAATCAGCAGAAAAAAAAATAAGGCGAGGATTGGTGAAATTTCCCCCGTGTTGATTGAAGGGGCCGACCCTGAAGAAGAGTACCTAG
>JALPWY010000090.1 GCA_023271875.1 Nitrospinaceae bacterium | reverse complement strand
CGGTGGAACAGGTAAACCCGTTGTGGAAACGGCGTCCAACCAAATTTGTGGGGACCCATCATATGACGGAGGGTTGGGTTGGGGACACCAGTTAGTCATCGGTGGTTACATGAGATGCGTCGGGTACGCGTACATTTCCCATCACTTAAATAGCATGGGTTGTGTTCGATGTGATACTACGGGTGCAATAGTATGTGGTAACAATCCTGACTGTGGTAATCAGGTTCCATTCAAACAGGGTCAAGGGAATGTAATGGGTTACACAAATACGATAATGGGCTGCCGCCCAGGTTTTGTATATGGTTGCCGCAATGGTTATTGCTTGTGTGGCGAAATAGTTATTAGGAAAAGAGGAGAGAATCCGGGGACATACATGAGAGGGAGTGACGGCACGCACAAGTATACGGAGTGGGCGGGTTTACAAGAAGGTGAAGTATTTGTAGAGTGTAACCGACAGGGCGCACTGCAGTCACCGGGTTGGAAGGATCGTGAGATACCCTGTAAGTAGTTGTGAATGGTCATGCAAAAATATTCAACTCACAAAAGTGAATCAGGTTTTACACTCATAGAGTTGCTGATTGTAATTGCAATCATCGGTATTCTAGCTGCCATCGCTATTCCACAGTTCAACCAGTACAAGATAAGAGGTTATGATGCTCACTCCAAGCAAGCTCTAAAAGATATGCATCTGCTATGCAATGCTTACTGGTTAGATACTGACTCGACTCAAGGGTGTGACCTTCCTAAAATCAAAGAAGTGACTTACGGATTTAATCAGAACGCGGATGTTGTAGCGACGCTTCCTTCTTCTCCACTAAATAACTTCTGTGCATCTGCAAAACATAACAGTAGTCCCAACACCTACAGTATTGATAGTGCGGCGTTGATAAGTTCGGGAAGTGGTTGCAGTGGGGCGGGCGGGTCAGTCCAAACGGGATATGCTAGGCAGGAGATATCGAATAGAGATAATGCTCACGACGCTTGCGGAAGCGAAGCTCATAATAACGATAATCATAGAATGGCGGGTGTTTGGATGATGGTAGATTCGGCGGGCAGACAAATCCAAGGACAAGAGACGCGCAAAGCAGGGAAATGCGTCCCAGGGAGGAATGAGATGGTCTACGGCCCCGATGAGCAGAGTGTCCATGAACTGCCAAGCGTACCAAATGCGCGATGGGTATTTCTGGGACTAGAGCATGACGGCGCCGGCAACGCCCCGTCGTCGCGTATTTCCAGGCGTTGCACGACCACCGAATCGCTTGCTAATCCGACAGGAAAAGATAGAGATCACAACGGACGCATAACCGAAGGAGTGTACATGTCTCCGTGCACGTTTAACTTTGAAACTCAAACCTACATGGTTGACGATGAAGCAGAATTGTGGGGTGGGTCAGAAGCCCCCTATTATAGGGAGATCCGAATCGCTAGTGAAGTGACTTGGGACCCAAGAGGGTGGAATGAACGCGTTGAGTGACGCCGCTCCATTAGCGGACTTTGTTCACAACACATATCTCGACCCCCAGTGTTCACCTCAGCAAGTTGCCTATCCCCGCCAACTAGCATAAAGTAACTTCATTGCCAGCCATTAAGGGGAATGGTCATGCATTCAACTCATAAAAGCACAAAAGGTTTCACACTCATAGAACTGCTGATTGTAATTGCAATCATCGGCATCCTTGCTGCTATTGCTATTCCCCAGTTTAACCAGTACAAGATACGAGGCTATGATGCTCACTCCAAGCAAGCTCTAAAGGATATGCATCTTCTATGCAATGCGTATTGGCTTGACACCGATGCTCTTCAGGGATGCGACCTTCCTAAAATTAAAGAAACTACTTACGGATTTAATCAGAACGCAGATGTTGTAGCAACGCTACCCCCTTCTCCATTAGATAACTTCTGTGCGTCTGCAAAACATAACAGCAGTCCAAATACTTACAGTATCGATAGTGCATCGTTGATAAGTTCGGGGAGTACTTGCAGTGGGGCAGGTGGAGCATCCACCCCCGCCACACCGGAAACTATTCTTGTAGATAACCAAGAAATTAAATTCGGACCCACGTTTGCCTTGTGCGTGGACTATAGGTATTACCAAGGGGGGGGGGACCTATATCACCTCAACATCATCATTAACCTCCACATCTACAGCATATGTTGCCACCTGTTGTACCTTACGGGCCGAGGCGGTGCAGGTTGGAGGAGGAGCGCGGAGCAACGAGAATCTGTGTGCTGTCGGTGGTGCAATGCAGGAAGACATACACACCGCGGCCGAATGTGGGTCACTCGGGGGGTCCCTTCTCGCTCGATGTTAGGTACTGCCAGCACGTTAGAATTGATCCTACTATCCAGTCCTGCTAAGTAATCTTGGGTTATTGGCCGTGCAGGATACAGTTGTTACCTGATAGGAAAAAGATCTGATAAAGTATTCGCAGCCATTAATTTGGAAAAGTTTGTATATCTTGATCCCTGCATGCTACCGGAAGTAGCATTTCCGAAAGGGATAGGATTTTCTAAAAGTTGAGCCGGTTGAGAAAATATAACCTTGTACTTGTTATTTTCTCCATAAGGTTCAATCTTTTCAACTGGCGCATAATGAGTGATTGCCGAAACTGGTTTCGTTTGATAACTAGCAATATATTTTATTTTATCGAGCATTCCTCCTGAAATGCGAATTGCATGCCAACAGTTTTCGTTTATGAACACACGTTCAAACCCTTCCTTCTTAGCTGGCACAACAATGGTATCGTTTTCTACATTACTACTTGATGGTTGAACGTCTGGTAAAGTTGCATGGGGAGTTGCTACTGGGTTAATAGTTTCAAAAACCCTAACGTTCACAAGTGGTAAAATCTGTAAAATTTCCTTTAAGAAAGCTTTTGTGTCTGCTTTTTCAGCTTCTGTTAACCGAGGTTCTCTCGGAGAAACATCATTATCGAGATGACAACGGCCACTAGTTTTTGCTTTCTCAATCAAAGCATATTCTATCCAGTTTACATGAGCTCTGTTGAGACTGTTATTAGTGGTGGTAAAGGTGGTACATCTGTCCCAGAAATCTTTATTCTTATAATGTGCATCTATGCGAGATTGAAGAACATCAGCTTGGCCTATGTAAATTGTTGGCAGATCATCTTCACCAAGGTCATCGTCAACTTCTTTGAAGCTAGTTCCGTAGCCACAAAGCAAATAAATACCCATTGAGCTGAATTCCTGCCTACTTTTTACGTCAGGCCATTTTCTCCTAGGGAAAGCAATTCCGACCCCAGTCCAGTTCAATTTATCTACGACCTGTACACTTTCAGGATCACCATCAGGAACAAAGATTCGAATTGTAAAAGGCTCTGGCATGAGCAGTTTTCCTTACGTTTGAATGGA
>JALPWY010000009.1 GCA_023271875.1 Nitrospinaceae bacterium | reverse complement strand
TGAAGAAACAATGTCACGAAACCCAGAAACGTTTATCTCATGGTTCAACATTTCAAACATTTCTCTTGCGCGGGCTTCTAAAATTTCACTCAAAATTTGTCGCGACACAGTACGAGTTTCCCTCCCTCCCACACTTGGAACTTCTATCGTTTCGTCTTCTGCCACCAGGGTGGAAAGGGCGCACCCATGCACATGTTTTATTTTTTCTGCTTCTTGATTTGGGGTACGTAGTCCAATAGCAATATCGTTTGTCATTTGCGCACCTGCTATTGTTAGAACTGACGTATGCTTGATTGATTCTTGATAAAAAATCGCTAGGTCAGATGTACCACCTCCTATATCAATCATAGCGACACCAAGTTCTTTTTCGTCTGAAGATAATACCGACTCACTTGAGGCCAACTGTTCCAAAACGATGTCTCGAACGCCTAGTCCCGCTTTGTTAACACACCTAACGATATTTTGTGCAGAGGTTACCGCAGCTGTGACTATATGCACCTTCGCTTCTAAACGTATTCCTGCCATACCTAGAGGAGTTTTGATTCCATCCTGACTGTCTACAATGTATTCTTGTGGTAGGACATGAATAACTTCCCTATCAAGAGGAATTGCAATCGCTTTTGCTGCATCTATTACTCGCTCAACATCCTTTTGAGTAATTTCTTTACTCTTAGCAGCAATGATACCGTGACTATTCAAACTGTTGATATGACCACCGGCAATTCCAACAAAAACAGAGTCTATTTCACACCCTGCCATTAACTCTGCTTCCTCAACAGCGTTTTTGATAGATTCCACTGTTCCATCTATATTTACAACGACACCTTTACGTAGGCCACGTGAAGGATATTGCCCTAATCCGATGATATCCACCTGGTTCTCGTGGCTAATTTCACCAATGATGCAGCAGATTTTAGTTGTTCCAATATCAAGACCTACTATGTATTCATTTTTCTTGGACATACGTCCTCTCCCTTCCCAGGTTTATGTCTTTTTATTTTTTCAGAACTCTCTCTTAACTTCACCACGGTGTTTTACAACAACTCTATTTTCAAAAGACAGATCAATGTAGCTGAAATCCTTCTCATTTTTTTCTATAGCACCTAATGCTAGTACTAGATTTTTAAAACTTTCCTGTGCTATTTCTGGACGCATGTGAACCTTGACATCTTGGGTATGTGTAGAAAAAGTAATTCTATACCTGCTGCTAATATGCACATTATCGATTGGATTTTTTTCGAATATGGATAACTGGTTGAGACTGTACATCATTTTCAAACTACGAATAATTTCTTCGTCAGCCACATTAATTCCTATTTTAGGATTTTTCGTTTTAATACCCGTTATAGTGGGTAGTTTGTTTGCACCTCTTAAATCTGTCCCAAGTAAAATTCCATAATTATCTATTGCGTAAATCTGTTCCATTTGAAGTTTAGCAAAAGGGGTCCTTTCCTTAATTTCAACATAAATACCTTGAGGGAAAACTCTTCTCGCTGAAGCCGATTGTATCCACGGATGCTCAACCAGCCTTTTAGAAATCCCATCAAGTTCCAACTGAAAAATATTCTTTCCAATTATGCTTCCAATCCATGGACTTAACTCTTCGTTTGACAATCGTTGATGACCAACCAGGTTTATTTCATTAATATTAAAGCGAGGTGACTGAGTTATAAATCTATAGCTTGAGAAAATTCCATAGGAACATGCAACCACCAGAATCATCTTTGCCAACCCAGTAATCAGGGTTAGAAAGACAGAACCTAAATCAAAACTACTTTCTTCCCGTAAAGCTAAACCCATATTAGTATTTCACCCTTCATAATCAAGATGGACCGATTTTAAAATCTCAAGTACCAAATCATCAAATTCCAATCCAGATTCTTTTGCCGCCATCGGCAAAAGACTTGTCGGCGTCAAACCAGGGATAGTATTCATTTCAAGCACATACGGCACTCCCTCAGTGTCCAGTATCACATCAACCCGAGGCATTCCATTTCCTCGCAAAGCACGATAGACTTCAACGGCTATGTCTTTACAACGTTGCGTTTCTTCTATTCTAAGTTCAGCAGGGCAGTCATATTCTGTTCTCCCACTAGTATATTTAGATTCGTAATCGTAAAATCCGGACTTAGGCCGAATATGTACGATGGGCATGGGTTCTTCTCCATTCATTCCAATAGCTAGCAACTTACCTTCAATATATTTCTCAACCAGAATTTCTTTTGCATAACTGAAAGCTAACTCTAAAGCTGCCTCCCACTCTTTTTCTTCTCTCACAATACTGATTCCGATGCTTGATCCCTGATTCGAAGGCTTTACAACAACTGGAAAATCCAATATACGCTCCTGTTTTCCCCTTTCTCTCCGACATAAAACCTGATAGTCAGCCGTGGAAATTTTATTAAATTTGAAAATTTCTTTAGACTTCACCTTGTCATAAGCTAACGCACTAGCTAAAACACCCGAACCGGTATAAGGTATTTTTGCGTATTCGAGTAAACCTTGAATAGAACCGTCCTCTCCATAAATCCCATGAAGAGCTATACAAGCGATATCAATTTTATTTTTCTCTAGCGAAAAGGCAATATTGTTACTCACATCAATTCCTATCCCATTCAAACCTTTTCTTTCTAACGCCTCTAATACCGCATTACCTGAAGCAAGAGAAACCTCTCGCTCAGGAGACAAACCTCCCATCAAAACCCCAATTTTTTTTTTTTCTAATTTCATCGAATGGTTGTCAATATAATCAAATAACTATAATTTCCTGCTCTAATTTGACACCGGTTTTTTCTTCAACCACAACTTGAATATGTTTGATCAGTCTAATCACATCTTCTGCTAACGCACCTCCTTTATTTACTATAAAATTGGCATGCTTAATCGACACGCTAGCCCCTCCGATTCGACAACCTTTTAACCCAGCGGATTCAATTAGACGCCCAGCTTTTTCACCATCTGGGTTTTTAAAAATCGAACCAGAGTTTGGCATAGTCAGTGGCTGCGTTAAGCCTCGCCGTGACAAATATTTATCCATTTCCCGGTGAATGTCAGAAATTTTCCCCTTTTCTAGATCTATCTCGGCTTCAATTACTATTCCGTCTTTTGATGGGAACGTAGTTTTCCGATAAGCAAACACCATCTCGCTTTTGCTATATGTTCTTATTTCCCCATCAAGAGTCATAACTTTTATACTGCGGAGAACCTGACTAATTTCAGCACCCTCCGCCCCAGCATTCATTGCGACAGAACCACCAACAGATCCTGGAATCCCAACAAATTTTTCAAAACCTGTGAGACCATAACGTGCTACAAATTTAGCCAAGTAGGATAATTTCACTCCGCCATCTACTTGAACGACGGCTCTTTCTTGACCATCTGAGGTTTTGTAAAATACCGGTCGTCTTATTGATTTAAAACAATTTTTTAATGCGATCACAATTCCCCGTATACCTCGATCTCGAACAAGAAGATTAGTCCCCTCCCCAATTGTCCATATGGGGCAACTTCCACGGTGCTTTAAAATTATTTGCAGGTCTCTCAAGTTAGCAGGCAAAACGAAAACATCTGCAGGCCCCCCAATTCGCATTGAAGTGTACTTTGACATCATTTCGTCATACAGAACTTCACCTTTGATCTTGTTTTGAAAAGAAAAAGAAAGATTCATATTTTTTCTCTGTGTGATTTTTCTCCCCAGAATAGTTCTGGGTGAATCCATACTATTCCTCATGGGAAGTTTATAATCAGTTCCAGTGTTTGCGTAGCGTATCAATTTTTGCTTCCAAGGTCCGCTCAGCATAAGAACAAACTCCTCCCTTAATTAATAATTAGTTTTTTTGTGAAAATCTAGCAACTAGAAAATCTCGACCCAACCTCCACACATCTCCCGCCCCCAACGTCATTAGCACATCACCATGTTTGGCAAGACTGTGTAATTCTTTATTTAGATCATTTTGACTTTTAAAATATTTAGCATTTTTGTGCCCGCATTCGCGCGCTCCCTCAACGATGGTACTTGCGTGTACTTTATCTAAAGGACTTTCTCCAGCTGAGAATATATCCATTACAAACAAGTGATCCGCGTCATTAAAGGCAGACCAGAAATCTTTCATTAGAGATTTGGTGCGCGAATACCTATGAGGCTGAAATATCACGATTAGCCTGCTGGCAGGCCAGATTTCTTTTACCGTCTTCAGGGACGCTTTTATTTCAACTGGGTGATGCCCGTAATCATCTATTAGGGTCAGTTCATCTGACTGCTTCACGATTTCGAATCGCCTTTGCACACCTTCAAATTGAAGAAGGGAATTTGCTATTATTTCAAAATCAAGATCCAACTCCATCCCAACTGCTACCGCCGCAAGCGTATTAAGAATATTATGTTGACCCAACGCTCCCGAACGTATACGCCCTAAATCTTTTCCATGGTGAAACACATTAAAATATGTTTTTAATCCTTCGATTGAAATGTTACGCGCCGTATAATCGGCCTGGGAACTAAGCCCATATGTGATGTATCTTTTTTCCACCCTTGGAATCAGCGATTGTATGTTAGGGTCATCCAAACATAAAACAGCAGAACCATAAAATGGAATTTTGTTAATAAATTTAAGAAAAGTTTCTTTCATGTTTTCCAACGTTTGATAAAACTCCATGTGCTCCTCATCAATCGTTGTCACTACGGCAATAGAGGGTGAAAGCTGCATAAACGACCCATCGCTTTCATCAGCTTCTGCCACCAAAAATTTGCTTTGTCCAAGCTTGGCATGACTTCCAGTATTTTTTAATCGTCCTCCTATAATCACCGTTGGATCAAGTTTTCCTCCTGCGAGAACCGTAGACACAAGAGAGGTTGTGGTTGTTTTTCCATGAGTTCCAGCGATAGCAATTCCATACTTCATGCGCATAAGTTCAGCAAGCATTTCTGCACGAGGGATTACCGGTATCATGCTCTCTTTTGCTGTGGTTACTTCTGGGTTACTCGGGTCTATGGCGCTAGATACCACAACAACTTGTGAACCCTCAATATTTTCAGATGCATGATTAAAAGATATCTTAGCGCCAAGCTGTTCCAAGTGATTCGTCACAGACGTTTTAGCCATATCAGAGCCACTTACCTCATAACCCTGATTGATCAGAACTTCAGCTATTCCACTCATACCTGAGCCTCCGATCCCGATAAAATGGATTCTTTTGGTTTTCCCTAGAAGCATGACAAAACATGTTTTTCTTTCGATTCATTATTGTCTTCCGAAACTTTTCTCGCGTCGCCCATTAATTCCAAACAAATCTTCCGCACTTTTTCGGTTGCATCCCGACTACCAAGACCATAACTATTGTTCTCCATTCTTTGAAGGTTCTCTGGTTCATCCATCGCTTTTTTAATCGATTTTGCGATCTGCTCGCCAGAAATTTCTTTGTCCAAAATCACCTCCCCAGCACCGGCAGCCTCAATAATTCTAGCGTTATGCTCTTGATGATTATTAGCTGCGTAAGGGAAAGGAATAAGAAGAGACACTCTTCCAGCGGCTGTAATTTCAGCAAGAGTTGTGGCACCCGATCGACATATAACAATAGAAGCCGACCGATATCTCTCAGGCATATCAGTGATAAATGACATAACATTGGCAGAGAACCCTTTCGCAGCATATTGTTTTTTAACAATTTCATAATCCGCATCACCTGTCTGGTGAGTAATATGGAGTCGTTCTTTACGATCAGATAAAAGGTCTAGCGCTTCAACCATCGCCATGTTGATCGAGTGTGATCCCTGACTGCCACCTAGAATCAGTACCCCGAATGGTTGTTTTAAAGGAGAAGGAAACCCTTCTCTCGCTTGGCAAAGTTTTTCGTGAATCATATTGCCTGTCACTTCCACCTTTTTATTTAAAAAAAATTGTTTGGATTCTTTATAAGATACCGCCACCTTATCGGCAATTTTTCCTAGCCATTTATTAGCCATACCAGGAAATGCGTTTTGCTCATGAATTAGAATAGGAATACGTAAAAGCCAGGCTGAAAAAACCAACGGAGCAGAGACGTAACCACCAACACCTACAACAAGATTAGGACGATTACGAATTAGAAAAAACATTGATTGCGCGGCTCCCATCGGAAGTTTGGACCAAGAAACCCACCTATTGAGTCCTCTTTTTCCCAACAAACCTGAGGATATAATGGTTTTCAACATAAACCCTTCCCCAGGAAGAACCTTCGATTCAATCCCCTGTTTAGTTCCTATGAATGTAATTTCAATCGTCATATCATTCCTCTTAAGTTCCTTTGCGAGTGCTATACCGGGGAACAAATGCCCTCCAGTTCCTCCTCCTGCAATCACAATTTTTCGTTTCATAATCCGCAGGTCAATTTTGGATTGGTTTTTCTGAGATATTCAATAACACCCCTATTGAAAGCATTAGAACCACCAGGGATGACCCTCCCATGCTGACAAAAGGAAGCGTCAATCCCTTTGTTGGAAGCAAACCTACAGTTACTCCCATATTCATGAATGCTTGAATTCCAATTAAAAGAGTCAAACCAATCGCCACATAAACTCCAAAAGAATCCTTAGCATGATAAGCAATGACAAATCCTCTCCAAATCAACATTGAAAATAGAAAAATAAGAATCAAGGTCCCGACAAAACCAAGCTCTTCGCCAATTACTGAAAAAATAAAATCTGTATGCGCTTCTGGAAGATAAAATAACTTTTGGCTACTATTACCAATTCCAGTGCCAAATATCCCCCCACGTCCAAATGCATAAAATGATTGAACAACCTGAAAACCTGCATTCGATTCGTGTTCCCATGGGTTAAGAAATGCAACTATCCTACGCATGCGATACTCGGCATTCATAATTGCAATGACAAAGAGAGGAACTACAGCTAAGATCGAATAGATTAGAAATTTTGAGCGTAATCCCGCTATCATGAGCATTGTAAACGTGACCGCACATATCGTAATTGCGGTCCCAAAATCTGGTTGAAATAGAATGGGCACGAAGAAAAAACCGAGAACGATTAATTTAGGTAAGTATCCATAGGCAAAGTTTTTTAATTGGTCGGACCGTTTCACTAGAGATTTAGCTATGAATAGTATCAGGGCAAACTTAGCAAGTTCTGATGGCTGAAAAGTGAACCCACCTATAGCCAACCAACGCCTTGCTCCCCCAACTTCTTTTCCAAAACCAGGTATCATCACTGCTACTAACATCAAAAATGCCACGCCCATGATGTAGTAGGTGTATTTTTCTAATTCACGGTAGTTCATTTTGCGAGCAGATAGCATTACCATAGCCCCCAGAGCAACCCACACCACCTGACGTTTTAGAAAATAGTAAGCATCGTTATATTTTTCCATCGCGTATACCCCGCTAGAACTAAACACCATCACAAGCCCAATTAAGACCAGCATTATGGTCGTAGCAAGAAGTATTGAGTCACAATGGAATGGTTTTGACTTTAAGCGGTTCAACTTTTTCTCCACAAAATACATTCCCAACCCTTAACCAAAATCATCGGCCTTAGCAAGAAAACAAAAACCGAGAAAATCTAATTCAGACTTTTATTACCGAACTTAAAAATAACTAAAAATCCCTACTCAAAGACGACCTACAATTTCCTTAAACTGATTTCCTCGTTCGATAAAATCTTTAAACATATCGAAACTAGAGCATCCTGGCGAAAGCAGCACAATATCTCCTGCCGCCGCTTTCTCCATGGACCGCTCGACAGCATCTTCCATACTCTCAGCGTCTTCATAACTAAAGGAACCATTCAAAACTTCCCGGAGTTTATTTTTTGTTTCCCCAATAAGAACCAAGTGCTTGACTTTTTCCTTAAATAGATTTTTTAAAACTCGAAAATCTCCCCCTTTATCCTTACCACCCGCAATCAAAATGATGGGGCGAGAAAAAACCTTTAAAGATTTTTGCAAAGCCCCCACATTGGTTCCTTTTGAATCATTAACGAAATCTATTCCACGGACTGTCCTTACCCATTCAACCCGATGATCAAGACCCTCAAACTTCATGGCGACGCTAGTAATGTCAGATTTAGCAGCATTAACAAGAGTAACCACCGCCATTGAACTTAATAAGTTTTCAGCTTGGAATTGCATCGCTGTTTTTAGATCGTCAACTGATAAAATGCGCTTCTCTTTTCCACCAGAACAAGTAAACATGGAACCATCTTCTAAGTAAGCTCCATCATCAACCTTGCCGCGAAGGCTGAAAAAAACTTTTTTTGCCTTACTGCGTTTTCCCTGCTTCATTACATTTTCATCGTCTTTATTCAGAACCAGAATATCCCCATCATTTTGAAAAGCAGAAACACTCCCCTTAAGGTCTGCATATTCCTCAAGGGTTTTATGTCGGTCTAAATGATCCGGAGTAATATTTAGAATAACCGCTATGTTTGGTCGAAAAGTTTTAATGCCCTCTAACTGAAAGGTAGAAATTTCCAAGACAAAATAATCAACCGGATCTTGCTCAAGTAATGCAACGAAAGGAGTACCCAAATTCCCACCAACTGCGATTTTTTTTCCAGCCTGTTTTAAGATATCCCCAATGAGGGTTGTTACAGTTGACTTTCCGTTTGTGCCGGTTACAGCAATGATAGGTGTTTTAGTAAAACGAAAAGCTAGTTCAATTTCGCTAATAATTTGGATCTCTCGCCTGCGAGATTCCTCTAAAAACGACGCGTTAATATTTACTCCCGGGCTAAGAACTATCAAATCAGAAGATTCTGGAATCTCAGAACACCCAAATAGCGTCCGAACCCTCGGGGATAATGAAAGAAGATTTTTTTCTAATTCAACTCGAGACTTAATGTCAACAAGAACAACGGAGGCCCCCTTGGAAACTAGAAAGTTTGATGTTGCAACTCCAGTACATCCAGCGCCGACCACTGTTATATTTTTATTTTTTAGCAACATTATTATCTTAATTTCAACGTACTTAAGCTGACCATTGCTAGGACCACCGCAACTATCCAGAAACGAACAATCACTTTGGGTTCTGCCCAACCTGAATGCTCGAAATGATGATGTAGCGGTGCCATTTTAAAAAATCGTTTTCCACCGGTATATTTAAAATAGGCCACCTGGATAATGACAGACAGAGCTTCTATTACAAAAATACCCCCCACCAAAAGAAGCAAAAGCTCGTGTTTGGCTATAACTGCAATTGTCCCCAGAAGTCCACCTAAAGATAAAGATCCCACGTCTCCCATGAATATTTGAGCCGGATAGGAATTAAACCAGAGAAATCCTAGGCTGGCACCTATTACAGCCGAACTAAACACAGCTATTTCACCCGCATCTTTGATATGTTGAATGCGAAGGTATTCAGCAAACTTAAAGTGTCCACAAAGATAAAGGATTAGAGTGTAGGTAATCGTAGCTATAATAATAGGACCGATTGCTAGTCCGTCGAGGCCATCAGTTAGATTCACTGCATTTGATGTACCCACAATCGTAACAACGATCAATAAGAGATACCAAGCGCCCAGGTCAGGCGTAAACTCCTTAAAAAAAGGAATATATAAATGAGTAGCATATTCGCTTCTACTGGGGTCAAAATAAATCAGATAAATACCTACAGCCAAACTCAATAAAATTTGCAGCGCTAACTTTACTCTCGCTGTCATTCCCTTATTCTTTTTTAGTTTCATAACATCGTCTATAAATCCCACAAGACCAAATCCTAAAGTCGCCAAAAGGGCTAACCATATATAAGAGTTCGTTAGGTCAGCCCAAAGAAGAGTAGACATAATCAATGTCGACAAAATAAGAAGCCCGCCCATCGTTGGGGTTCCAGACTTGACAACGTGACTTTGGGGACCATCATCTCGGATTTTTTCCCCCACCTGAAATATTCTAAGCATGCGGATCATTACCCCACCCATTAGCATACTGAATATCAAGGCCGTGACACCAGAATAGGCCGACCGAAAAGTGATGTACCGGAACACATTCAGAAATGAATAATCAGAACTCAGTGGATAAAAAATATGGTACAACATAATTTAATTAATCCTTTCAATGGGTGCTTGATTTAGCAAGCAATAAAACCGTCAACAACCTCCTCCATTCTTACCCCGCGCGAACCCTTGACCAGCAGACAGTCTCCGGGGCGGACGTGTTTTTTTAAAAATGACACTGCGCATTTATGATCCGAAGCAGTAGCGGTCTGTTTTTTATTAAAACCGGAGGCCACAGCACTTTTAACAACATGGGCAGAGAGATCACCAACAACAACGAGGTAGTCAATAGAATATCGCGCGACGTCCACCCCAAGCCTCATATGAGCACCTTCCGCCAGGTCCCCTAACTCAAGCATATCTCCCGCGACAAAAAAACGACGCCCTTCACATCGATAGCTAGCCAAAGTTTTCAGGGCTTCTTGCATTGACCTTGGGTTTGCATTGTAAGAATCGTTTATAATCGTTGCTCCTTCATGCTTAACAACCTCATATCTATGAGATAACAATTTAGCGTCTCTTAACCCATCCTGAATATCGCTTGAGGCTATTCCCAATGAACAACCCGTAGCGATCGCAGCTAGAGCGTTATAAATGTTACATTCGCCTAAAAATGGAAGACAGATAGGAATATTTTCTTCAAAAAAACGAACATTCAAACTAAATCCTTCCTGACCCAACGAACTGATATTCTCGGCCTTAACGTCAGCTTCATTATGAACGCCATAAGTAACCACTTTGGCTCGAACAGATCTTGCCAACTCCAACACTAGCGGGTCATCAGCATTAACTATTGCAGTCCCATCTTCACTTAACGAGTCGTAAAGCTCTCCCTTTGCAGCTTGAACTTTTTTTAATGTTTTCAGGTGAACCAAGTGACTCTCAGAAATATTAGTAAGCACACCAATTTGCGGTTGCGCTATGTCCGCAAGACGCTTAATCTCTCCTGCCGCACTCATTCCCATTTCTAAAATGGCAACCTCATCCTCTTTTGAAATATGAAAAAGATTAAGGGGCAACCCAATGTGATTATTCAGATTTCCTTTTGTCTTGATTGTTTTAAATCTTTTTTCTGTTATCGCGGCTGTCATTTCTTTTGTTGTAGACTTTCCATTTGTTCCGGTTATACCAACAACCCGCACAGGCATTTCTCCTCTATGAAAACGAGCTAATTCTTGCAAAGCCTCTAACGTGTCATCGACGCGAACAACTATAGGTGCCTCCCCTCTTCTAGAAACCTCGTTGCTTCTATTAGAAAGGATAATCGCAGCCGCTTTTTTATTTTGAGCTTCTTTAATAAAATCATGACCATCCAACCTATCTCCACGGATACAAACAAACAGCTCGTCTTTTTTTAAGGTTCGCGAATCTATAGACACACCTCGGAAAGCTTTTGTTGCAACTCCAGAAACAATCTTCCCACCAATAGCCTTCAAACACTCTTCAACCTTCATTTCAATCACTTTACAACACTCCCCTCGCTGCCTCTTGGGCAACCTCTCGATCGTCAAAGTGGATTACACCTGTTTTTAAAACTTGGTAATCCTCATGCCCTTTACCTGCTATCATTATTAGATCTCCAGGCTGGGCCTTCCGGACGGCAAACTGGATCGCCTCTTTTCTATCAACGACAACCTCGTAATCTTTACCCTGACACGTCGAGGAAGGAATACCTTCAAGAATGTCATCTACAATAAGTTGTGGATCTTCTGTTCGAGGATTATCTGAAGTGACAATAGTAAATTCACTTTCTTCTATTGCTACACGACCCATTGTTTTCCGCTTTCCTCGATCACGGTCGCCACCGCATCCAAATACAGTGATGACACGACCAGGTGTAAATGATTTCGCAGCTTGCAGAACATTACGAAGCGCGTCATCCGTATGCGCATAATCAACAATAATGGAAAAATTCTGACGACAAGGAACCTTTTCAAAGCGGCCGGGGATACGGTTAACGGAACATAATCCCTTAGCAATCTGGTCCAACGAAAGACCTTGATGGAGTGCTCCCGCCGCCGCCAATATCAAATTGTATATATTGTGAATCCCTAACAAGTGAGTTTGTATTTCACAGGAACCAGATGGGGTCTTTAGAGTAAAGCAACTGCCGGCATCGGATAAACTACAATCTTCTGCCATCACATCAGCTTTTTTTTCAATACCAATACTCAATAAGTTTTTTGAAAATTCGTTAGCAATTTCACGACCAACCGAATCGTCAATATTAATCACGGATTTTTCTACCTGATTATCACGAAACAACCCTTTCTTTGCTTCCTTATATCTATCTATCGTTCTATGAAAGTCCAGGTGATCGCGACTCAAATTAGTAAATATACCAACGGAGAAATGCATTCCAAAAACTCTTTTAAGGACCAGCGAGTGAGACGAAATCTCAAGAAAGCACTGACGAATTTTTCGCCTAGTCATTTCATGGAGCATTCGATTGATATCTAAAGACTCAGGAGTGGTTGTTGACGCCGCAAGATTCGTATCTCCATAGCGGTGGCGAATTGTTCCTATTACTCCTGACTGCTGCCCTTTAACCTTATAGATCGAGTCTAAAATATACGTGATCGTTGTTTTTCCATTTGTGCCCGTGACACCATAGACGTCCATTCGATCGGATGGTCGACCATAAAATTCTGCCCCAACCCAAGCTAAAGCACTTCTACAATCTTTTACATAAATCGCTGTCACCTTACCTCGATCAAGATTTAAACTCGATAATTCTTCAATAGGTGTTTCTGTAATAAACGCTGACGCTCCGCGAGCGATAGCATCATTGACAAACTTAAAACCATCCTGCTTAAATCCGCGAATGGCTACAAAAAGCCCTCCATCTTCAACCTCACGAGAGTCAAAAGCGATCGAAGAAATTTCCTGACTCAACGCTCCCTCGACACCTCTCACAGGGAATCCTTGAATCAAAGCTGATAGTTTTCGACCTGATAATTTACTCATTTTATAAATATTATTTTTCGCAAAACTTAAATCCATTTGAATTGGTTTAAAGAAACTAGACTCGCTCTCCATTCTCAAACACCTCATCACGCTCGGTCCAAAATATAAACACGCTGATCATTTGATGGTACGTTTAGATAACGCAAAGTCTCCCTTCCAATATTTTTGAAAACCGGCGCGGCAACCGAACCACCCCAATGGACCCCCTTAGGCTCATTAATCATGACCAAAATAGCTATTTTCGCAGAGTGCGCAGGAACAAAACCAACAAAAGATGAAACATAAGCTGTGGTTGAGTAACCTCCCGTTTCGCGGTCATATTTTTGCGCTGTTCCAGTTTTCCCCGCGACTTCATAGCCTTTAATCGCAGCCTCTCCCCCCGTTCCTGTTTCAACAGAATGTTTCATAATCTCTACCACTTGTCTGCTAGTTTGAATCGAGACAACTCTCCTAACAGCCTTTGGTTTAAAGCGCTTAGTAACACTTCCGTTTTTTATAATTGCGTGTGTGACACGCGGAACCATAAGAGTCCCGCCATTGGCGATTGCGCTGACAGCACTTATCATTTGAAGTGGCGTCGCACTAATTTCGTGTCCAAACGAAATAGAAGCTAGAGACCTTTCATCCCAAGCCGCTAATTCCTTAAACCTACCCGCAGCCTCACCAGGCAAAGCCACCCCAGTTTTTTGCCCGAAGCCAAATTTTTTAATGTAACTGTAAAAAGATCTTTTCCCAAGTTGCTGGGCAACCTTGATAGAACCAATATTGCTAGACTTAGAGATCACGTCCCGCAATGTTAACCATCCAAATTTATGATTAGCGGCTTCCCCAATCTTCTTACCACCAATATCAAATTCTCCATTTTCGCAGAAGAAAATGTCATGAGGCCTTGCTACTCCTGCATCAATGACAGCGGCAGCTAAAATTGGCTTAAAAATTGACCCCGGTTCATACGCGTTGGACACGGCACCATTAATCCACCTTTTAGGATTGTAAGCAGAATAATTGTTCGGGTTATACTGGGGCATATTGGCAACCGCATATACCTCACCTGTATTTGGGTTCATAACAATAGCCACCCCTGACTTAGCCTGATATTTTTTCACCTGTTTATTCAAATGATGCTCAGCGAAAAACTGAATCACCTCGTCAATAGCCAAAATCATACCTTGGTTTTCTGTAACCTCTCCATTAACCTTCCCACTAAATTGCACGAGTTTTCCTCGAGCGTCTTTTTTCATCACCGTTTTAACAACATTTCCTTTTAACGTTGCATCGTATTGGTGTTCGATGCCAGCTAAGCCCTGGTTGTCTATTCCAGTAAAACCTATAACACCAGAAGCCAACTCTCGCTTTGGAAAAAATCGTTTGTCCTCTGATATAAAATTAACCCCTGAAGGAGAGTCTCTTCTTAACCGAGCGATTTTTGCAGGAGAAACCCTACGCTTAATCCATACAAAACTACGCCTTGAACTTATTTTCTTAAAAATTAACTTTTCATCCATCTTTAAGGCTTTCGCTAATAGCAGAGTCGTCTTTTTTTTATCTTTAATTTCTTGTGGTGTAACGTACACAGACTCAACTTTAATGTTAGCAGCCAACTCATTCATATTTCGGTCGTATATAAAACCACGCCCGTAATTCACATTCACCGTCATCTGATGCTGTTGCATTGATCGAGAAATCAAGTCTTCATGCTTTACAACCTGAAGAAAAAACAACCTCCCTATAAGCCCTGAACCGAATAACGCAAAAAGAACCGAAACTAAAATCAATCTCGCCTTAAGAGACCCTCGGCTCACACTCACACTCGGTATTTTTTCTTTATTACGCCCCATGTCTTAATTCTTTAAAAAGACTGTTACAATTTGCCTGCTTTCGGGCTCCCTAAGTCCGATTTTATTTTTTGCCAATAGTTGAACACGATCTAACGAACGCAAGCTTTCCCACTCCACATGGAGGAGATTATTTTCGCGAAGCAAGCTTCGTTGGATTTTTTCGAGAGCTTGATATTCATAGGCCAGACCAACCAAGCGAACATTGCTCCAGACAAAAGCCATAGCCACTATCATCAATCCTACAACAGCTACCAAAACCACACGATATTCTCGCGTGGTTACATGAAATTGATTTTTTTTGGATTTTGGCAACCACTTAAACATAGACTCTTTCCGCCACCCTTAATTTAGCGCTTGACGCACGAGAATTACGTCGCACTTCTTCAACCGCTGGAATAATTGGTTTGCGTGTAATAATTTTTAATCGCTGCTTGTGCCCGCACGAGCAAACAGGAATTTTGGGAGGGCAAACACATCCCTTCTCCTCGGTTTTAAAAAAATTCTTCACAATTCGATCCTCTAGAGAATGGAAAGAAATCACTATGACACGAGCCGACTCCTGCAAAATATCGACAGAATCTCTCAGCGCTTTTTTTATGTGCTCTAGCTCACCATTAACTGCAATACGCAATGCCTGAAATGTACGCGTAGCAGGATGAATTTTGGTTTGCCGCGACGCATGTATCACGCTTGAGATAATATTTGACAGCTGGAGAGTTGTCTTAATAGCGCTTTTTTTTTGCGCTTGTCGGATGGCTCTCACGATCTTTTTTGAAAACCTTTCTTCTCCATATTCCTTGATTACTGACACTAGTTTCTCATCAGGTAGTTCAATTAAAAGATCAGCGGCTGTTATTTTTTGAGAAGAATCCATCCTCATATCCAAAGGCCCATTACGCATAAAACTAAACCCTCGGTCTGGCGAGTCCAACTGAAGGGAAGAAACACCTAGATCAAGAAGCAACCCGTCCACATTCATTACATTGGCTTTTTTTAAGATAGTTTTAATATCACCGAAGTTTCCGTGGACTAAAGTAATTCGGTCTCGGAAGGGAGCCAGCCTTTTCTCAGCCCGCTCAATTGCCCGCATATCCCGGTCGATCCCTAACACGCGAACACTCGTTGTGTTTTTCAACAACAACTCTGCGTGCCCACCATCTCCTAAGGTGCCGTCGACGATCAAGCTACCTCCTAAAAGGTTAAGGTTTTGGATGACCTCCCTCTCTAATACTGATTCGTGTTGCTTAGGCATTTTAAAAAAGAGGGTCTTCTTTGCAATCGCGTTACATACACTAGATCAACCCTGCGAACTGAGAACTGTTAGCTCACTTAGATGTCTTCTCTAGTCGATCCGGAGCCCAAAGCTCAAAAGTCTTAGACATACCCACAAGCGTCACTTCTTTTTTCAAACCAGCGGCTTCACGTTGAGCGGCAGGAATTAAAATTTTTCCAGATTTCATTTCACACTCTGTCGCTCGAGCATAGAACTCCCGAAGTCTATTTCGATCACTCTTATCAAATGCATTGAGATGGTATAGCTTTTCTTCATTTGCAGCCCATTCGCGTTGAGGAAATACAATGAGAAACCCATCCATCACACACATAACCAATTGTGGACTGTCCCTCTCAAGGAGGCCCTTGAATTTTGCTGGCACATTTAGACGGCCTTTATCATCAAGACTGACGCTATAAGTTCCTAAAAATCCGTTCATATGCGAATTGATTGCAACAAATTAGCCCTATAACAACATTAACAAACACTTTACGACACTTTCTGACACAATCCTAGCATATTGGAACACCCTGTCAATAGAGAAAAGCATAAAAACACAAACATTTAAGTGCTATTTTGCTGATATCAAAATGTTTTTACGCCTGACACTTTAGGTAGTGTTTGAAAAAGGTTTGACTTGAAATAGGTAAAGCTAGACTCCTAAAAGAACAGTTAAATTAAATTAGGTGTGGCAAACACAACTGGCTACCGTAATCCCTTGTTTGTGTTATACAAGTTTCATTATTGACCTACAAAATTTAATGATCTATATAATGATCTATATAATGATCTATATAATAATGAAAGTTTTATTTAGGCAGAGGCATTTGATACCATTACGTGGATATCAAAATTAAAAAAAAGCGGGTGATGGCCTTTTCTTTTTTTAGGTTTCTCTAGATTGTTTTTAGGATCGTTATCGTATTTATTTGAAATGATTTACTTTGACAAGGTCAAATTTTGAGTGATATCATTAAAATAGCTCCAAAAAATACAGTTATAAAAATTACTTTATATTAAATTTAATGAAACTATGGATCGTAAGAAGATTAAATTTGCCCTTGGATCATCACTAATTGTAGGGACCATCGGCTATCTAATTGCAACGGGAATTAACAGCACATCTACTTATTTTTTTACTGTTAGCGAACTAATGGACCAAAAGGTTTCTTTTCATGGTACTGGACTCAAGGTAAAGGGTAATGTGGTTGCGGGCTCTATTGAAAGAGATCCCGGTGATTACCTTAACGTGCAATTCGCTATTGAAGAAAAAAATCGTAACTTGAATGTTGTTTATCAGGGCGTCACCCCTGATATGTTTCAAGACGGTGGAGAGGTGGTTGTAGAAGGAGCCTTGGATGAACAGGGTGTTTTCCACGCGAACACACTTTTGACCAGCTGTCCTTCGAAGTATGAGGCCGAAAAAGAGGCTGGGGGAATGCACCCAGGAACTCTCCCTGACTATAAGCCCAAGCTAAAACCAGACCCCAGGAAAGTTGATTTCTTGCCTAAAACAACGATCTAGTCCTCGCTATTCTATTGACATAAAGGTCTTGTCGCGACCCTGAAATCGCGACAGTAGGTCTAGTGAGATATCACAGGAAAGCTAAGGTATTTTATGAACGATATAGGTGAGTTTACTTTAATGATTGCGCTGGCTACGTCTCTTTATGGGACGGTAGCCTATGTTATGGCTGCACGCGGAAACCGCATAGATCTTTATTTGAGCGCAGATAAAGTCCCGCTTATAACATGGGCATGCATTATGATTTCTTCTATTGCCCTTTGGAAAGCTTTTTTCACAAATGATTTTAGCCTGCAATACGTATATGCATATTCCAATATCGAACTTGATTATTTTTATAAGTTCAGTTCCTTTTGGGGAGGACAAAAAGGATCACTTCTGTTTTGGGCCCTTATCTTAACTAGCTACATGATGGTGGTTCACATTCAAAATCGCTCGAAGAACTTGATTGTCGTGCCTTATGCAATGGCGGTTATGCTTGCGATCACATGTTTCTTTCTTTTTCTACTTAATTTTTCTACCAATCCTTTTGAGCGCATTCCTCTTCCCCCAGAAGATGGGCGTGGGTTAAATCCACTTCTGCAAAATTACTGGATGGTTATCCATCCGCCCACATTATACTTAGGTTATGTTGGGTTTACAGTACCTTTTGCCTTTGCGATGGCTGCACTTATTTCAAAAAATTTAGATGATGCCTGGATTCGATTGACTCGAAAGTGGACCGTAGTGTCATGGTTTTTTCTATGTATGGGAAATTTATTTGGAGCGAGTTGGGCTTATGTAGAATTAGGTTGGGGAGGATACTGGGCGTGGGACCCAGTGGAAAACGCCGCATTTATGCCACTTATTGTAGCGACCGCTTATTTGCATTCAGTCATGATCCAAGAAAAAAAAGATATGATGAAAGTATGGAATATGTCTCTAATTCTCCTCACTTTTGTTATGACCATTTTCGGAACATTTATCACCCGAAGTGGGCTCATTCAATCAGTACATACCTTCGATGAAGCAACATTAGGATATTATTTTCTGGGTCTTCTTTTTTTTATTATTGCTGTTTGTACAGCGTTGATTATTTCACGTTTACCATTACTCAAAAGTAAAAACGAATTGGATTCATTTCTTTCAAGAGAAGCGGGTTTTCTCTTTAATAATTTATTACTATTAGGCATCGCGTTTGCCACATTTTGGGGAACCATTTTCCCGATTATTTCTGAGGCAATACGCGGAGTAAAGATTACCGTAGGTCCCCCTTTTTACAACCAGGTCAATGTTCCTATTGGTTTAGCTCTACTGGCACTAATCGGAATTGGTCCCATCATTGCTTGGCGAAAGGCTACTTGGTCCAACCTAAAAAAGAACTTTTTAAAACCACTGATGTTTGCGTTAATTGGAGGGGCTATTTTATTCCCCGTGGTTCCATTATCAAACCGCTCAGAAATTTATACATACATCGCGTTCATTCTTTGTATTTTTGTGTTGTCATCTATGCTCATTGAGTTTTATAAAGGAACTATGGCTCGGTATGCTTCAAGCGAAACATATTTGGGTGCTTTGGGTTCCCTAATCTGGAATAACAAGAGACGTTATGGCGGTTACACGGTCCATATCGGCGTAGTGATGATTTATGCAGGGATCGCCGCATCATCTTCATACGGAATACATACGGAAAAACGGCTCAAGATAGGTGAAACTATAGAAATAAGAGATTATATGTTGCGTTACGAAAAGCTTGCGGCGATTCAGGCTACCTCAGTAAAAACTCGTATTATTGCACAACTGGCCGTTGAAAAAGATGGGAAGAAAATCTGGACAGCGAGACCGGAAAAAGAATTTTATAAGGGGCAAAACCAGCCTGTGTCCGAGGTAGATGTAAGATCGACCTTAGCAAGTGATCTATATGTGATCCTCGCAGATTTTTCTGAAGATGAGTCGGCCACAATAAAGGTTTATCATAACCCTATGGTTAAATGGTTGTGGACGGGAGGATGGATCATCGCTCTCGGAACTATGGTCTGTGCATGGCCCGACAGATTGGAGCAACGTCGAAGATTGGAGAGATTGAAACTGCAAAAAATAGTCTTTTCGCCAGCCCAAGAGTGACTATGATAATTTATTTAAAAAAAATCATTTTTGTTTTTTTTATTGTACTGTTTGTTACGATCATTAATTCAAGCATAGCCAGTGCAGGCGCGGTATTGTCAGACTTAGAAAATCAACTGATGTGTAAATGCGATGATAAGTGTGGAAAAGTCCTTATAAATTGTACTTGTTCGACGGCTGATAAAAACCGAAAAAAATTTACAAAAATGCTTGAGTCGGGTTTAACGGTTGATCAAATTGTTCAACAACAGATTGAAAAATATGGTGAGACGGTACTTTCTGCTCCTACTAAAAATGGATTTAATCTTACTGCCTGGGTAATCCCATTTGGAGCAATCATGATTGGAGGGATCGGAATACGTAAGCTTATAAATGGATGGGTAGGAAAAAATAAACCCGATATCGAACTTCAAAATATTAAGGGCGGTATCGCATCTGAACCAGGTTCTGAAAAACCCAGTGAAGCGAGTTCTAGTAAATACTCTCGTCGTTTGAAGGATGAGTTAGATCGACTGGAAACATGAATATAACTTTCCCCCACTTTATCGAACTACTTTTGATCACAGGAATTATAATTGCTATTGGTATTCCGTTATTTGGAAAACTACCAAACACTAGGCCTTTTTCTAAAATTGACCCTGTGGAAGAAGAGTTTAAACATCTACTGGTTCGCAAAGAAGAACTTTTGTTATCGCTCAAAGAATTGGAGGTTGACCTTCAAGCCGACAAGATATCTATTGAAGATTCTGATGCTTTAAGGAGTAAAATTGAAGGGGAAGCAATTGCCATTCTTGAACGAATTGATGAGTTAAAGAAAAATATAAAAAAACATGGTAGGTCAGCTTCGAAAAATTTTCTTCTAGCTTAGTGCAATATCTTTTTCAGTGAACAGCTGTTAAAAAATAGTAATATTATATGACTGCCTCGTCCATACTCTAGCATGAGCATGATATTTGATCTTCGATGGTGGTATCCCGCATGAACGAACAAATCAAGCCCGATTCATCCCATTCCATTATTCAGGTTCAAGAACTCCGAAAAGATTTTGGTTGTCTACAGGCTTTGAGTGGAGTCAGTTTTAATTTAAACAAAGGGGAATTTCTTACTATCTTTGGGCCTAACGGAGCTGGCAAGACAACATTGATTAAAATTCTTACCGGTCTTATGCGCCCTGCTTCCGGGTCAGCAAAGATAGATGGTTTCGATGCTCTTGAAGGCAATGCAATGTTAAGAAGTAGAATCGGCGTTATCTCTCACGCGACCTGTTTGTATCCTGATTTAACGGCGCTAGAAAATCTTTTATTTTACGCTAAACTCTATGGTCTAGATGACCCAGAAGAAAGAGCCAACGAATCTATTAGTACTGCCGGATTACAATTGCGTAGGTATGATCCGATACGGACTTTTTCCAGAGGAATGCAGCAGAGAGTGGCTATAGCCAGAGCCACCTTACACGATCCTTCGGTTTTATTTCTAGATGAACCTTTTACCGGGTTGGATTTACAAGCAACCAGCGACCTTAAGGATCGTTTGCGTGGTTTACACACGGGAAAACGAACCATTCTTATGACAACGCATGATATTTCTTGTGGCCTTGAAATGTGCGACCGGGTGGCAATACAAAGCAGAGGAAAATTTTCTCTTTTCGAGTCGGTTGATTGTATCGATCAAAGTAACTTTAAAAACCTTTACACAAAATCCTTGGAACAATGAGCTATAAGTTGGGAGCTTTGTTATTTCTATGAATCGGTACTTCAGTCAGGTGATGACCATTATCTGGAAGGACTTTATTACAGAAATAAAGACACGCGAATTGTTTAGCTCAATGTTTATTTTCGCACTCCTTGTGGTCATTATTTTTATTTTTTCAATCAACCTTAGTCTCATTCAGGCAAGTGAAGTTGGACCTGGTGTGCTATGGGTAGCATTTTTGTTTGCAGGAACTATTGGCCTTAACCGATCGTTCATGCTGGAGAAGGAAAACGGCTGCCTGCAGGGGTTGCTTCTAGCGCCCATGGACAGGACGGCACTTTATTTTGGAAAACTGGTCAGCAACTTCGTGTTTTTGTTAATTATGGAGGTATTTACCCTACCACTTTTCATGGTTTTTTTTAATATTGACCTGCTTCCACATCTTTTACCATTGTTATATGTGATTTTTGTGGGAACGCTAGGGTTTTGCGCAGTAGGAACTCTTCTTTCTTCCTTATCGGCAAACCTTAAGACGCGTGATATTATGCTACCGATACTATTGTACCCGCTAATAATTCCAATTATTATCGGATCGGTGAAAATGACAGGTCAGGTGCTAGCAGGCGAACCATTATCGAGTATGATGAACTGGGTGAGTTTGACCTTGTGTTTCGATATCATATACATTGCTATTTCCATAATGGTGATAGATTTTGTTCTGGAGGAATAACTTGAATGGATAATCTGGAGTATTTATTTGCGGCTAATGTCTTTGTGTGGGGCGGAATTTTTTATTACTTGTTCCGAATCAAAAGATTTCAGCAGTCTCTACAAAACGACTTGGACCTTATAAAGGAAGCTGTCAAAAAAGGATCGCAGGATGAGTGACGAGAAACAAGACAGCAGTTCAATTCTAACCTGGCTTACAGTTATTACCTTCCTAATAGCCATGGTAGCTATTTTTGTTTATGTGCCAACAGAACAGACGGAGGGGGCAGTACAACGTATTATGTATTTTCATATTCCTGCGGCATGGCTGGCCTTTTTTGCTTTTTTTGTTGTTTTTCTCTCCAGTATTCTTTTTCTGTGGAAAAAGGAAAGAGAGTGGGACATATATGCCCTGGCTTCCGCTGAAATCGGTGTTATTTTTTGTTCGCTAGTTTTGATCACGGGACCAATTTGGGCACGACCAATTTGGGGTGCATGGTGGGTGTGGGACGCTCGACTGACATCCACTCTAATTTTGTGGCTTATTTATGTGTCGTATTTAATGCTTCGTCATCAAACTGATATGGGGTCTATGCGTGCTCGTTTCGCTGCAGTTCTAGGTATTGTTGGATTCCTTGATATTCCATTCATTCATTTTTCTGTTTTATGGTGGCGCACATTCCATCCCCCACCTAAAATGATATCACCAGAAGGTTTGGGTACAGGAATGGATCCTTCTATGGTAAGCACGCTTTTGTTATCTCTCGGGGCTTTTACACTACTTTATTTTGTGTTGATGGGTCAGAGAATAAAAGTTGAGATGATGAGAGATGAAGTTGAACGACTCAAAAAAGATCATTTATATTCCAACTAAGAAGCATGTCCTTCTTTTCATTATTGCTTTTATTGGAGCCATTCTTTTTTTCTTCGAGCACTTTGCAGAAACCCCTATTTCTATTTCCGATGTTAAAGTTAGTAAAAACTTCAACCAGGAAAAATCGGAAGTAGGATACCTAGGGCCTGGCTTTACCTTGCGAAACTTAAAGGGTAATTATGAAAGTCTTGAGAACTATCGCGGGCAAGTAGTTATTCTTAATTTTTGGGCGACGTGGTGTGCCCCTTGTCGAGTAGAAATGCCTTCTTTTGAGAAGCTTTATCGTCGTTACCGCTCCGAAGGAGTGACGGTTCTGGCGGTGACCCTCGATAAAAATGCGGGACCTAAAATTAAATCTTTCGTTGACGAGTATGGACTTACCTTTCCTATTTTATTAGACAAGAAAGGAGAGGTCGAGCGGCTTTACCCCTCAATGACGATCCCATTCACTTATGTGATAAATCATGAAGGTAGAGTTGTAGCGCGGGTAGATGGTGCAAAAAACTGGGAATCTAAGGAAACCTTTGATGCAATTGAATACCTGTTGGAAGCATCCCAATAGAATATTACTAGCTTTGAGGTGATTTTTTATGAGTGAAAAAGAAGTGCTGAAAACCAATCAAAGGTTTTATGATGCCTTTAATAAAAATGATATAGAGCTCATGATCGGAGTTTGGTTAAACGATCCAATTTCGCAGTGTATCCACCCAGGGTGGGACGTCCTGACTGGATTTGACAAGATTATGGTCAGTTGGCAGAAAATTTTTTCATCAGGACACGATCTAGAAATTAAACTTTCACATATTGAGGTCACTAACTCAGAAAAACTTGCCTGGGTAACCTGTCAGGAAAACCTATTTTCTATACTCTCTAGTGGTGTACAATTATCAAAAGTCCACTCGACCAACCTATTTAAAAAGGTCAATGATGAGTGGAAGATGATTCTTCATCACGCCTCCCCCGTGAGTGGACTTCCCGCTATAGAAAAAATATCTGAGAATTGAAGGGCAGACAAAAAACCATTACTCAATCTTAAATCTGTGGGACTTATGCGGCGATGTTGGAGTACGGCTTAATTTTTAATCGGAAAGGCATATTAAGCATTCGTAGCTAATACGAGCGGCCCACCCCACCAAATTAATTTCACTCACGTAAAAAACAGGCAACTTGGTGCAAAGAATATTCTCCCGTAAGTTGTGGAGCAGATTGCTCGCACTTTTTCTCTCGAATGGGACATCGCGAATAAAAAACGCACCCCTTAGGTATATCAATAGCGTTTGGCAGGTCACCTTTTATTTTTAAATTTTGTTTTTTTGAATCTAGATCAATCGAAGGGACTGCAGCTAATAACGCTTCAGTATAAGGGTGACGTGGATTACTAAAGAGTGATGCGCTGTCGGCAATCTCAACTATTTTACCAAGATACATAACCGCCACCCGGTCACAGAAGTGTCTGACAATGGTCATATCATGGGAAATAAATAGATAAGATATCCTCATTGATTCTTTAAGATCAACCAGTAGGTTTATTATTTGTGCACGAATCGAAACATCCAGAGCGGAGACCGGTTCATCGGCAATAATCAAACTCGGGTTTAGTGCTATGGCGCGTGCTATTCCTATTCGCTGCAATTGACCACCGCTGAATTCGTGAGGATATTTTTCTCCCTGATCAGGTGTGAGCCCAACTCTTTTTAATAGCGATGAGGCCCGATCTTCTTTCTCTTTTGATTTTGAAAAACCATGTATATCAAAAGGTTCTTCCAGAATTTTCTTAATTAATTTTCTTGGGTTTAGAGATGCAAGGGGATCTTGGAAGATGATTTGCATTTCTTTTCGGAGGGAACGCAGTTTATTTTGTTTCAAAGTAATCAGGTTATGATTTCGGTAAAAGACCTCTCCAGAGGTAGGTTCTACTAATCTCAGTATCGCACGCGCAGCTGTTGATTTTCCGCAACCAGATTCTCCGACCAAGCCTAATGTTTCACCTTCATGAAGCAAAAAGGAGATTCCATTCAAAGCGTGCACCGTTTGTGTTTCATGATTAGGCACCTTGACCTGAAAGTGTTTTTTTAGATTTTTTACCTCAAGTAAAACTGGATGAGGTGATTCTATTTGTGTCTTCATTAGTGTAACCAGCAACTCACTGAATGTGTCTGAGATATTTTCTTAAGTTTTGGTTTATCTGTTTTACAACGTGTTTCCGCTTCGGAACAACGAGGATGAAATGGGCACCCAAAAGGAACTTGCGACAAAGAAGGTACCGTCCCTGATATTTCTTTCAGTTTTGAAAGTTTCTGTTGAGTGGTTTCCAATGTAGGGATAGATTCCATAAGACCCATCGTATAGGGATGTAGTGGAGAACGAAAAAGGTCATTAACCGACCCCGACTCGACTATTTCACCTGCATACATCACCATGGCACGCTCTGCTACTTCAGCCACAACTCCCAAGTCATGCGTAATGAGCAAAATGGACATCTGAGTATCATTTTTTATTTTTTTCAGAAGACTAAGTATTTGTGCCTGTATTAAAACATCGAGTGCTGTTGTTGGTTCGTCGGCTATAAGAATACGCGGAGAACATGAAAGTGCCATAGCAATCATGACCCTTTGTCTCATCCCACCACTCAATTGATGTGGGTATTGATCCAATTTTTGCTTCGGGGAAGGAATTTCCACCTGCTCTAAAAGTCTAAAAGATTTTTCCCTAGCTTTTTTTCGGGAGAGGGAAGTGTGGCGTAAGAGTGTTTCAATGATCTGTTCCCCTATAGTGAGAACAGGATTCAATGAGGTCATTGGATCCTGAAAGATCATCGCGATATCTTTTCCCCTCAGATCCTGTAATTCTTTTTTCTTGAGTTTTAAAAGGTCTTTACCAGCAAAAAAAATTTCTCCACTCACAATTTTCCCAGGCGGTTCTTGAATAAGCCTTAATATGGAAAGAGCGCTAACGGTTTTACCACAACCCGACTCTCCAACCAATGCTAGTATCTCCCCTTGGTTGAGTTGATAACTGATCCCACGAACAGCTATCAACTCTTTTTTTAAAGCCGCAAAAGATACTTTTAAGTTTTTGACTAATAGTTCTGGAGTAGGCATATTCACTCAACTTCGATCTGCACTATAAGAAAAATAATGTGTGGTTTTACCATTGGATAAACATTTTTATCATGAATTTTCAAAGACATCACCAAATTAAGATCTCCGGAAAACCCAATGCATATGATTAGACTTTATCCATTGGTTCAACTAGGTTTTTATGAGAGTATATCTGGTCGCAAACAGGTTTTATGCGCTTTTTTTCAATATTATTAAACAGCAGTTGTCTTTTAAGTGCGAGGGTGGATATGAAAATCTTGAGTTGGAATGTAAATGGCATACGCGCTGCCGTTCGAAAGGGCTTTATGGACTGGTTTCATGCTGAAGCCCCGGATGTAATGTGCCTACAGGAAATCAAGGCTACACCAAATGACCTGACGGAAGATGTTGCAACCCCCCCCGGCTATCATGCTGTTTGGAATCCAGCTCAACGTAAAGGATATAGTGGCGTAGCTATTTTAACCAAAAAAAAGCCCCTAGGAGTTCACCTGGGGATGGGAATTGATAGGTTTGATGTGGAGGGAAGAATCATCCGAATTGAATACAAATATTTTGATCTGTTGAATATTTACTTTCCCAATGGTACCAGTGGTCCGGAACGTCTAAAGTACAAAATGGATTTTTATGATGCCTTCCTCGACCATTGTGAATCTTTACGTAAAGAGGGTAAAAAACTGGTCATCACCGGAGATGTTAATACAGCTCATAAGGCTATCGACTTAAAAAACCCAAAGCCAAATGAAAAAAATTCAGGGTTTCTTCCGGAAGAAAGGGCTTGGGTCGACAAATTTATCGGACATGGATACATTGATACTTTTCGTGAATTCTGTCAGGAATCAGATCATTACACTTGGTGGAGCTATAGAGCTGATGTCCGTAAAAAAAATATTGGATGGCGTATCGATTATTTTTTCGTTACCGAAGATTTAATGAAAAAGGTAAAAGATTCATGTATATACCCCAAGGTAATGGGCTCAGACCACTGTCCAATTGGCTTGGATATACAGACTTTATAGATTACCAGGATTCCATTTGATTAATTAGATTAGATGAGTCTATCATATTTAAATTGATATCCAATTAAGTAGGTATTTTTTTAAAGTGTTTACGGATGTTTTCATTAGAAGAAAAACGAAAGGAAAATAATGGGTTTTAAATTAGGGGAAAATTATTCGGGATTCCGGTTGAATCAGCAAGAATCGATTTCTGAATTAAATTCGTTAGCATTGCTGTTTACTCATTTAAAAACTGGTGCAGAAGTTCTTGTAATGGAGAATGATGACGATAACAAAGTTTTTAGCGCAACATTTAAGACACCTCCATCTAACGATCGAGGAGTTGCCCATATTCTTGAACACAGTGTCTTATGTGGATCACGTAAGTATCCTATTAAAGAACCGTTTCTGGAGTTATTGAAAGGTAGTTTACAGACCTTTCTCAATGCGATGACTTTTCCTGATAAAACTATGTACCCAGTAGCAAGTCGTAATAAGAAAGATTTTTTCAATTTGATGGATGTTTACCTAGATGCTGTATTTTATCCAAACATCACAGAAGAAACATTTATGCAGGAGGGATGGCACCACGAGTTGGAACGTCCTGATAAGAATATCACTTATAAAGGTGTCGTCTTTAATGAAATGAAGGGTGTTTTCTCAAGCCCCGAAAGCATTTTAGATCGACACTTAGCTCATTCACTTTTTCCAAGCACGACTTATGGTTTTGAATCGGGCGGTGACCCTGAAGCTATTACAGATTTAACTTATGAAGAGTTTAAAAATTTTCACAATAAGCATTATCACCCATCGAACAGCCGAATTTTCTTTTATGGTGATGGAAACACATTGGAATATTTAAATTTTCTAGACAATGAATACCTTAAAGATTTTGAGTCGATTGAAATTGAATCTGCTGTTAGCGCACAAAGACGATTTAGCAAACCTAAGCGAAAAGAAATTTTCTATCCTGTATCAAAAGATGAATCTCTAGATAAGAAAACGTTTGTTATCGTGGGATTCAAATTAGATAAGTCAACCAACCATGAGCATTGCCTTGCTTTTAATATTTTAAGTTATTTATTGCTTGGGACTTCTGCATCTCCGCTACGTAAAGCACTGCTCGACTCTGAGTTTGGAAGCGAGGTGATTGGCGGTGGATTTGATGACAATCGTTTCGAAACAACCTTCGCCGTTGGACTTAAAGGCACAGAAACCGACAACGAAGATCAAATCATTGAACTTATTTTCTCAACCCTAAAAAACCTTGTTGATAATGGAATTGAGGAAAACATGGTCAAATCGGCTGTAAATTCGATTGACTTCAAACTGCGCGAATCAAATTTTGGTGGTTTTCCAAAGGGTATCGTCTACAACATTCAGACCTTAGCTTCCTGGTTATATGATTCAGACCCTTTTATGCATTTAAAATATGACAAACTGATGGGAAAAATTAAGCGTAAGTCAAAAGAAAGATATTTTGAAAATTTAATAGTTAAGTACCTTTTAAATAATAATCATCAGAGTGTAATGCTTGCTAAACCTAAGCCAGATCTTGAGAAGAAAAAAGATGCTAAGGTTAGAAAAAATATGAGGGCTTTGAAGGACTCCATGTCACAAAATGACATTGAAAACCTCGTCCAAAAAACTCAAGAGCTTCAGGCAATGCAGATCAAATCAGACTCTCCAGAAGCCTTAGAAAAACTACCAAGCTTGGATATCCATGATATTGAAGTTGAGAGCGAACGTTTCCCGATGGAATTAAGAAAAGAATCCGAACCTAAGATTTTATTTCATGATTTATTCACAAACAATATAGCTTATGTTCAAATTGGTTTCGATGCGCTCAGTATCCCTCTTGATAAAGTTTCCTACCTTTCACTTGTTGGTAATTTGGTTTTAGGTATGGGGACACGCAAACATAGTTACATGGAAATATCACAACTACTTGGTATCCATACGGGAGGGCTTCGTTCCTGGCATTTTACTTCAACTAAAATCAATGATCATAAAAGCTTATTATCACGTATTTTCTTTAGCGGAAAAGCTCTTATGGAAAACCTGGATCACCTTTTTGATATTTGGGATGAGGTGATTTTGGAATATGACTTTAATAACCCTAAACGGTTGGTAGAGATTATAAAAAGTTCTAAAGCCTCAATGGAAGACTCTATTTTATCTTCAGGAAATCATTATGTGCTCTCTCGACTTAATTCCTATCAGTCTTCCTTAGGCCAATACAACGAACTTACCGACGGAATTTCTTATTATAGATTCTTGATGACATTACTAGACCGCGCAGAAAAAAACCCCGACGAAGTGGCTGAAGAATTCAAGGATGTTACGCAAAGATTATTTACGAAAGAAAATATTTTTGCAAACATTACTGCTCCTGGAAGTGACTATAAAAAAATTGAAAAAAGAGTTTTGAGCCTAACTCAAAAATTACCTGCAAAAAAACAGACTCCTGCAATCTTAAAGTTTGAAACCGGATCAGTGAACGAAGCCTTTTTAACAGCAAGCTCTGTGCAATTTGTTGGGAAAGGAACCAATTTATTTGAATTAGGTATGGAATATAGTGGAAGATTCGATGTTTTGAATGCTGTTCTTCGTACTTGTTTTTTATGGGACCGAGTCCGTGTTCAGGGAGGAGCCTATGGTTCACAAAGTTCTTTTGATTCCTATAGCGGTGATTATGGGTTGGTCTCGTACCGAGATCCAAACTTAACTGAGACACTTGATACATATGATCAAATTGGGGATTACCTTGAAAATTTGGATATTACAGATAAAGAGTTAACTAAGATTTTGATTGGTTGTGTAGGACGCCTAGATCCACCAATGACAGCAGACCGAAAGGGGTCTGCTTCAATGGTTGAATACTTAACTGGCAAAACATACGAGTTAAAACAGAAACGGCGAGATGAATTACTGTCAACTCGTTTAGAGGACATTAAATCTTTTGCGGGACTATTCAGAGAAATAAAAGAGTCTGGCAATGTTTGTGTTTTGGGCAATGAAGAAAAAATCAAGAAATCAAAAAAACGTTTTGACCATTTGGTCAAGGTATTTGATTGACAAATTTTTTTTATTTGTTTTTCCTAGAATTCAACTATTGTTGCGCCATCCCCTCCGTTTTCTCTTGAAGCAGGGGAAAACTTGGTACAGATCCCAGTTGAAGAAAGGTAGTCCCTAACGAGTTTTTTGATTGTTCCCATTCCATGACCGTGAATTATGGTCGCCTGTCTAATTTCATTAGCAACCGCCTGATTCAGAAAATTTTCCATAGCGAGGAGCGCCTCCTCAGAATTCATTCCCCGAAGGTCGCAAGTTGTTTTTACCTTTGACGTCAACTCCGTGTGAATGTTCACACTGATTTGCTCCGAGATCTTATCCGCAGCACGTTTTTTCTTTAAACTTCCTTTTAATCTATCAGTTGCTATAACAGTTTCTATTTTACCCAAACCCACTCGGACTTTCTTTTTTCCTGTGGGATTTTCCAATAGAACTCCTGTCGCCCCATAACTTTCAATCAATACCAAATCGCCTTCCTTTAGTTTTTCAGGAGCAATTTTCCATTCAGAAAGATCGTCTCGATGTGCGGATAACGGTATTCTCCCCATCATTCCAAGTTCACGTTCTGCCTTACGAAGTTTTGAGATGTCCGCGCTTCCCTTAACTTCCTGCATCATTTGACGAACCTGGTTTTTCGCTTCCCGAACAGAAGCTTGTATTCGTTTTGATTTTTCAAGTTTAAATTTTTTCTCTTTTTCTTGAAGGCTCTCAGTAAGTTCACTTTGTTGCCTCGTTAAAACCTCCAGCTTGAGGTTCCTAGATTGCAAAACTTCTTTTTCTTTTAGCAACTCTATTCGCTGTTGAGTCAAATCTTTTAGCACCTCATCAGCCCGCGTATCCTGAGACTGGTAAATCTTTCTTGCGCGTTCAGTGATTCTCGCATTAAGACCAAGCTGTTCGGCAATGTCGATTGCAGCGCTATGACCAGGTACCCCAAAAATGAGGCGGTAGGTTGGTGTCTGTGATTTAGAATCAAACTCAGTGCATGCATTAAGAAATCCACTGTGTGTTTGCGCAAGAAGCTTTAATGCCATGTAGTGTGTCGAAACAAGAGTTGTTACTCCTTTATTATTTAGCTCTGCCAGCATGGCTTCTGCCAAAGAAGCCCCTTCTTGTGGATCCGTAGCTATTCCCAGCTCATCGAGCAAAATGAGTGAACCTGGAGCAGCATGATTCATAATATGGATAATCTTTTTAATATGCGCTGAGAAGGTTGACAGACTGAGCTCTATACTCTGTTCATCTCCAATATCAGCATATACTTCCGGATAAAATGGAATATGTGATTCTTTATCAACTGGTAAAAAAAGTCCTGCACGAACCATAAGGGTCATCAAACCAACTGTTTTAAGAGTTACAGTTTTCCCTCCAGTATTTGGACCAGATATGATAATCACATGTGTCGATTGATCCCAGGCTATATCATTTGGGATTACGTCTTTTCCATTTAGTATTAGTTCTGGGTTTAAGGCTTTGTTTAGCTGTAACTCACATCCCTGTCTAATAGGGCACAACCTCGCTTGCATTACCTTAGCCAGCCTAGCCCTGGTATGAATAAAGTCAAGCTCTACGAGAATCTTCATACTAGTGGAAATGATCTCTCCTGAGTCAATTATCTGCCTAGTCAATAGCTGCAAAACTTTTTTCTTTTCCCGATCAACAGCTATTCTATTTATTTTCAGCTGATTGTTTAATGGAACTATAGAGGATGGTTCGACATACAACGTTTGCCCACTTCCAGAACTATCGTGGACAATTCCTTCTATTTGCGATCGCTTGTCTGATTTAACAGGAATGACAAGCCGACCTTCCCTTTCTGTGTGATAACTGTCTTGAATAACATCTTTGTATGTTTCACCAGAAAAATACTTACCGACTTTTGATTCTAATTTTTGTTTTGCAGAAAACACATCACGGGTAGCTTGCTTGAGCTCGGGTGAAGCATTTTCTTTTATCGCTCCTTCATCGTCAATGCATCGGTCTAATTCTTTATATAAAGAGGGCACTGGATCGAGTGGGTTGCTAACTAATTTTAGTAAGGGAAAACAGTCTTGTTTTTCTATAGAATTTCGTACATGCCGAACAACACGTAATAGCTTTAAAACAGAAAGACACTGTTTTGAGTCTAGAAACTCTCTTTCTTTAGCCTCTTCAAATATAGGGAGAAAGTTTTCAAAAGAATTAATTGGAAAAGAGTTCTCTCTTGCCAAAAACTCAACCATTTCCGCCGTGGTATTGAGTGCAATATTTGCGGAGTCAATATCTGAGTGTGGAACAAGTGAGCGGCAAAGTTCAGATGTCACGGGAGAACATGCATATCCTGCAAGAGTTTCTTGAATCAAAGGCCAGCCAAGAAGTTCTCTCGATTTTTCTAGGAGATGGCTTCTATTTTCTGGTAAAGAATTTATTGCCCGAGTCATCGTGATGCTGCAAACCTGACCAAGTTTTGTGTGGAAATAGTAATTTTTGCATCATAAAAAAAATTTTCATCATGGAACCCCTTAAAACTCCGCAAAAGAACTCTCATGTTTTTTTCTACTTTTTTGTTATACGCCACAAACTTTTCACCTGGAGCAAGTTTGTCTCCTTTATCCTGTATGTCTTGAAAAGTTACAACCACTGGCTTGTTAAAATCGATATAATCAGATGAAAGATACAATTCAAATTCCAAGACATTTTTACCCCTTACCATAAAGCGATTATTCCCCTTATCGATGGCAAATAAAGTAGCAATTTTACCATCATGAATATTAAGTGGTTCCATTTCGGGACCGGGAATTTGCAATGCGGCCAGTTTTAAACCTTTACTGACTCTTGCCCAGAAAACACGCTTCATATGGTTTTCTTCTCGGGTTATACGTACCACTTTGGGGGAGGGATTTCTTTTTTGTTTGCTAAGCCACTCAACCAAGGCAGAGACCTCAGACTCTGGTAAAAAATGACCTCCATGCGCTGCCCCGCGTTCTTTATGTTCGCGAAAAATAACAGGAGATTTAAAATCAGATAAAATTTTGTAGGTTCGGCGAGTAAGCTCTATTGGGAATATGGGGTCAAATTCCCCCTGAATAATATACATAGGAGTATTATTCAGGTTCACTAAGAAAGACATAAGTCGCTTGGTGATACCTCCAGCGATCGGAACGACACCAGCAAATTGGTCGGGGTAGAACATTCCCATCAGGTAAGCACCAATAGCCCCATTGGAAAGCCCGGAAAGAAAAATCCGATTGGAATCAATGGGATATTTAGCGCGTATTTCACGAATTAACTGCAAGACAAAATTTTCTGAATTTTTTGACCACCATGCCCCTATTGGATAGGTGGGGCAAAGAATGACAAACTTGTTCTCCAGTCGTTCAATCCATTTCTGTATTGTATTAGCGCCACTCCCCCCCATACCGTGCATAATTACAATCATTGGCATATTAGGTTTAGTCGGTTCAGGAACGTAGAGAGCGTAAGAATATGTTTTCTTATTCATTTTAAGTTTTAGGTTTGATTGCATTCCGACGGGGTTGTCGTTGGACACTAGAAGTGTTGCCCGTAAAAATTGTTTTATTTGAACAGAATCGACACCATGCGACTTTAAACGATCGAGAACTTGGTTTTCTATATTCTCATCACTGGTAGATAGAAACAGGTCTATATCTGCCGCACTACTATAGGATGTCCTAACAGTTGTTGGTTTCGTCGCAGTTGTGCAAGCGAGAACAGTTAACAAAGTGAATGCAATCAATATATTCTTCAATAAGCCCACCGGAACATGATTTTCATAGCTTCAGCTTAAAATAAATCCAAATAGTTGTAAAGAGATACAGAAGGCAAATGCAAACTGCATTACAAGTTACTCTAAACTCCAAATCATAAGCACTTTACTTATAGACACCGCACCTTGGTTAAAGTAATATTTTCTGGAAGGTATAAATCAAGATATTGCTCTCTATAGAGGGGTCACCTTGCATGAGAAAACCTCCCGCCATTACTTCCGAAAACTCTCTAAGATCAGGCAGTATCATATTTGGCCCCTCTCGGGGAATTAGAAAAAACATGCAGGTATATTCAAGGATTTTTAGATGTCGTAAGGATGGGTTTGATTTCATGGGGCAAATAAAAATCGACCTTCAAGAAACTGTGGTCAATGTAGAAGTGTTTAATGCAATTTACTTTGATTGTTTTGATACTTCTCCAAAGAACATTATCTCTGCCTTAGAAAAAACATTACTCACGAAGCTTCTGTCTGAAAAAAACTTACCGGCAAGTTCGAGGGAAGCAATTTTATCTCTTTCAAGTAAGGGAAAAACTAAAAACAAACAGCCATCAACGCTAGACCTTATTAACGATTACAAGGTAAACTTGAAAGAGATATTCGACAAACTCAACACTGAGTATTTTGGATCCAAAATCAAAGCAAATATCGAATGGGGAAAAAAGGTGAACAAAAATAATCTCACCTCTTTCAGGTTTGGTTCCTACGACCCAGAGAAAAGACTCATTCGAATTCATCCCCGCTTGAATCAGAGTTTTGTTCCTCTGTCAGTTCTGGAGTTGACCGTACATCATGAAATGTGCCACCAATGGGTGCCAATGAAAAGAGAAAGGGGCATGTGGATAGCTCATCATTTACAATTTAAGGAAAAAGAACGAGAATATCGTTTCTACGATGAAGCCCGCTCCTGGGAAAAGGAAAATTGGAAAAAACTCATGGGACCTGCCAGTAAAACGAGTGCTCCTATCGAACAAACCAAAACTATAGAAATCACAACATTAACCGGATAATTCCATTACGAGCAACCCCCTTTCTCACAAGGGACCCGTCAATGCAGAGTTGAGGCCTTAATGATTTCTCCCCTCTAAAAAAAATCCTTTGAGGACAGTAGGGCCTTTTCTCTTTCAGTTTACATCCAGTAGTAACGCAGACAACAATTGAGCAATGAATTCAAATAAATGGGGTTCAACTAAATGAAACAAGTCATTCTCGGTCTTGAAAAACTACTAGCCAACCCTAATGAGTATCTCTGCGGAAATACATTAGGCCTTGTAGTAAATCAGACTAGCCTGACCAGTGATGGACAATCCTCAATCGGCCAGTTTTATAACAACAAATCATTCAAACTTAAAACAATATTAGCGCCTGAACATGGTGTCTATGGGGTAGATCAGGACATGGCACTCGTCGCAGATGAGACCGAACCGTTATCAGGTCTCTTAGTGCGAAGCCTTTATGGAGCTGACGCTTCTTCGCTCACTCCTTCCCCATCTCTTTTAAATGGAATCGACAATTTAGTTTTTGATATCCAGGATGTAGGTTCACGTTATTACACTTTTATTTATACTTTGGCAAATTGTATGAAAACATGTGTCGAATCAAATACAAGGATGATTGTCTGCGATCGCCCCAATCCGATTAATGGGGTGACAATTGAAGGTAATCTTGTTGAAAAAGAGTTTCAGTCTTTTGTCGGTCAATATCCAATTCCCAACCGCCATGGAATGACAATTGGTGAACTGGCAATATTGTTCAATGAGTGTTTTGGCATCAAATGCGACTTGAAGGTAATTCCGATGGAAGGTTGGGAACGGTCCATGTGGTATGACCAAACCGGTCTTCCTTGGGTTTCACCGTCACCCAATATGCCCACCTTATCGACGGCTACAGTGTATCCAGGGATGTGTCTGATTGAAGGCACTCTTCTATCAGAAGGACGAGGAACTACTATTCCCTTTGAGCAAGTTGGAGCACCATATATTGATGCAGAAACTTTAGCTAAAACACTCAATAAAGAAAATCTTCCGGGGTTGTTTTTTCGACCCCAATATTTCAAACCTCAATTTCAAAAATGGTGTGGTGCAGTATGCAGAGGTGTTCAACTTCATGTGACCGAAAGAAATAAAATCAAACCACTTGTAACAAGTATAGTTTTACTTTCTTCCATTAAGAAATTATATCCAGATGATTTTTTATGGAGAAAAGAAGCTTATGAGTTCGTTAACGATCGGTTGGCTATTGACCTTCTTTATGGGAACCCAACTTTACGGGAAGCGATAGAGTCTAACACCTTGTCCATTAACAACCTAGAATCCGTCTGGGAAGAGGATATAAAGGTTTTTTCTTTACAACGCGAGGCATGCTTAATTTATTAAGACAGGACTCCACTTTTTTATCTCTTTTTATCATTATAAAATGCCATGAAACTTTCAATCATTAAAATAATTCATTTATAAACAATGACTTCACAACTATTTTTCAACTCCTACCTCCCCCATTGACAAAACACGGTGCAGTCCCTATATTCTTATTTTGACTGGTGGGTTATTTTCATTATGGATCTAAAAGAAAACCTCCTATTAGATATGAAGGAGGCACTTAGAGCGAGAAACTCTCTCAAGCTGAACACCCTCCGTGGCCTGATTTCTGAGATCAAAAACAGGGAAATTGACCTTCGCCGAAAGCTTGATAACGACGAAATAATATCTCTAGTTTCCACTCAAATCAAGAAAAGGAAAGAAGCTGCGACCATGTTTAATGAGGGGGGGCGCAGTGATCTCAGCGAGAAGGAAAATCAAGAGATGATAATTCTTCAGGAGTATTTACCTGAACAGGTCTCTGAACAGGAGTTGAAAGATCGGATTCAAAAAGTTATTCTAGAGCTTGGAATCGTTGACATCAAGGACCTTGGCAGAATAATGAAAATCGTTATTCCTGAGTTCAAAGGACGTGCGGACAATAGTCAAATAAGAAACTTGGTTGCCGAATGCCTGAAACAATGATCTGCTATACCTACTAACAAACAGTTTAATACCTAATGTTCTTTTGGGTTATAGCTATAGGAAATATACTCTGTAAACCTAACTAATATTAATAAAAATCTCCTTGAACCATCACATCCCTGATCACTTAATAGAAGAAATACGCTCTCGAAATGATATTTTGGATACCATTTCGGCAAATGTTCTTCTAAAAAAGACTGGGCAAAACTACAAGGGACTTTGCCCGTTTCACTCTGAAAAAACGCCGTCATTTGTAGTAAGCCCTGAAAAACAAATTTACCACTGCTTTGGTTGCGGCGCAGGAGGAAATATTTTTAAATTTATTATGGAAATGGAAGATCTATCATTTCTAGATGTAATCAAGACACTTGCCTCAAAATCCGGAGTTCCGTTACCTACTTTTAAACCGGGTCGAATTAATGCCAAATCGAATGAACGAGATGTACTCCTAAATATTAACCAAAAAGCACAGAACTATTTCATTCGCTCACTCATGAGTAAGGGTGGTGAACAAGCGAGGGAATATCTAAATTCTAGGGGTTTTAACGATGAAAAACTACTCGCTGACTACGGCATTGGCTGGACTGCTCCTGGATGGACGGATACTCTGCACCAACTACAAAATCAGGAGAGTTTCTCCAAAAATGATCTATCACGTGCAGGTCTCATTAAACGTAAAGAGGGAGCAGACAAAAATAATTTTTATGACCGGTTTCGAGGGCGAATAATGTTCCCTCTTCAGGATATTCATGGTACCCTAATAGCTTTTGCTGGACGAATTATTGGTGAAAGTGCGCCGAAATACCTTAATTCTCCTGAAACTCCCTTATACATCAAGGGAAAACACTTGTTTGGATTCAACCGAGCAAAAGAAGCCATCAGGAAACAAAATAAAGTACTTATAGTGGAGGGTTACTTCGATCAGATGCGTGCCCATCAGAATGGCATCAGAAACACGGTCGCTACTTGTGGAACCGCTTTAACCCTAGAACAAGCAACTTTGCTCAAGAATCATACAAAACAAGCCACATTAGTTTTTGATAGCGATTCTGCTGGTCAAGCAGCAACAAAAAAGGGATTTGAAGTTCTCCTGAAGCAGGGCATGAGTGTCGATGTGCTCTCGCTTCCTTCTGGGCACGACCCTGATTCTTTTATCTATCAATTTGGACCAGAAAAGTTTCTTGAGAAATTGAAAAATGCTAGGCCCTTTGTTGAAACTTATATTGATGATGTCATTGCAGGTGGAGATCTGACAACCCCAATGGGAAAAGTAGCGGTGGTGAACCAAGTGCTACCTATTCTAATTAAAGTTAAAAATACAATCGAGCGAACCGAATGGATAAGTATTCTGACAGAACGAGCAAAGATAGAAGATCAGGCCCTTTTAACTGAATTAAAAAATGCCATTAAACAAGACAGAACAATTGTCAACGAGCCGCTCCAAAAAGGTGGGTACCCGAACAAGCAAAATGCGGAACTCTATTTAGTTCACTTGATGTTTTCCGATAAGGAGTTGGCCCTAGAAATAAAAGAAAAGGTAAAAATTGAGGCTTTTATAGATCCTAACCTCCGTCTAATAGTTGAGTTATGCTATCGATTACTAGCCAAAGGTTGCGAGTTAAGAATTGACTTAGCAATGAACCAAATAGATGAACCAAACATAAAAAATCTATTGAGTGAAATCGGCGTGACCACAATACCGTTCGACAACCCAAAACAAACCGTACGTGACTGCGTAAACGCGATAAACGAAAAAACACATGCCCAACAAGTTGAAGAACTTAAAAAACAACGAAACGAAGCACTGGTAGCTGGAGAATCCAAACGTTCTCAAAAAATCCAAAATAAGTTGGAGGAGTTACGCAAGAATCAACTTCGAATTAAGTCTCAAGCCTGAATAGTTTTAAGCAAATCACATTAAAGTTTTTTACATCTATTATTGGAGAGGTTTAATCAATGTCAAACTTGGGAGAATTCAGTCAATCAAATGAAATCGGTCGATTGGTTTTACAAGGTAAAGAAAAAGGTTACATAACTTATGAGGAGGTAAACAATGCTTTGCCTTCTAATTTTATCGCTCCGGAACAAATTGATGGATTGATGAATGTGTTTGGAGCAAACGAAATTCATGTTGTAGATTCTGAATCGGCAGGGAAAAAGCTCGTCTCTGAAAACAACATTTCTGAGGAGAAAGAACCCACACTCTCTGACAGCGCCACCGCCAATAAAAGTGAAAGCGTCTCTATTGACGACCCAGTACGGATGTATCTGAGAGAGATGGGGACTATTTCCTTGCTCACACGTGAAGGAGAAGTAACCATAGCAAAAAAAATTGAGGCCGGACAACATGAAGTTATTGCATCTGTAGCCAATTGTTCTATCGCACTCAAAGAAATAATTCAGCTAGGCGAACAAACAAAGCAAGGCGAAATCAGTCTCTTTGACGTAGTTCTGATAGGCGAACCAGAAGAGAAAAAAATAGAAATAGAGGCTAAAGAAACTAAGAATTTTCTCAATAGAATCAAATTTTTTAAGGCCAATAGCAGAAAATTAAAAACGCTTCGAAGGAAAAGCACCACGAAGCTAACAGATAAAGCTAAGGGAAAATACGAACAAGAAGTAGTGAGTCAAAACCGTATTCTAGAAGAATCCATACGTAGCATGAAATTAAGCCCTGATATAATGGACGGTATAATTGAAAAAATCTACGCGACTGCGGCTGAAATACGACTAGCAGGAAAACTGGAGCGCGATTTCGAACGAGAGTGGGGAATGACATTATCTGGTATTAAGAAACACGCTGGCGGTTGGAAAACAAAAAAAAGTGTAAAACTACCACGTGGGGAAACTTTCACAAAGAAAAAATACGAAAACCAATTACAGCTAGTCCAGCCTGGACGTAGAAAAACAAAGAAAATTGAGCTCATAATAGAAACACAAAAAGAAATCCTTCTCGCAACAGTCCGTTCAATAGCACGTGGTCGAATTAAAGAAAAAAATGCAAAGCGAGAGTTAGCAGAAGCCAACCTTCGATTGGTAGTCAGTATAGCTAAAAAATATACCAACCGCGGATTGCAGTTTCTTGACCTTATTCAAGAAGGAAACATAGGTCTTATGAAAGCTGTAGATAAATTTGAGTACCAACGAGGATATAAGTTTAGCACCTATGCTACTTGGTGGATAAGACAAGCCATAACCCGGGCTATTGCGGATCAGGCGAGGACCATACGAATCCCAGTTCACATGATCGAAACCATTAATAAACTCATCCGGGTTTCTCGACACCTAGTTCAAGAACTCGGACGTGAACCTACTCCTGAAGAAATCGCAAAAAAAATGATGCTACCTATAGATAAAGTTCGCAAGGTTTTAAAAATTGCCAAAGAACCTATCTCACTAGAAACACCTATCGGCGAGGAAGAAAACAGTCACCTTGGTGATTTTATTGAAGACAAAAAAGTTCTTTCACCCATTGATTCGGTAGTCAAAAAGAACCTTAAAGACCAAACATTAAAAGTACTTTCAACGTTAGCTTCGAGGGAGGAAAAAGTACTTCGTAAACGGTTCGGAATCGGGCTTGATTCTGAACACACCTTGGAAGAGGTTGGTCAAGATTTTTCTGTTACTCGCGAAAGAATCCGTCAAATAGAGGCCAAAGCACTCCGTAAACTAAGACATCCCAGTCGGAGCAAAAAACTACGTAGCTTTGTTGAAAGTTGATCGTCTTGGGCCTATAGCTCAGTTGGCTAGAGCTCCCGGCTCATAACCGGGCGGTCGGAGGTTCAAGTCCTCCTGGGCCCACCAAAAATATAATAGGCTTGCAAGTTCGAACTCCGTGGGGGCCCTTGTATAAAAAAATGATTTTCTGAATCATTTTTCTATACAAGTTAGACAAATAACCTTCGTCTTGTAAATCAACGAACAAAAACAAACACAAAGCTGTTAAGATAAAATTAAAACTATTTTCTTTCTCTTTGTAGATGCTTTATACTGTGTCGTGAAGTCGTTTTTCTGATAGCATGCGTTTCCATTTGCAAACAAAATCTTAGCCAATAGGTAAATTACGAATGAAATCCTTAGCCACAATCACGGAAAGTGATGTTGATACTATTAAAATTGCTTTAAACGATTCTGTTTCAGACATAGACAAAGAGCTTAAGGGAGATATTAAACAAAAAAAACGAGTAGAACTATTGGATTATAAAGACAAGTACTTGAAAGTGTACAACAAGTTACGTAAAAATTCTTCTATCTACTCGTTAAGTGAAACGGAACTTGATGTAACCGCCGGTGCTTTGAATGACGCGATTCAACTGCTCGAAGAGATGTTAACCAGCGAGAATCTTGATAACCTAGAACAAGAAGAAACCATTACTGCTATAAACGAATGTAGTCATTTAGTCCAACTTTTGGCCGGTTGATTATTAAAAATATACTCATAAAGAGTTTACATAATAGCCATAAAGAAACATCCAGCCTACTATCCCCAACCCCAGCAGTCATGCTCAAAACCCAAGCTTTTTTACTATCCCGCTGGAGTTTCTTGTCCTCGCACATAAAGGATGAGTGAATCAACATTCCCATAAAAAGGATAAAAATAGTATCAAGACCATAACGGGTGATAATTCCAAAACAACCTTCATCTATTTTTTTCCCTTTGAATGATAAACTCTTCCCTTTGAATGATAAACCCGTCTTGAGCAATACCTAAGTATACGAAAAGTTCCGACAAACCAACTAACATAAAAAGAAGTATGAGAATCAAGACCAGTACTCGACAGAAAACAAAAAAAATTTCTTTTGCTGATTTTTTCTGCTCCCACCAGCTGATGATCATTGTTAAAACAACTACAATAATCCCAGAAATCAAGTAATACCTAGGTGACATAAGTTAGCTTCCCATACTTTTTTGGCATTATTAGAAGGTTATAGAACGTTAATTCATTTGGACTTCGGAATGTATCAATACCTATGACAATTTCAGGCTGTGATTTTAACGCCTCCTCTTTATAGGTACCGAAAATCCGATCCCAAATAGATAGGTTAAATCCATAATTTGAATTTGTCTCGCTGACTTCTACCGAATGATGAATTCGGTGCATATCTGGTGTTACAATTAATTTTCTAAAAAAGTGATCCGCTTTAACGGGTAATGCTATATTAGAGTGTGAAAAAAGAGCCATCCCATTTAAAACTGCCTCAAATACTAGAACAGCGAGAGGAGCAGGCCCTAGCAGGAAAATGATCCCAATTTTATAGAGCATTGACGCGAGAATTTCTACTGGATGAAAGCGTAAACCAGACGATACGTCGAGGTCGAGATCTGAATGATGAACAACGTGAAACCTCCAGAACAAAGGAACCTTGTGAACTATTACATGTTGTAAATAAATCGCAAAATCCAGAAAAACCACTACCAAAAAAAATTCCAACACATTATTCCAGCCTAAAATATTAAGCAAACCCCAACCCTTAATTTCAACAGTTTTTGCAGCGCCGACCGCGGCGGCGCCAAAAACCAGTTTAAGCAGTATTGTATTTAACCCCGATAGTCCCAAGTGTATTCCAAAACGGCGCGGTTTTGAATCTACCGTAGGATGCCTTGGAATTAATGACTCGAGGATCAGCATCAGTATAAAAACTGATACAAAAATTAATAACCGAAGGGTATTACCGTCCATTTCTACTGCCCCTGTATTAGAGCAAAAAAAATAAGTAGTCCTAATATTAAGAATGGTTATCTAGATTGTTTTTTTATCCGCTCTCTTCTTGCGGTATCTTCTCGTCGCACTAAGATAATAATAGCTTCCAATATCAAACCTAAAAACCAGAGCGTAGCAAATGCGATCGCCCACAAGAAGACAATGTTAAACCAATACTGATTTGGACTATAATCACGTGATATATGTATTAAGGCCCTGATTTTTTCTTTCTCGACCTCTGATGACTTGAGGTATGTTTGATAAAATGGGTGGCTTTTCAGCGCCGCGAACCCTTGCAACTCATCATCTGGAAGACGTATAAACTTCGCAACATCTATTATATTTTTCTTAAAAAATAACCTCATTTTTCGCATTTCTGTAGAAGCTGGTGGGTTCAAAGTGTAATACCAAAAGCTTATTCCTATGGCCAATATAAAAGACAACCAAAATGAAATCCGCCTACTAAGAACTTCTTTTTGGCTATCTCGCAGTTCTTCTATTTGTTCTTGCTCGCCCTCCATTATCCTTCCTCCAATCAAACAAAACTTGAGAATTCTTTATAAGGCCAAAAAAGTCTTTCGTAAAATCTAATTATACATAGCGTTTTGAGATTCACCAAGAAAGTGGATAACACTTAAATCAATACCAAAAGCACACAATTATATATTAGTCAATAAAGGAGGCTCTTTCTAAAAATAAAAGCATTAAAAAGTTTAAAAAAACAAATCTCCTGAGACAATGGCTTAACTCATCAAACCCAATAGTTTTATAAAATTGAAATCATTAATGATCAATTAGCATATAGTGGCCTCTCAAGTTATCCATCAAACATGTAACAATATATGCAAATTTTCTATCGTGAATGATTACTATAAGCTGTGAATATTCTAAAACCTGACAGATCAAACGAAAGCTCAATTGGATATTTCCCCTTTCTAAAACAAAACCCTTCCTTTAGAAATCTCTGGTATGGACAAGTTATTTCAGAATTGGGTAACTGGGTCAACAGTATTGCGCTGTATGCTCTAATCCTTCAATTAACTGGCTCCGGAATGGCAATGGCCGCTGCTATGATGGCAAAACTTTTGCCCATGGTTATTATAAGCCCTTTTGCGGGGGTTGTGATCGACCGTATGGATCGAAGAACCATACTGATCGCAAGTGACATTCTTCGTTGTTTTACTGTCTTATGTTTTCTTATAGTAGAAAGTAGAGAAGACCTATGGCTAGTTTATGCATTGACTTTATTTGAGGTAGCCCTAACTGGATTTTTTGAACCCGCAAGAAGTGCAATTCTCCCATCCATTGTAAAGAAAAATCATCTAGTCACTGCCAATGCGATATCTGGAGCTACCTGGTCAATCATGCTAACTCTGGGAGCGGCATTGGGTGGATTTGTAGTAAGTTTATTTGGAGTTAAAGCAGCTTTCATCCTTGATGCGTTAACGTATCTTCTGTCCGCATGGTTCATAATTAAAATCTCTTATCCAAATACAAAGTCTGAAGAGCCAATTAAGAAAAATAATTCAAGTGGAATCAAGGGACTCTTGGGGGGTGGGCGCTATCTTATCTCTCACCCCATTGTTCTAGCTCTTGCGTTATTAAAGTCTGGTATGGCAATAAAAGGCGGTATAATGACATTGATTCCTTTATTTGCTAATCGGTTATGGTCAGACCCTGCTGCAGTCTCTGTGGCAGTGGGTATCATGTTTTCCTCTAGAGGGATTGGATCTGCAATAGGGCCGATCCTAATAAGAAAATGGTTAGGAGAATCTCCCAAAATACTAGAAGGATCCATTCTCGCTGCATTTTTTCTTGGAAGTCTTGCCCTATTAGCATTTTCTGTCTCGAAAAATCTATGGTTAACTTCACTATGTATCGGACTATCAGGGATGTTCGGGTCAATAGTGTGGGTGTTCAGCACAGCTCTTATTCACTTAGAAGCCGATAGACAGTTTTTAGGAAGAATCTTTGGAATTGAAATGGCTCTATTGACATTAATTATGGGTATCAGCAATGGAGTGGTTGGAGTAGCTATTGATGGGCTACAAATGACTATTCAATCTGTTATTTTATGGATGAGCGGATTATATATGATACCTGGAATACTATGGATTATATTTCTAGCTTCAGGAACAAAGTTAAAGAAAAGCTAACTGTTAAATATTGCAGTTTTAAGTGAAGTATTCTGCCAATGATTTACCAATATCAAAATGATGAATGAATGTTTCGCTTTCATCCAATCCTTTTGCCCAGAGATAGGCTTCTTCCACCTCTCGAGACATCCCCAAAGCATGGAGAACACCAACCGAAACAAAACTGGTTGCTAAATCCGGAGACTTCGAGTAAGAAACTACCAAACCTTGCATTATCCGCATTTTTTTTTCATCAAGGTCCCGACATTTTTCAACCAGGCTTTGAATGTTTTCCTCACCAAAGGTATTGTTATAACTAGCCCCTATAATTGGCGAACGATAAAGCTCTAAAACTTCTTCCTCTAGTGTTGTTGTAGATTCAGACACAGGAAACCCCATAAAATGACAACCTAAGGTGACTCCGCCTCGAGAGTTTTTTTGTCAGCAATATACTTTTCAAATTCCTCTACATAGGCCAGCTGACTGAGATCTGTCATACGATCCAAAAATACTTTTCCATCCAAATGATCGATTTCGTGCTGAAGAACTACCGCAAGAAAACCTTCTGCGTTAACCGTGACAGGATCACCCTTCCGGTCAAAATATTCCACGATTATCTTGCTGGATCGGGGAACCAATCCCCGTAAGTCCTTTAAACTCAAGCACCCTTCCCAACCCGAGACAGTATCTTCTCCATAATATTTTATCGAGGGGTTAATCAATATTGTTAGAGGAATATTCGGGGCTTCAGAATATCGTTCGTTGAGTGAACACTCAATAACCACCAAGCGTAAAGACTGAAATACCTGAGGCGCTGCCAAACCGACTCCATCTTCTTCTCGCATCGTTTCGATCATATCGTCAATCAATGCCTGCATTTTATTATCTTGCGAATTTAAAAACTCCAAATCCACTAACTCAGCTTTCTGCCGTAAAATCGGATCTCCCAATTTAGCCACTTGAAGCAAAGCCATAAAACGTCCTTTCTAAAAATATTTACTTACGACAATTTTAAACTTTCAAAAACAAAAAAACAACGACGATATCAGTCTCAAATTTCGTTCACACAAAAAATATTCTAAAAAAATTAATATTTTTTTAACTCACCATAAGAGTGCTTACAGGCACCACACCTTCTAAAACAATATCATAATAAAAAAAAAAATAATAACCCATCGTGACAAGCAGTAAATTAGCATCAAAAAACCCTTTTTACTTTGACATCATACATCTCTCTAGTATATATTTTTCACCTGTTAGGTACGGGTAATGAAAGAATTCCTTTTACGGTGAGTGCTGGCAAAACGTGGAACTCTAATATTATAGATTCACAGTGTTTGAGTTATAATTTCAAAGGAGGAGGGGATAAATGACTAAGGACGATTTAGTAACAGCAGTTGTTAAGAGTTGTAAAGGTGATGACCTATCAAAAAGACTTGTGTCTGATGTAATAGATGCAACTTTTGACTCTATTGGGAAATCAATAAAAAAAGATAAGCGATTTTCTTATCCGGCCTTTGGCACATTCACTGTTAGAAACAGAAAAGCAAGAAAAGGACGAAATCCACAAACAGGTGAAGAAATAAAAATTAAGGCTAGCAAAACAGTTGGATTCAAGCCGGCACCTACTTTGAAAAGTTCTCTCTAAATACCTAAAGCTGAATTCTAATAAACCGCCTCTACATTCAGAGGCGGTTTTTTTTATTCCCAAAAAATAAATAAAATTAAATAAATCAATGCATTATAGAGATCAAACTCTAAAACTTAAGCAAATCTTCCTGTAAAAAACCAATCATCAGTTTAAAGACACCCATAATGTCTCAGGGATTATTATGATTAGAAAAACCCCCGCTGACACTTTTTCTTGCCACAGATAACCCTACCACTAATCAGACACCCCGTTTACGCTTATTGCTAAATTTTCCTTTAGCTGCGGTAAGACTCCTCAAAAAAAATAACATCATACCCTTCCTTGGATATTCTTTTAAGTTGGATACTTTTTTAAGTCTGGAAGGAAATAAGTTTTTCAGATTTTTCCGAAGTGTTTCTAGTAATTTTTTTCAAATTTCCTAAAATCACCCCGGTTTGCTTGCTTGGGTCTGCGAGTTTTTCGAAAGGTATGATCCTTGGACCATATCTTCTCAAGATAGTGGCAGGTCCTACACTCTGATCTGCTCCTGAATAATTTCCTCTTATATTGTTGGCGAACTTTGAGGACATGCTGCTTAGCATCAAATTCTTTATGGTTGTGACAACTGGTGCAATAGGCGTTAATTAACTTATTATTTTTAACTTCATTAAACTCTCCATCAAAGGCTCTAGTTAGTTCTAATTTGGAGCAACCTAACCCCAATATAAGGAAGAATCCCAAAAATACTACAAAATAGAGAAAAAATCTCTGCGACACCCGTTGGCAACAACTCAAATCAGATAATCCCTTAATTTTCATGGCTCAAGTATAAAACAAAGAGCCCCGATAAGAAAGGGTTCAAGGAGCAAAAAAAATTTGGGTTAGATCTGCGAAGACAATAAAGAGCTATATTTTTTAAAGACTTGCCGGGAGTAACGTTTGGGTCGATGACCCTTTTTAAGATAACCTTTTAATCGGGATGGACCGTGGTTATAGGCTTCCAAAGCTAACCCAAGATCACCAAAGCGGAGAAACAACTTATTCAAATAGTATGCGCCTAGAGTGATATTTGTTTCGGGATCATAGAGAGAGGGTGTTCCTTGCCATTGAATACGGACTTCAGCTGCCAATGCTCTTCCGGTTGCTGGTCTGATTTGCATTAGCCCGAGAGCGCCTCGGTTTGATCTAGCCCAGTTATTGAAAGAGCTCTCAGTTATAATGACAGCTGTCAACAGTAACGGATCATAACTGTATTTTTTACTCTCATGAAATATCAACTCAGGTAAACCGTCAATGTAGCTTGTTTTGAGTCCTGTTTTATACTGCGCGATCTGTTGAGCGATTCGCTTTTTTAGATTTTTCTTATAGAGAAACTCACGCGCTTGAAACTTCTTAAGGGAATGGTCGAACGCCTGTTTCTCCCAAGTAATCCAAGAAGCATCAGAGGGAGTTAATCCATAACTAGTGCTACCAGGATTTTCAAAGCTTGCCATCATAAGTACAGCGAGCAAACTTGTGAAAAGTG
>JALPWY010000089.1 GCA_023271875.1 Nitrospinaceae bacterium | reverse complement strand
CTTTACCAGCGATTAAACGCATTAAACTTTCGGATCCCTACCCTTAACGAACGGCAAGAAGATATATCAGACTTAGCAACTCATTTTTTAGGAATACTTTTTCAAGCATATAAGAAAGGGAATACAAACGAAGCCTTCCCAAAAATAGAAACAAGCGCTATTCATTACCTAATCAACCACAAGTATCGGGGTAATGTGCGAGAATTAAAGAATATTCTTATGAGAGCTATGATGTTTCGTCAAGGCTCATTAATCAGTCTGAAAGATGTTGTTGAAGCTTGCCAATCTGAATCTCCTGACAGTTCAGACTTACTCAAACAAAGAGCTAATCACATCGATTCAATATTAAAACGACTGGAAGTTGGTGAAGGTGATTTTTGGTCTCAAGTTCATAAGCCCTTCAAAGAAAATATCATCACAAAGGGCACCGTAAAAGATTTAATGCAAACTGCCCGAAATCGCTATCAAGCAAACCTTCCAGGACTAGCAGTAAAGTTAGGTGCATGTACCAGACACTATCAAAGCAATTCTGAGGAATTCAAAAATTCACGAGTTTCAAGAACTTCCTCTATAAAACTGTGAAAATTAGCGAGTCTAATTAAACTATTAAAACTAAAAAAGTAGACGGCAAAAGGAATAATTGATAAAATTCAGTATTTATCTGTTCTTATCCCTCTTTAACTTGTGTTTAGTCTACAATCAATCACCAAAGTTTAATATTTAATCCAGATAATATTTTCAGATTTCATACAATCATGAATGATTCATTCAAAACAAGGAGACATCTTAGATGACCACAGCACTCGTTGCCGAAAAATATAAAGTTAAAGACATATCGCTTGCGGAGTGGGGTCAACAAGAGATAATACTTGCTGAGAATGAAATGCCTGGCCTTATGGCCTTACGTAAAAAATATGGCAAATCTAAGCCTCTTAAAGGCGCTCGAATTGCCGGTTCACTGCACATGACAATTCAAACTGCTGTCCTCATCGAAACCCTTGTTGAATTAGGGGCAGAAATTCGTTGGGCATCATGTAATATTTTTTCCACTCAAGATCATGCAGCTGCAGCAATAGCTAAAAATGGCACCCCTGTTTTTGCCTGGAAAGGTGAAACTGAAGATGAGTACTGGTGGTGCACGGGTCAGACTTTATTATTTGAAGATGGCCCTAATATGATTCTCGATGATGGCGGTGATCTCACTGCTTATGTGCATGAAAAATACCCGGAGTTACTCCCCAGTATTAAAGGTATAACTGAAGAAACCACCACCGGCGTTCATCACTTGTATAAGATGATAGAAGAAAAAACTCTAAAAGTACCAGCGATGAATGTAAATGACTCTGTCACAAAATCTAAATTTGATAACTTGTATGGTTGTCGTGAGTCTCTCGCTGATGGAATTAAACGTGCTACTGATATTATGATAGCAGGAAAAGTTGTAGTTGTTGCCGGATACGGTGACGTTGGCAAAGGGTGTGCAAAATCAATGAAGGATCTGGGTGCACGGGTAATCATTACGGAAATTGATCCCATCTGTGCTTTGCAAGCAGCTATGGAAGGTTACGAGATCACAACAATGGAAGAAGCCGTTAAAGAGGGAAATATTTTTGTCACAACTACGGGTTGTAGTGACATTATTCGTATCGAACATATGGAAGTGATGAAAAATGACGCTATTATCTGCAATATAGGACACTTTGACGTCGAAATTCAGGTGGAAACGCTAAATAATTACCCAGATATTAAAAAGATAGAAATAAAACCACAGGTAGATAAATACACGTTTGCAAACGGGCGTAGTATTATTCTGTTAGCAGAAGGTAGGCTGGTCAATCTAGGTTGTGCGACAGGACATCCATCATTCGTAATGTCTAATTCGTTCACAAATCAAGTACTAGCACAAATAGAACTATTTAATAAAAAATATGAAGTAGGCGTTTATACGTTACCAAAAGAACTTGATGAAGAAGTTGCGCGGTTACACTTGGATAAACTTGGTGTAAAACTTACTCGCCTGACGCCTGAGCAAGCCAACTACTTAAATTTACCTCCCGACGGGCCATACAAACCAGATCACTATCGCTACTAAAACATTAAAGAATGGAGTTCCCTTTAAATTAAGGAACCCCATTTGTAATACGCATTGATTATATAATCCCAGCTAGAGATCGTTGCTACTTACTTCACTTCCAGTAATTTTATATAAACATCAAAAAATATTATTTTTTCTTAAGAATTCATCTATCCATGGAATAATTTCATCACTTGCATCCTCTACAACCAAATGTCCAGCGTTACAAACTTCGCGAACTTCAGCCCTCGGAAAAATTTCACGCCACTTATTTAAAAATTTGACGTTAAAGCAAAAATCTTCACTACCCCATATGATCAAAATCGGATACCCGTCGAACTGCTTTAGGTTATTTTCGATGTACTGCATCACAGAATAGCTTGGCACAGTTTGCTTCATTGGGATATCTTGGACGAATTTTAAATTTGCTATACGGTTTTCAAACGTATCATAAGGAGCTAAGTACCCTGCCTTTACATTTTTCGTCAACCGTTTTCGGCGTTTTAGCCCAAACCTTAATACTCCCATAACAAAAAGATTTAAATATCGGATTAAAATAGTGCCCAACAATGGAATTCTGAACAAACCAATGCGAAGTGGAATATCTTTAGACAAAAATGATGCGGTATTAAACAGCACCAGTCTTTTAATTAACTCTGGCTTACGAACAGCCAATCCCATTCCAATGGCTCCACCCCAATCGTGTACCATCAATGTAATGTTTTTTAAACCGAGAAAATTCACGAGCTTTTCAAGATTATCTATATGGGTAGAGAGAGTATAGCTATAGTCCTGCGGCTTGTCAGAAAAACCACACCCAATATGGTCTGGTGCGACACATCGATAACGACCTTGAAAATTTTGTATTAGACTACGATAATAAAATGACCAAGTGGGGTTTCCATGCAGAAAAAGTAGTACTTCACCTTCTCCCTCATCAAGATAGTGAAGCTTATACGGATTGAGATCAAAATAAAGCGACGTAAAGGGATACAAATCCTTAAAAGAATAGAAATTATTTACCACTCTGCACCCAGCATAAGACAATTAAGCCCGCTCCCTATCCCGAGTAAGGCTATCCGGTCACCACTTTTCAAGAAGCCTTTTTCAGCCCCTAACGCAAGCGTTGAAGGAAGTGAAGCAGCCCCTGTATTGCCCAAGTATTCGAGTGTTGAAAAATCTTTTTCTAATCCAAGAGATAATGTTTCATAGAGAAGCTTACGGTGAGCATGCCCTACCTGATGGCAAAAAACACGGTTCACATCATCATTAGCCCAGCCAAGAATTTGTTTTGCACAAGCCCAAGTCTGACCAGCAAGTCGGCAACCCTCTTGCATCATAGTTTC
>JALPWY010000088.1 GCA_023271875.1 Nitrospinaceae bacterium | reverse complement strand
CCGCGTAGCAGTTTTCTTGAAACCAATTGGGATAACGCGCAATTTCATGCCACCTGCCAAGATATTTATTTATATTAACACTACTAACAACTTTAAGTGGTGGTTGTTCCCTAGCTGGAACAGTAGCGCACGATAACAAACAGAATGATCCTACAATGATTAAAATATTTAAATTAATAGTTCTAAGCATAAATTTTAATAAATGAACCGCCGTGATAGTCCAAAATAAACCTTCGACAAATTATTCAGAAATGGTTATACAACCCATGGGATTCATCATTTCCTACACAAGCAAATACACCACATTCTATGGCAAAAATAATTGACTAAGAGTCTGGGTCAATTTGTTGGAGCTTCTGCCCTGCCAAAGCCACTCCCGCATAATCTCCTTGGTTGGTATAGTTCTGAAGGGCTTTTTTTACATATTGAACAGCAGTTTTCCCATCTCTCATTTTGTCATAGGCTATCGTGGCAATGCCCATCTGCATTTGAGGAACAAAGCTATGAACCCTGTTCAACTTAATTCCCTCTTTAAATACTTCAATAGCTTCTTCATTTCGGTCCAAATTTCCATATGCTGTGCCAAGCCCTAGGTAGGCTGGAATATAGTAGGGGTTTATCTTTACAGCACTTTTAAAAGCTTTACTAGCTTCGATGTGATTTCCTTTCATTCCCATCTGGTTTCCCAATGAGACATAATCCTCCAGACTCATGGCTTCCTTATCGATGCGTGCTTTAAACGCAATTATACTTGCTAGAATCAAACAAAAAATTATTACGATATATATTCTTTTCATTATTTCAACCCAAGCCAATTAAATTTAACTAGTTCTTAAGGAATGAGAATAATTACAATCGACCTACTAGTCTATAATCAACGGTCTGTCGACTGTTAGAAAAAAAATATCTATATTGCAAGGTCTGTCAGATAATAAAAACAATGGAACCATGCACAGTCCTGCAGGACATGCTATTTTTATCAATGTACTTATTGAGTAAAGGAGAACCTAGGTGTTTCAGTTTTAGGTTTATCAGACAGAAGGCAAAACTGAAAAGACCACAGGTCCGCACCTAGATCCCCCAATATATTTTTCAAGCTTTATGCAAATTTATTTTAAAAGCTTTCAATTAGATGGTTGTGTAGGACTCCCTATTCGATAACTTATTTTTTGAATAATTTTTTTTTTGGCACTCATGTGAGCAATACTTAGATCTCGCGTGCCGGGGATGAAATTCATGCATACATACAACGCATTTTTTGTTGTGAAATTTAGTTCCGCTACTAGCCTTATCTTTTAGGTCCTTTAATTTTCTTATGTAGTCAACTGCTCTCTTAGTAGATTTTTTCTCGAAAAAAATTTTATTTCTTTTAGAGATTAAATCACTAGCTTTCAATATTTTTTTCAGATTGCCATTCTTATCAAATACTTTGCAGTTAAAAACCATGGAATATTCAACAACCCTTTTAAATTAGATCAGGATAAATTATTAATCATTTTTTTAATTTATATATTTCCCAACTAGAGTACTTGTCAAATTTGGCTTTATTTATAGAATCAAACTGAAAAACCTTAATGAGACAATGATAGGTATCAGGGTTCATATTTTTAGAGTCATTTTCTAAATTGATTAGGTGTGGCCTTATTTTTAAATAAGTACTCATCTTCACACCTTTTGAAATAGGTTGAAGTTTTATTTCTACAAACCTATTGCCGCTCACTATATTTTTTTTATCAAAAGAAAACTCCTCCTCTATATTTCGATTGCCCGTTACCTTGATTCTATTCATTGCAATATTTAATACCTTCTCATTCTTATTATTTGTTTTATCAGATATCCATGTCCCGAAAACGGATGGTGGGCAACCAGCCTCAACCCACTTTCTATCACTCCAATCCAAAGCTAAAACTGAATTAACACATATTAAGAAAAACAAAGTCCAAAAACAGGCAGCTCCAACTTTCCAACCGCTAATGGAGCTATTTTTTTTTATAGTATTTATTTCTTGAAAAATGTAACTCGCTGGATTCATTTAATATCTTTAAGTGGCAAAAGTAACCGAATCAGGATCGAAAGTTCTCACATGGGTAGCTAAATACAGTGCAAATGTATCTGTATCAAAAGGCCAGGCATATTGAATATCAATATCTCTGTACTTTAAGCGCAAGGCTTCAAGTTCTTCAGGAATTTCTCGTTCAGAGTGAGACCCGCCTCGCGTTATCATTGTTGTCACAAGGATTATTTTTGCAAAATTTTCATCGGCTAACTCCTTAACTGCATCTGCAATGCTTGGGTAGCAAAATTCGTTGTAGGCCGTTTTCACAGTATAATTCTTGAGGAAAGATTTCATGCGAGAGGCCAATGTTTCGAGTCCAAACTTATATGGATCCGTTTCCGGAGTCCTTTTCCACTTTCGAATAGTATTATCAAGCTCTACTTCCTGAGAAGAAATCGGACTTTCAGTTTTCACCCTTGTTTTGTGCACACTCATAAACTTTTCAAAAATTTCACAAGGGATATCACTTGGCAAGCCTCCATGCCCGACTAAAACAACTGCACTCTTGCAATTTCCCATGGTGGCACCTTTAAAATAATTGAAAGCATCTAAAACAAACTAATCAGCATTGTAATATTCCGACTGATTTAATTTTATTAAAAAATTATAATATTTTTCAAAACATGAAATATGTGAAACACCAGGAATATTAAAGGGACTTCCTTTACCTCCAGTGACAATCAAAATGTTTTTGTTTATCTCATCCCTTAGTTTAAAAATGCAGTCCTTAGAAAGTTCTGAACTCATTGCATGGGATACGCTCAAAGCAATAAGACTAGGGTTATGTTGTTTTGAGACACCAATAATTTCGTCAATAGGTGTGTCATTGCCGAGGTATATCACTTTTGAATTTGTAACAGTGGTAACCACAGCACACATTAAGGCGCCAAGGTTGTATGATTCCCCGGGAAGAGTTGCGACTACTACGCGAGTTCCATTTTTTCTGACATTCATTTGTCTCCACTTCTCGCTGATAAACCCAACCATACATTCAGTAGCAAAATGCTCGTGGGCAATACTTAGTTCATTTTCTTCCCAACCAATTCCAATCCTATTCAAAAATGGAACAGCATAATGCAGTACAAAATTTAAACTGCCACAACTTCCCCACTCCAAATGAAATGCGTTCAAAAGGTGATCGTCATCGTAATCATGGACATACTTTATCCATTTTTCGATAAGTGATTCTTTTGCTAGGAGCTCTGCTTCTCTGGGAGAATTTAAATCCGAAGTTGACTCAATAAATGGTTGCAGTCCTATTAAGGAATGTAATTGTTCAAGGGTTCCTGTCACCACCTTACTGGCTCGGTATCCAGAGTCCAAGGCCTTGGCAATTGTTCGAAGCCTTGGGACATCTTCTTTCGGATACC
>JALPWY010000087.1 GCA_023271875.1 Nitrospinaceae bacterium | reverse complement strand
CCTATTGAAGGCTTAGCAACCGCATCTCCCGTCGGAGGCACAGCAGCAGTTCCCATCGGATCAGCCGGAACCGGAGGAGGCATGTTAGGATCGCCCATCGGAGGCACAGCAGTTCCCATCGGATCAGCTGGAACCGGAGGAGGCATGTTAGGATCGCCCATCGGAGGCCCACCAGGTGTTCCCGTCGGAGGTGCCATCGTTGTCGGAGGAGGCATATTAGGATCGCCCCCTTGAGCTTCAACTGTTGTAGCTTGAAGTGCTGTAACAGCCAAACCAACTATTATAAAACAAGCGATTTTTTTCATACACCCTCCTTTGTTACTTTTATGAACAATTAAGTTAGAAATAATTACTAAATATCTCTTGGAAACACATGCTAAGTTTATACTTTTTGAAAAATAAAGAGCAACTAAATTGAAATAATTTGTTTCGATTTCAGGCGCTTGTATCGGAGCCAAAAATAAGCCACTTGACGGCAAATAATGGCAGTTTTCCCACAACAAAGGGCAACAATGAGGCTTTTTGCTGGTTGATGGGGTAGGGTATGGCTATTTTCTAACCAGTTTGGACGGTTGGCATAAAGATGACAAAGGGGACAGAAGTTGCTTTAATGGTGGGTACTATGCTGGATTAATGGAAAGTTCATTCATGAACCAGGAACAGGTTGCGATTTTTTCAATTCTTGCCGGTATTCTTGCTCTGTTCGCGTGGGGAAGGATACGTTATGACGTGGTCGCTTTCATGGGGCTCATCCTGTGCGTTTCGCTGGGCCTGGTTCCCGTTCAGGATGCTTTTTCCGGTTTTTCCCATCCGGCAACGATTACCGTTGCGCTGGTACTTATCCTCAGCCGGGGCCTCGCGAATTCCGGCGTGGTGGACTTGATCGTGAGTCGTTTGATGTTCACGATCAAGCGTGTTTCTCTTCATGTGGCCATGCTTTCAGGGATTTCTGCGGTATTTTCCACGATGATAAACAACGTCGGCGCGTTGGCCCTTTTGATGCCGGTGGGGATTGAATCTTCTGCGAAAGCTAAGCGATCCCCTGCGGTTATTCTGATGCCGATGTCCTTTGCATCCATTCTGGGTGGTCTTGTGACTCTCATTGGAACCCCGCCTAACATCATCATCGCCAACTTTCGTACAGATGTGAGAGGGGAGCCGTTTGCAATGTTCGATTTCTCTCCCGTGGGCGGGGTGGTGGCGGTTGCGGGTGTGGCCTTCATCGCCTTGGCGGGTTGGAGGATGATTCCAGAAAAACGGCGGGCACGGGTCACCGGAGAGGAACTGATCGCTATCGATGATTATATTACCGAAATCGGCGTTCCAAAAGATTCGGAATTGATTGGTCTGCCGCTTCGGGAACTCGACCAGCGTGCGGAAAAACGTGATGTCGAGATCCTGGGGATGATACGGGGTAAACGCCGCATCCTAGCGGCGCTTCGTCATGAAGAAATCAACAGCGAAGATATACTGATTGTTAAAGCCGGCCCCCAGGAACTGGACAAGTTCGTGACCGATACCAAACTGGAGTTGGGGGCAGGCAAGGAGAAAGCGTCCCTCTTGCGCTCTGAAGATACCACAATGATGGAAGCCGTAGTGCAGTCGAGTTCACGAATGGAGGGGCGAACCTTTACCTCGCTTCGACTCAAGAACCGTTACGGCATTCATCTGCTTGGAGTATCCCGCCAAGGGACGCCGATCCGCAAACGTCTTCCCCAGGTGCGATTTCGTGGTGGTGACGTCGTGCTACTTCAGGGGGACTCCGAAAGCCTTGCCGAATTAGTCTTGTCATTGGGCTGTCTCCCGTTGGCCAAACGCAGGCTTAATTTGGGAGCCGGGAAAAAGGCCGGGCTTGCGGTGGGTGTTTTTGCGGTGGCCATCGTTGTCGCGACGATGGGGTTGGCCTCGCTTCAGATAGCCCTTTCCGTGGCCGCCATTACGATGGTGATCTTCAATATCGTACCGGTCCGCAATGTTTACGAGGAGATTAACTGGCCTGTCATCGTTCTACTGGGGGCGATGATTCCAGTCGGGAGGGGCCTGGAATCCACCGGAGGGACGCAACTGATCGCCGAATCCATTCTGGGTCTGGGTGCAAGCTTGGCTCCCCCCCTCATCCTGGCTCTAGTTTTGATCGTCACCATGACCTTGTCGGACGTGATGAACAACGTGGCAACCGCCGTGGTGATGGCTCCGGTTGCGGTCAGCATTGCCGGACAACTCGGAGTTAACGTTGATCCCTTCCTCATGGCCGTCGCCGTTGGTGCATCTTGCGCCTTTCTCACCCCCATTGGACATCAGAACAACACATTGATCATGGGCCCGGCAGGATACCAGTTCGGCGATTACTGGCGCATGGGATTGCCGCTGGAAATTTTGATTATAGTCCTTTCCGTTCCTATGATCCTCGTCGTCTGGCCACTCTGATTAAGCAGTTAGCTCATCTGGCAGAGCCTGCGTACTATCATTTATTTTTCTTATTTTTAGCCTTTTTTATCTGAGCCTATGGTTAGGTATGAAATTATTAATTAAATGGAAATGAGGAGATTTTTCCCGACCGCTTGTCGGGAGATAAATTAGTTATCAATCGATCACTCTTTTCTTTTCTCTGTTCTTTAGTTAAATTTTGTTTGTGATGAGGGTTGTTACCGAATCTAAAATCGAATACAGGACAATCTGGTGAACCACAATCTTTTATATGCTTCATGTAGCCGTCGTTTTGACAGCCACCCATACATTCAATACAGAATGACCGCCCTAACTTATAATTTTAATTTCTAATGATTAGAATCTATATTTGGATACTTCTGCTTCTAGCGATTGGTTTTATAAAATACGAATGGTTTAAGCAATTTTTTACAGAGCCACTAATACCTGTATAATATCTTTAACTGGCGTGCGCTTAAGATTCTAGAAAAGGAACGAAAAGAAATGGGTGAGAAGGGAAGTAGAGATTTTCATTTTAATGTAAATGTTCGTACTAATACAGGTTCAATAGCAAGATTGGCAACTAATGAGGATCCATTTCTTCGTGCCATGGAAATTCAAGAACGTAAGAGGGAAAAGATTGAAGAAGAACAAAAAAGACTGGAAGCTGAGAAAAAGGCTGAAGAGCAGGCTGCTCCTGAAATTACTCCTGAGTCCGTTGAAAATGATGAAGGAGGTCCAACTGCTGAAGCTGCCGGCTCTGAGGATTCGTCGGAAACACCGGTCACCCAAGATGAAGCTGCTGGTTCTCCGGAGACAACCGCTGAGACTCCTGTAACTGCCAAGCCTGCTACAGCAAAACCTGCTTCGCCAAAACCTAGTGGCGGGGGAGTATCTGGACCAAAATCCAGAGCAGGCGAATTTACTCCGGAAGAATTGGACGCCATGCGGAAAAGAGCCAAAGCTCACGCCGCAAGTAAAAGCAAGTAAACTATAGATTATTGGAAGAGGTGAACCTCATG
>JALPWY010000086.1 GCA_023271875.1 Nitrospinaceae bacterium | reverse complement strand
GAAAGATCCAGGGCACTTCTGTTTAGGATTCAAACATTACACCCATTTCACATCGCCCATCCGTAGGTATCCCGATCTAGTAACACATCGGCTTCTTAAGGACCATTTGAACCAGAGATTCTCTGCAAGCGAAAAAAAAATTCTCGCAAAAGAAATGATGGAAATCGCAGAACATTCAACCTTAAGAGAAGGGAAAGCAATGGAAGTAGAGCGGGAAATAACGGACCTTAGGCGTACGCAATATATGTCCGACAAAATCGGAAAATCCTTTACCGGAATAATTGTCAACGTGACGCAATTTGGTTTTTTTGTTGAACTGGTTGAGGTTTTTGTCGAAGGGCTTGTACACGTATCCAGTCTCGCCGATGACTACTATATATACATAGAGCAAGATCATAAATGGCGAGGTCAACGCAAAAACAAAGTTTATAAAATAGGGGATCTTGTCAAAGTACGAGTAACACAGGTCAACATCTCATTACGCCGCATTGACCTTGCTTTACTGTAGTCATTTGAGTGCGAAAAAAATCAACTCTTCACCAACGGGGGAAGATACTAACAAATGAAAAAAATTAGGTGCAACAAAAAACCCACCACAAAATACGTGTGTTTTAATCGTTCCCGTTGACCTCGTAAACCTAGCTAGCCAAACCTTGATTACTCAGATCATATGCTCCTTAAACATAGCAGCCAGAGTGCCAAAAGCCATGTACGCACAATTTTAAAACATGATCAAGACTCACATAACTACCTTTCAGGTTGTGGTTTGAAATAAAATTTGCTATAAGACCTCATTTCCTAAGAAATTTATAACGAGGTGACTGGAATTTATGGCAACTGTGGATCAATTAAAAATACATATTGAGAAAGCTAAAACAGAATTTTACGATGCAATAAAAAAAGCAGAAGATAAAAAAAACGATCTCACTTCTCGACAGAAGAGAAAAAAAGTAAAGAGACTAGAACGTAAGGTGGCAAAAATAACTGCAACAGAGAAAATGGCCGAAGAAAAGAAGAAACCAAAGAAGGAACGTAAATCAGCTACTGAAGCCTAATTCCCCTCCTCTATTTCTTTTAACTTACTTCCAAATGTCTGACAAAATCGACACCCAAAAGATCGCCAAACTAGCTAGACTAAAACTCACTGAAATCGAAAGCGACAAGCTAGATGGGTACTTAGAACAGGTTGTCGATTACATAGACCAACTCAATCAGTTAGACACATCAAGTATACAACCAACCTCCCATGTACTTCCCGTCCATAATGTTTTTCGTGACGATGAAGGCTCTAAATCGGAAAATATAGACTATTTGACTGGGGCACCATCCAATAATAAGGGGCATTACGAGGTTCCAAAGATTATCTGACTCAGGATTATGCATAGAAAAACCATTCTTCAAGCAAAGGAAGACTTGCTACAGAAAAAATATTCTGCTGTAGAACTTACTAAAGCAGTCTATCAACGTATCGAAAGCGTAGAACCCAAAGTTCAAGCTTATGTTCATCTAACCCAAGATATAGCCCTGAATCAAGCGCAGGAAGCTGATCAGAAACTGGCTGCAGGCCATGACACACCTCTTCTTGGCATTCCCATAGCTTTAAAAGATCTCATCTGCATGCAGGACACACGCACCACTTGTTCATCAAAAATGCTCGACCAGTTCATCGCTCCATACGATGCCACGGTGGTTAGTCGACTTAAAAAAGCAGGAGCGGTGATCTTAGGCAAAACTAATATGGATGAATTTGCCATGGGCTCATCGACAGAAAATTCCTGGCATCACCCAACGATGAATCCATGGGATTTAAGTCGAGTCCCGGGGGGATCAAGCGGTGGTTCTGCCGCAGCCGTAGCTGCCCACGAATGTCTTGCGGCTCTAGGAAGTGATACTGGGGGATCAATACGTCAACCTGCTAACTTCTGCGGGGTGACTGGACTCAAACCAACTTATGGAAGGGTGTCTCGCTTTGGGCTTGTTGCGTTTGCGTCATCATTGGATCAAATCGGCCCCATAACAAAGACAGTTGCGGATTCTGCGCTATTGATGAACGTAATAGCTGGGAACGACCCACAGGATTCGACTTCTGCGGATGTAGAGCTACCAAATTTTATGAACAGCTTGGAAAGAAATCTGTCAGGACTCAAAATGGGGATTCCAAAAGAATACTTTACCTCGGGAATTGATCCAGAGGTTGAAGCATCCGTGCAAGAAGCAATTAAAACTCTTGAATCACTCGGAATGAAAAAAGTAGAAATTTCATTGCCCCATCTTCAATATTCAGTGGCAACTTATTACATTATCGCCTGTGCCGAGGCAAGCGCAAACTTGTCGCGATATGACGGAGTTAGGTATGGTTACCGTTCAAAAAGTTCAGACAACTTACTCGAAATGTATATGAATACCAGACAAGAAGGGTTCGGTGAAGAAGTGAAGCGTCGGATCATGCTAGGAACCTTTGTCCTCAGCTCTGGATACTACGACGCCTACTATCTAAAAGGACAAAAAGTTCGCACCCTTATAAAACAGGACTTCGAAAATGCTTTCGAGCAATGCGATGTGATTATTGCTCCCAATTCACCAATAACTGCATTTAAACTTGGGGAACGTGTAAATGATCCTATCAAGATGTACCTTTCCGACATATATACCATATCAGCAAATCTTGCAGGTATCCCCGGAATTTCCATTCCATGCGGAACTTCAAAAATAAATAAAATGCCAATTGGCCTTCAACTGATGACTAAACATTTTGATGAAGAAAGCATGATTGCCGTAGGACATCAATTTCAGCTAAATACAGGGTACCACCTGAAACAACCGCCTCTATGACAAAAACTCTATCCCCGAGGCAAGCAATCTTTATTAAAACTATTCAAAGATTTGGCAAACAAAATCTTATCAACACCACCTGCATCCTCTATTGATGAAGAAAAGAGAGATACGGTCAAAGGGAAAAGTTTTTTACCAACTCAAAAAGTAAGACTGCTTCTATTTAAAAAGCTACGGGACCGAAGTAAACCATAAGCCGGGTTCTGTTCTTCTTCGAAGAGCGTGCCCAACAAAGAAGCGATGATCATCAATCTAGGCCTGTCGTTGCCGAAAGGCTCAAGCGATCAACCCGAAAGTTTTGGACGAGCCGCCCTCAAACACTTTCCTATTTGATCTTGCTCCGGATAGGGTTTGCCAAGCTACCACCGTCACCAGCGGTACTGGTGAGCTCTTACCTCACCATTTCACCTTTGCCGCCGAGGGAAAAGTCGCCCCTTCGTCTCGGGTTGGCCGTATCTTTTCTGCTGCACTTTCCTTGAGGTCACCCTCACTCCGCGTTACGGAGTATCCCGCTCTTTGGAGCCCGGACTTTCCTCTCTCTCGGCTCAAAAGCCGAAACAGCGATCACCCAGTTTACTTCGGAACCGCGCCTTCTTTTGTTTCTTCCCAATAAAGAATACGTGAACATTG
>JALPWY010000085.1 GCA_023271875.1 Nitrospinaceae bacterium | reverse complement strand
AGATCCTGAAGCTGTTGTTGTCATTGATTCCGCTTTATTGATTGAATCACAAAACTATAAAAATGTTGCTAAAGTTATAATTGTTCAAAGTACTCAAGAACTGCAAATTCAACGTGTGATGAATCGTGACGGAGAATCCCGTGCATTGGTTGAGAATCGTCTTAAATCACAAATGTCACTAGAGAAAAAGTTGAATTATGCCGATTATGTTTTAGATAACACCAATGGTAGAGACCTATTGAAATCTCAAGTACATCACTTGTACACAGAATTTAAGAGTCTTGCGCAGAGTAAACTTAGCTAAATTTAATCAAGAATTATGGCCGAAGACGATAAAACTGAATCAGAAAACAGTGAACCGAGCCTGATTGCAAAGCTTAAATCCGATAAAAAATTAATGATTATGGTTGGTGGTGGTGCTTTGCTTCTTCTTTTGATTATAGGTGGTGTTACGTATTATTTTCTCTCAGGAGATGAGACAAAAAGCGATGTCGTAACTGAGGAGGGGGTTGATTTAGAAACAGAAGGCGCTTTAGGGGAGGGCGAAGATGCTGCTAGTGGATTAGTTCAATCCAAGTTTGAAAAAGTTCACATGTACCCTCTAAAGTCATTTTTTTTTCCTATAAAACTAAAGGGTAAGGAGGAATCAGGCCATTTCCTTTTGGTTACTCCTAATTTTAGCATGAGCAATCCAGGGTTGGGTGGGCAGATTTCAAAAAATCTTCCCAATATTCGAAAAAGAATTTATAATATTCTTCTTAGACAAAGCTATAAAAATCTCACTACAAAAATAAAGTCCACTAAAGAACGAGTAAAAAAAAGAATTATTGCTAAGGTTAACGAACTTTTACCAGTTGGAACAGGTGTTATTCAAGAGGTCTATTTTTCTGAATTTGTAGTTAAGTAGACTTTTTCTTTTGCCGTATAAGTAGTTAAGTAACTGGCTATTTGTGTTGGCTCGCTTGACAATGGAGGTTGTTGAGTTATATTGATTACTGTCTCTTAATTGTTAATCGATAGCTTTAACCCATGCCAACAACAGAAATTGTAAATACTCAGCAAACTCTTCAAATGGGAACGCATGCGGAAAAGTTGCAGCAAACGATGCAGCAGCTTCCGTCAACTACTGCTCAGCAAATTCAGGAGGAACAAGTTGCTGTAAATGAGTTGAAACAAATTGAAGTTCAGGATCCTGAGAAAACAGAAGCCGCAGACTCAACCAATCCTGAGGCCAAACGAAGGCGCGATATTAGACTTCGCAATAAATCAAAGCAAAATAATGATCTTGAAAAGCCTCTCCCAAACTCTACGCAAGACAATGTCTTTAAGGGTGATTCTCACCAAGGGCAGAACATCAATCTTACCGTTTAAAACAAAATCATTAACTATAAATTCTTTTATTTTTACAATGATCAAACCTTTGTTTTTTGAATGGAGGTTGAATTGATTCCTGAAGGTTTTTCTGAAAACTCATTGAAATTGATATTGGGCAATGGTTCTCTCGATACTCTCCCTAGTTTAAGCAAGTTTCTCAAATCAGGGGCACTATTCCAGGTTACCGTTTTAGAATCATTGCCCGAGAAAAATAAGGCTATTATAAAAATGTTTAATAAACAGATAATGGTTGAAACACAGCATCCTTTAACTCCGGGGCATTCATTTTCTGCTCGAGTATATAAGCCTTCCCCTGAATTACCATTACAGATAAAAATAGTAGATTTTCAAGTGGATTCCCCATCACCTAGTTTTGAGGATAAAACCCAAATCTCTAGAAAAAATTCTTCTAATATTTCAACAAGTCAAGTGTCAGATAAAAAATCAATTTTGGATTCTAATCCTAATGCTACCTTATCAAATTCTAACAATATTCTTTTTAGAGAGTTGTCGGCACGTGACATCGACAACATGAACCTCTCATCAGGCCAATCAATAAAAGCTACCATTATCGATATTTCTGAAAAAAATAATATAGTTGTTAAATTTGAAAATAAATTAATAGCTGCCTACTTTTCTTCAGCGCTACCCAAGACTGGAGAAAATGTTTCTTTAGTAGTAACCCCACATCGAGATGGATTTAGGCTTGTAGTTCAACAGGATAGTACGCCTAAGCTGGTTGATTTTTTTAAAATTAAATCTTTATTACCTTTTAAAGAGCCGTTTGGAGAAATGCTTGAAAAACTAGATATCTTGGTTAATTCATCTGAGGTTATTAAAAATCTCAGTACTAAAACCGGTTTAGTTGGACGTTTGTCCAAAACTTTGAATTTGCTCAAAACTCCATTCTTGGTACAAAATTTTCCAAGTCAAGGCAGTGTCCAACTAAAACAACAAATAGATTTATCAGGCATTAATTACGAGTCAAAAGTGAAAAATATTTTTCAAGGGAAAGAGCCTTTTGAAGTTCCGCTTAATGTAAAAATTGACTTAAAAGGGCAACTTATAATGTTGTTGGAGCTGATAGAGGTACGGAGTGTAGAAAAAGATACTTCAGTTAGTCAGCGGCGTCAATTTATGGAGGTTGTTAAAGTTTTACACCGGGCAATTGAAAACATTGAATTACAGCAATTGACCAATCAATTTGCACGTCAAGAAAATCAGCCCGTCCTGTTACAAATTCCTGATCCCTTTATTTTTGGTAAGACAGTTAACCTTTATTTGAGACGACCTGATGATGAGGGAAAGGGGAAAGGTAATAAAAATAATGATGATGTGCTTCTTGTTTTTCTGTTGGAATTATCAGCCCTCGGAAGCCTTCGTGTTGATGCGAAAATGAATAAGGAGTCTATTTCAGTCCGAATTGATGTTGAAAATCAAAATGTAGCCCAATTTATAGACGGTAATCTTAAAGAATTTTGTTCTTGCTTAAGAGACTTGGGTTTTGAGGTTAATGCATCCTGTTGTGTTGTTCCTAATATTGACGAAGAATTGGATAAACAATTGAACCAGTTATTAATATATGAATCTGACAGATTGGTGGATTTGACAACATGAGTAACATCGAAAAGAAGCCAGATCGGTCTGCAGTGTCGCTGCGGTATGACAATCGAGTTAACAAGTCTCCCGTTGTTACTGCAAAGGGTAGGGGGCTAATTGCGGAAAAAATTATTTCTTTGGCAAAAGAAAATAATGTTCCAATTAAGGAAGATCCAGACTTGGTCCATCTTCTCTCGCAAGTTGATTTAAATAGAGAAATTCCGGCATCCTTATACCAGGTTGTAGCTGAATTATTGTCCTTTGTGTATAGGCTCAATGGTGAATATTCATCGAAAGTTAAATAAGTTTAGCGAGATGTTAATGATTTTAAAAGTTTAACTTTAGGTGAGGAATATACCTTGACTGAGTGTATAAGGTTTGTTAGCCTCTTGAAAAATAAAGTCCTTAGCTGAAATTGCTAGTGGCACCTTGGCTCCTTTTCAAGTACCTTACTGGTTGGGTTCACCTCTAAAAAAATATAACTGCATGCAAGCGAAAGGTAAAGCTTTGTTGACTAAAACTATCAAGACT
>JALPWY010000084.1 GCA_023271875.1 Nitrospinaceae bacterium | reverse complement strand
CTTACAGAAAATATGTGGGTGTTCTTGATTCCTTTTACATCAATAATACTTTTAATAAACTTCTTCTTGGGTTTGTATCTTGATCTTCTGTTAAAACTCCAAGACTTCTTTGTATCATCAACATTACGAATACCTCTGTCATACTCAATATAATCCAACTGCCATAATGCATCTAATACAGTTAATACCTTCCTTGATATATCGTTCTTGTTATATCTGGATTTCTTGGAGTAGGTGTTAGAACTTCTGGATACAGTAATATTCTTTTCCGGGTCCTCTAACCAGATAGAAATTAAATCCAATATAACTACCTTCAAATGTTTGCGTAATGGTTCTGGTCTGGACTTCTCTATATCCACCATCAGTTTCTTGATGGACTTCAACTTTCTATTTCTCCTCTCAATGTTTTTATCTTTAACTTGGAGGAGTTTCTTTTGCAGAGATTTCGGGAGTTTCTGTATTTGCTTGAGGATTATTTCTATCAGTATATCTAATTGTGAGTCATCACAATCCTTATGCATATCAAATGGTCTTGCATAATCTAATCTCTCTCTTTTCTCTTTACTCCAATCATCTTGCTGTTTGACCAAACAATAAACTTCTAGGTGGGGTTGTCTGATGTGTTCATCTACTAATTGGTCTTTGTGTTTCTTGTAACCTATTATGGTGTCTTGGATTTGTTTTGATGCATATTTATGTGTAGAAGCAAATCTATGAGTTCTATAAGACTTGTGTTTTACAATGCGTGTTTGCATTACTGGCATATCTGTAAATCTAACTCTGTACTTACCAAGAATCTCATGGACTAACCTTGGTTGTATTCTAAATGGTTCATCCCACAATAATTGTTTAACATCCTTTCCATTAAATTCTCTTGTACCGAACCGATCATGCAAATATAGAATGAAGTTCTCCGTAATCTCTTTCAATTTGCTTGAACTGTAACCAAATTTACTCATAATTTTTACACCCCATCCACTACCCCAACACAAATACCAACACACTTCACACCTTACTACACCTTAATACACACCTCAAATTAGGTCAAATTTACAGGATTTTAATAACTACTATGTCGTAGTTATTTAGTCTTTATAACTTTTATAAATACTTGGTGAGTACAAGAAAGGGTAATAAATGGCAGAAAAGAGTGTTGTTAATCTCAGACCTTAGTGGAGTTAAGATGGATTTTTATAAGAGGTATTTAAAAGAGTACCAAGATTGCCAGAATGAGTTTTGGAGTCTATGCGAACAACTCAGGAGTGATCCTGAACTGAAAGAATTACATGATGAATACATAGATAAATATAGTCAGATTACTACTGATGCGATGGAAAGAGATCAAGAAAGGGATATGGAGGAATCTTTCTTTCCAGAAATTCCTAGTAGGTGGAGTCCGTGGGATTCATTTCAAACAATGCAACTATTGAAGGAATTAAATTCTGAATATAAGTTCAAGTTATTAACAAACATATAAATATTATTGGAGGTTATATGGCAACTAAAAGATCAACAAAGAAAGTTAAATCAAAACCTAAAACTAAATCTAAAACTAAATCAAAAACCAAACCTAAGAAGAAACCATTTGTAAGAAAACCTTATGAACTTTCAGTTAAAGAATTAGGTAAAAAGACTGATAAGTTCGTAACTAATTTTTGTGTTGGTTTAATGGCAATACTTGAGATGGATGGATTAACAATTAGTGATGCAAAATTTACATCATATGCTCTGAATGTTCTTTTGTATGGTGATTCAATCTACACACCAACAACAAGTCCTTACTGGCATGAGTATTGGAAAATGTTAGAGGTTCATCCAATGGCAAGAGATGAGATCAAGATGCAAAGTAATGAGGAAGTCTTTGATGAACCATTCGTGTTTATTCACAAGTCCCACCTACTCTCTGCACATAGAGATTTAGTTTCAGGGGGTGCAGTAGGAAAGTTTAAGAAAGAATTACAAAAGATGAAAACTAGTCTGGAGGAATGTACCTATGAATAGTCTAATGCGTTTCAATCAATTTAGTGAGAAACCACTACATGAAAAAAGAGCATTACAGAATATAAATTATTTTCTGTGGGATGGTCGTGGCAGATTAAATCACGACTTAAATCATTACAAGGAGGACATATCAAGTTCTACTAAAAAGAAAATGATGATCCAACTTGAGAAACTTTTGAAATCGCACGATTACTACTTCATATATAGTGATGATTCTCGTTCATACAACAAAGGTCGTGATGAACAGGAGGAGATTGAACGGTTAGTTAAAGAAATTGATACAGCAGATGGTAAGAAAGATGCACTCAAGTTATATCGCAAGTACCTACGAAAAAATGAAAGTATGCATGAAGATCAAGACAAGATGGACATACACCTATCTATATCTGGTGATTGTTTAAAGAAACTTTTAGGTGATGAAAAAGAAAAGAAAAAAACCAAGAAGGAAAAAGCAGAGGAAGATGAGATCGTCAATGTGAAACCAAAGATTAAGAAAAACGAACATTATGAAAAAGCAAGAACACTAGAACAAACGGTTGCACGGAAATTTGGTGCATCAACTGTATTACCAGAAACGGTAGGTATTGAACATACTGGGTCGTTAAATGAGATTAGACCAGTAGGTGCAAAAGGAACTTCTTATTTTACAGATGGACAATTATATTCTGGATTTAATTTTCATAGACCAACTCCCAAACTTCGTTCTATGGATGAAAAGCATTTAGAAAGGACTAGTAAGTTCGGGAAGGTTTATAAATGACAAGTGATTCTATAAAAAATTCTTGCAAAAGGTTTATACAAGGTGATTCCAAGATAAAGATGGAAGTTAATAAGTTAGGACAACTGGACAAACAGAAAGTTATGTTGGAATCAACCTATAACATTCAGGTGGAGAAAATATTAACTATGGTAATTAAAAAACTACAAGGAGGAATTTAATGAGTGTAAATACAGACTTAGAAATGGTTGCGTTTGCTTGTCCAAAACAACTAAAGGATACAGTTAAGGATATTGCATCTACTAGAGGACAATGTAGTGAGTCATCTGTCTATAGGGACTGTTTATCTATAGGGGCAAAACAAATCATACAAGAATACAGGGAACGACAACCTGGGCAATTATCATTGGTGAATGGATAAACAAAAAGGGGTCCTTCCAAACGGAAGAACCCCTCTTGTCTTTCTACTTGTTTAAATCAACTATGCTGCAACTGGTACGGTACTTCTTATACCGTTAAGATAGTCCTCTGGCAATTTGGTATTCTTTACCACACCATCAAACTTCCTTAAACCAAACTTAATAATGAATTGAGTTGCAAGAAATGAAAACTCATTTACCTTGAAGAAGTCATTTTTAAATTTCATCTTCTTCTCGGGACTTGTAAGGTATTCATCATTCAGAGATACATCATTTTGGACTGCATCCATAGTTGCCTCAGTAAGTTTTGAATAACCTTCCTTAACTGCAACTTTTAATTTGTCCTCCTCTGCTTTCTTCATCTGTTTTGCAATCTTATCTTCATAAGAACTGAAATCAATTCTTACCTCAGTA
>JALPWY010000083.1 GCA_023271875.1 Nitrospinaceae bacterium | reverse complement strand
CGGTCCGCCAGGCCATGAGTGTGACCAAAATGCAGACGGAACCCCTGTTATGCATGGTGGACCACCTCCGCAAGACGCGTGTGCCACGATACAGGATATCAACGAGCGATTGAAATGCCAGAGGATAGCCCCAAAAATATCGAAAGCGGAAGCGGAAAAAGGGGCTGAAGCGGCGCGACAAGAATTTGCAACTAAGGCGGCCGAGACGACAGTAGACGTATCTGGTTGCAGGGATTCGGCATGCATACAAGCGGCAGAAGCTGGATTCACCGGCGAAGGAGCAGTTGCACGGGCTGAGGCAGCAGCAAATGCAGCGGCTTTGGCTGATGGGTTTTGTATCACCGAAGATGCGTGCGAAGCTACGGTACTGGCTGCAGGGCTAAACTTGGGAGGAGGAGGTTACCCCTTTGTATTAGATAATGATACTATGGGCTGCTGGTACTATCATAGAGACCATGAAAACCAAAACGTTGCAGGGAATGCATATTTTGGAGCTGCTGGAACAGAAGCAGAGATGAAAGACCCCAATCCAGGTCAGTATTATAAAATAAGAATGAAATGCGGACCGGCAGCAGAAGCGGAACCAGACGAAGCAGCACTTTTAGCTGAAGCAAAAGACCCGAACTGCCGTGCCCAGCGAGAGTCTAAATGTAGGATCGAGGCCCACGACGCATGTGTATTCAGGGCGAAACAAGAGAACGTGAATCCGTGGGGTAGTTCAGGGCGCGGCAAAGAAGAGGAAACGTGTGCGGATGTAGGCGGAACGACCGCAGACGAAAATCACGACCTGATAATGAGGGGGCTGGAGAATGGCATCAACTCGCATATGTACCAGACGGTGGAGCATAGACGCTATAGACAAAAATACACAACATGCATGGCATTTTGTGAATGAATGCTGGAGCACAGCGCGAGGATGTTACCTCCAATAGAAATTTTAATCGGTGTCTGGCCTCTTCGTGCTTAGCGGGGGGGGTGTCTATGGTTGAGCGTTCTTTCGGGGTGTGGCTGCACAATAAGAAACAGCAACAACACTAATCACACTTATCTCCACCCCAGCTCCCACCCATCGCCACCAGTTCCTGACGTATTGCCCGATGCGTCTAACATCTATGCCTTCCTCATAAAGCTGGGTGATACGATCAAGAAAGTTTGCTAGAATCTTCAGGGCTAGTGACAGCCCCTTAGGCTCAAAGCTATATCCTACATTGATTACCTTATCCCCCCATTCCTTTCTTCACTTGTTAAATATTAATGAAGTTGGATGTTGTTAAGATGCCACATGCATAAATTAAAGACATAAAGAAAAAAAGCAATATGATCAATAAGGAATACATTTATAAAATATTAGAACCCTCTTCAGAGGATAACAGGCTAAGTCAAATTTGTGATCTGACGATAATATTCCTTGTAATAATAAACGTTATAGCGCTTATTATTGAAACTATGCCTTCCATGGAGGTGTATTCAAACGAGTTCTTTATTTTTGAAGCTTTCTCGGTATCGTTATTCACCATCGAATATTTTCTTAGAGTTTATACGTGCACTGCAGACAAAAGGTACTCTTCCCCCGTGTCAGGAAGAATTAAATTTATCTTCACGCCACTCTTGCTGCTTGATTTGCTGGCAATCCTTCCCTTTTACCTTTTATTTCTAGGGACAGATTTAAGATTTTTAAGGATAGTTCGACTCATGAGGATATTCAGGTTACTTAGATTAACCAGATATATTAAATCCATATCAACCATATCCAATGCCATTAAAAACAAGGGACCAGATATTATAATCGCTCTAGTCATGATTTTGATAATGCTCGTAATTTCCGCATCTGTCATGTTTTATGCCGAGCATGAGGCACAACCTGAAGTCTTTTCAAGTATTCCAGCGTCAATGTGGTGGGCCGTAGCCACATTGACAACCGTTGGATATGGAGATGTATATCCGATTACAGTTTTGGGGAAAATAATGGCCTCGATAATTGCCTTGCTCGGTATTGCAACTATTGCGGTTCCGACTGGAATTATCACCTCTTCCTTCGCAAACTTAACGGACAAAGAGGATGATTGATATTATTGGTTATGTTAAAGCTGAAAGACTCATAAAATCGGAACTATTGCTAGCCCCTTAGGCGTATAGCTATAATCCTGATATATTATTTTATATGTCACCCTCCATTGGCCTCATAACCCTAAACGCCAAATTTATTCACTCTTCATTGAGTATTCGCTACCTTCGTAATGTCACCCAAAAAGAAGGATTTGATAATGTATGGATTCAAGAATTCGTAATCAGTCAACCCATATGGAAGGTTGCAGCAGAAATCTTAAGTAACAAACCTGATGTTTTGGGAATAAGTGTTTACATATGGAACCGAGGACAATCTTTCGAACTTATTGAACGTTTAAAAAAACAGGATCCTTCAATAAGGATTGTAATCGGCGGGCCTGAGGTTTCTTTTGATATGACTTCAACGGACCAATACACAGTCATCGCCGGTGAAGGAGAAAAAAAATGGATTGAGTTTCTTGAACACTTTCAAAAGAAAATTCTCCCCTCGGATGAAAAATTAAAAGACTGGGAATCTTATGGAGAAAATCTTCCCGCACTAACCCCCGCCTACATCAAAGAGGATTTACCTCAACTTAAAAATCGTCTAGTTTACCTGGAAACCTCGAGAGGTTGCCCCTACCTTTGCTCCTTCTGTCTTTCTGCCTTGGATAAGACCGTGCGCTTTTTTGATGACCGAACGATACACCAACAAATCAACTTATTAATAAAGGGAGGGGTCACAAAAATAAAGTTCGTTGACCGCACTTTCAACCTTAAACCTTCCCACATGAAGGAACTCATGGGCTGGTTATTAAAGTTTAAGGGTGTAGCGTTTCATTTTGAAGTAGTAGGTGATCTTTTGACTAGCGATCTACTTGATTTTTTAGAAACAGTACCGAAGGGCATGTTCCAATTCGAACTAGGTGTCCAGACCACTGATCAATCCTCGCAAGAAAAAATTAAGCGGAAACAAAATAATAAAAAACTATTTTCTGCTATAGAACGCCTGATAAGTTCAAATCTAATCCATATTCATTGTGACCTCATTTTTGGTCTTCCAGGGGAAACTTTAGATGATATTCTAAATTCATTTGAAGAGGTCTGCGCGTTGCGTCCCCATGAATTGCAGTTAGGCTTTTTAAAGTTTCTACCAGGGGCACCCATAAAAGAAGTCATTGATGATCATGGATATAAATATCAGTCAACACCACCTTATGAGTTTATTTCAAACAACGATCTTTCAGCTTCCCAATTGAATTATTTGAAAAAATTTGAGGAGGTGTTTGATATATTTTACAACTCAAAACGATTCCGCTTTACCGTTCAACGTCTATTAAAAAAACTACCCGCTGTAAATATCTTTAATTCACTTCTTGAGCACATGGAGTCTAATAATTTATTCAATCAACCTCATTCCCTAAACGCACAATATAAAATAATTCATGACACATTTTCACTAAACAAAGATCCTGTATCTTTAGATATTTTGCGCCTGGACTATTTGTATGCCCAGCGAGTCTACCGGCTACCTCGGTTTCTTGAAATTGATGGAGCGCGTCAAAAAACTTGGGGGGGGGATAAAAAAACGCCCCTTATACCTTTTTTACATACAATTCAAATTAAAAAAGGAGACGCAGAAATCAAACCAGCACCCTCCCTGCAATTTTGTGCGGTAGTCCACGCAGCTGAATCGTCTGGTTACCTAAACCCACCGAGCCTCAACTGGGTTTCCTGATTCAAGTGAAATAATT
>JALPWY010000082.1 GCA_023271875.1 Nitrospinaceae bacterium | reverse complement strand
AAGGCCAACCAAGGGTTCCCTGAGCTCACTTTCTATTTTCCCCATAATGTGGAGCGCAGCCTTGACAGGCACTGGGTTAGTGTCAATAAATAAAGTTTCATTTATATCCATTAATTCATAATGAAGAGACCGTGCGTCTTTAATATTTCCATTGGTGGCCGCCTTACACATTGCAGCAACCTTAGTTGGCAGGATATTTGCGGTTACAGAAATCACGCCCTTACCACCAATGGCAAGGATGGGCCACAGCAAAGGATCGTCTCCTGAAAGAACAGTAAAATCTTTTCCACAATCATTTATAATCTTACTAATTGACTGAAGTGATCCGGAGGCCTCTTTAATACCAACAATATTTTGAATTTTTGCCAAACGAACCACGGTTTCAGGGTCCATGTTGACCGAGGTTCGACTCGGAACGTTGTAAAGAATAATTGGGAGATTAACATTCCCTGCGATAGATGAAAAATGTTGATACAAACCTTCTTGGTTTGGCTTATTATAATACGGTGTAATCTGAAGCAACCCATCAGCTCCTGCTTTCCTAGCACTTTGACTAAGCTCAATAGCTTCATGGGTTGAGTTAGAACCTGTTCCGGCAAGAACCGTAACTTTTCTTTTGCAAGCATCTACTGCAATTCGTATAACTTGATCATGTTCTTCGTGGTTTAAAGTAGCTGATTCGCCTGTGGTCCCACAGGGAACAATTCCGTCGACTCCTCCTGCAATCTGATAGTCAATCAATCGCCGCAAGGCTTTTTCATCAATATTTCCATTTTTAAATGGTGTAACAATAGCAACAAAGACCCCTTCAAACATTGCTAATTCTCCGACATGTGCCCTGCTCAATTAATAAAATACCTCACGTTTTTAAACTCGGCACAACATTTTTGGCAGCTCTAGAATTCATTATATTTCGACGAGCGTTCCTTCGAAAACAAATTTTGTGGACCCCTCTAGAAAAATCTCCCTAAAATTTTCGCCGCCGTCGGTTGTTTTAAAATCAACCGTCAAAACTTCTCCACCCTGAGTTTGGACGCGAACAGGTGGTTGGACCATCCCAGCACAACTGGCCAATAATGCAGAGGCAACTACTCCCGTCCCACAAGCAAGTGTCTCATCTTCTACACCACGCTCGTAAGTACGTACTCGAAGTTGATCCTCTCCTTGTTTCTGCACGAAGTCAACGTTTGTTCCCGCTGGAGAAAACCTTGAATGCAACCGGATGCCTCGCCCAACCCCACAGACATCCTCATTCATTATATCTTGAGTATAAATTATGGCATGCGGTACGCCCGTATTAAGGCAATCAACCCGAAACATTTTCTCATTTAAAATTATATCGAGGTTTCTTTGCAAGTTCTCGGGACTAGTAAGTTTAATTCGAACATAGCTTCCCTTAACCTCTGCCTTTATAATCCCAGCCGTAGTTTCAAAAGACATTTTCTCAGGAGCAATGTTCTTTTCATAAGCATATCTGGCAACGCAACGTCCACCATTCCCGCACATTTCAGCAGAACTACCATCACCGTTATAAAAATCCCACTTAAAGTCAAATTCTTCAGAGTTTTCAATAAAAATCACTCCATCAGCACCCACAGAAATCTTGGGAATACAAATTTTACTTACAAAGTCACGTTTGGCAGAAGCTACAATTACTGATTCGCGATTATCGATAATTATAAAATCATTACCACTGCCGCTCATTTTTGTAAAAAAAATACTCATCGGGATTTTTCTAGCTGATCGTGAAAATTTTTCAAGGCACTCATTTAACTAATTCGGCAATCTCTATCACATGTGGAAAAGAATTATGTGTGGTCACATGAGTCTTGGTGCATGAATAAAAATTTTAACACACCACTTTACCTCCATCAAGACAACCCTCGTTATATAGAATTAGCAAAGAATAAAAGGAATTTTTATTAGGCTGGGTGGTAAAGATTTTATAGAAATTAAGCCCCTTTTCTAATTATAAAGGCGTTTCTTTTTGAAGGAAAATCACTGGGGGTCTTTATAATTATATACCCTAATTGATTGATTATTTTTATCCACCACCTTTTAGAGTGCAAATTGATATGAGTAGGATCTAGCCTCGCATTCTTCTCCGTCCAAAGACAAATATTTAACACTAACCACCGGTTAGTGATTCTATATAGACTTTGTATAATGTCACGGGAGGCTTCTTCTGGGATATGTTCAAGAGTGTCACTACAATTAACCAAATCAAATTTATTGTCAGAATAGTCTAAATTAAAGATATCACCAACCCTAAGAAGTGGCCTAATACTAGCAGAAGTCAGGTTTATCGCATCCTCTGAAATATCAATGCCTTCTGCAACAATCCCAGAGTTTGTAAAACCCCAAACCAGATTCCCAACTCCACACCCCACATCTAAAGCATTATCAGGTGAAAAAAAATCGCGATAGTATGATGCCTTCTTGTTATCTGGATATAATTTTGATTTAGAAAAGTAATCTGCATTAAATTCTTCTTTTTATACTCTTTAGAAGGGGCAAGAAAGATACTATGAATTAAACTTTTTATTCTGCTCAAAACTACTGGCCCTCGAAAAAAATAAAAGAATATGAAGTTTTTTAACTACACCGAACCCATTGTAAATAAACTCGCTTGGCAGGATTCGAACCTGCGACCTGTTGAAGTCCTATCAATCCAAAATACCACAATTAACAACAACTGAGAACAATAATAAAATCAAGAGCATATAGAGTTTTGCTTGTTGTCGTTTTTTAAAGAACGACTCCGCCAATTCGCGGGGAAAGTGGGCATGCCACTGGGAGAATTTGTTTTAAATATGGGTCTGGCGTATACCGAGCAATACGAAAGGATGGCCAGGGGGGAGTAGATCAGTACAATAATTAGGAGATCTGCTTATTTATTCTTAAGCTTTTTTCTTCAGATCTGGAACTTGAGAGGGTTTGTAAAAGTAACCTAATCCAGCACTGCCACTAGTAATTCCTTTTCCAACAGGGCGGTAAAAACTCCAAAAGCGAAAAATATAATCGCTATAAAAAAAATGGCTTTTTACGATTATTTTTTGAATACTTAGTCATTGCTTGTTTCTGGAGAAAGTTTTAGAAACCGATATGCCTACGTTGTGGGTTATGAAATGATCTTTGGAAGAAAAAGGACGTTTACAGGGTATGTAGGATCAAAGGGACTTGTCATATTTATGTATTGAGACCAGCTAACCTCGATTATCCCATCTTGAAAGGTGATGCCTACAAGTTTATAGTTCAATTTACGAAGTTGCTCAGCTATTATTTCCCGATCTGCTGTTTCTTCGCTTGCCGCTTCTAGAATCATAGCGGGTTTTAAAGTTTCAAGAGTCTTTTGTCCCCCTTCGATTACGTATTTTTCATGCCCTTCCACATCAACTTTAATGAAATCGAGCTTTGTAATATTTTTTTCTGAAGTAAAATGATCAAGAGTAGTCGTTTGAACCTCACTAGTTTTTGTTGTAGCTACTCTATCCCAAAGGTTATCCATCGATTTTGGTGCAGTAAATTCTTCCTCAGGAACTAATTGAGACCAACCAGGTATGGCTTGATTGTCTTTATTAAAAGGTATGGAAAATTGCGCATGACCTGTTTTATTACTTACTGCACATTCAGAAATAGATACTTGAGAAAAATTATTTATGGCAACTGTTTTTTCCAAGGCTTGAACCATTGATGGAATAGGTTCAAAGGAAAACACACGCCCATTGCCACCAACCATTTTCGCCATATGGAGTGACCATTCTCCCATATTTGCTCCAATGTCCATGACTATACTTCCTAGGTTACAAAACTTCGAAATTATTTGTTCTGGAACATAAGGGTCGTAGAGTCTGAATGGATGGCTCATTTCCACTGGAGATGGAACATATAAATAATCACCGCTTTCTAAATAGACATAACCACCTTTCCAAAGTTTTTTCACTAACTCCTCGAGGCGTTTTCGCCCAGATTTCCTTTTAATATTAGAGTGGATTTTATTCTTTCTCAATAATCTCAAATTTCTAACTTGCCTTAATTCTCCAAAAAGTTCGCGGTAATCTTTTATAGAAATGATTTCCTTCACTTTATTTCACCTAGCCTCATTGTTATTGACATGATCCATGACAGTTATACCATAAATACGATTGCGCTTAATTACATCTGGTGACTCCTGTTAAAACGG
>JALPWY010000081.1 GCA_023271875.1 Nitrospinaceae bacterium | reverse complement strand
GGATTATTTTGTGAATATACCTCTAGTGAGGTATCTACAAATAACTCGGAATGCAATATTAGTCCTCAGTTTTTGTAGATTTTTATAAATTGGAATCATTCTTTTCGCTCACGAACAAGCAAATACCATAAAAAAGTATTTAAAAACAATGGGTTTTGGAGTATGATTAATCATCCAATTATTTATCGCTTAGAACTAGAGGCAGTTCTACTAATAGCGAAAATAGGACCCGTGGGTAATTTGTTCCTTAAAGTGCGTGGTTGTATTTATGGGGAATAATCTTTTGAGATCATTTAAGCTATCAACCATACTGTTATACTCCTCATCATTCTTACTGTTATGTGCAACTGCTATTTTTCTCCCCGCCTGCGATAAAAACGATGAGGCAGGAGCCGAAATAGTTTTAACCCCAGCCCCACAGGATCTAGTATTAAACAATCCAACTTTAACTAGCGGTGCCAAAGTCCGCCAAGCATCAATCCCAACTGAAGGTGCGTTCCCCGTAAATACTGCGAACGAAGTAACTGCTTCAAGACCTTCAAAGAAAAATAATAAAAAGAAAAAAGAAGACATCGTAATAGGCAAAACCTTAACAACTGGGATGTCTTTGGAATCAGCCCTATCAACACTGGGAATACCACGATCCATAAGAATCAATCGGGGTACTGAACCAGAAAGGGACAGTATCTCCGTTGAATACCTAAACCACGGTTTAAGAATTCATGCTCTTACCCAAAATAGTACAATCGAAGAACTGGAAGTCCTTCCCGAGTTCAAGGGAAAGTTTGTTGAAGGAGCAAAAATAGGCTCAAAGTTTCCCGAACTTATAGAAAGTTTTGGAATCCCCGAGTCAAAAGATTCTTCTATTGCCAAGTACCCTCACAGAAGAATGTATATTTTTTTAAAAAACGACACCATGATATCTGTCAAGTTGTTCGCTAAAAACAGCAAACTTTTAGACCACAAACTTCTAATCAATTGAGTGATTGAAGATTTTTGCGTACCCAGGATATAAATACGGTTACCTTCTGCCACGACCTCCGCCACCCCGGTTCCCACCCTTGCGCTGATCACCACCCTGCCGATTGCTTCTGAAATCCTGTCTTCTCTCTTGGCGATTGTCTCGTCGATTGCTTCTAACATCCTGTCTTCTCTCTTGGCGGTTTTCGCGGCGTTGTTTTAACGCTTTTGGGCGTACTTTAGTATGCCCCCGCCGCCGATTTTCTCTGAAATCCTGTCTTCTGTCCTGACGATTGTCTCGTCGATTTTCTCTAACATCCTGTCTTCTATCCTGGCGATTCTCACGCCGATTTTCTCTGAAATCCTGTCTTCTCTCTTGGCGATTCTCTCGTCGATTTTCTCTAAAATCCTGTCTTCTATCCTGACGGTTTTCGCGGCGTTGTTTTAACGCTTTGGGGCGTACTTTAGTATGGTCCCGTCGATTTTCTCTGAAATCCTGTCTTCTGTCCTGGCGATTCTCTCGTCGATTTTCTCTAAAATCCTGTCTTCTCTCTTGGCGGTTTTCCCGTCGGTTTTCTCTAAAATCCTGTCTTCTGTCCTGACGGCTTTCCCGTCGCTGTTGTAACGCTTTGGGGCGCTTCTTAAGTTGTTCTGGATTATTTTTTTGGAGTTCTTGAAATGTCTCACCGGCGCCCTCTTCTAATTCTGGTTGGGTAACGGTGTCCTGTGCCCATGACATTGAAGGGACTTGGGTAAACCCCGCGATCAAGAAAGAGAAAAATAAATAGACGAAATGAGATTTTTTCATAAATGCCCACTTTAATTTGATCTACTTTTACAATTATCTGGCACAGGATTAATCAAGCATATCATCAAGACTCCTCGGCGGGGCCTCACTCAACGCATATCACAATGTCCTTACTATTCCAACCATAGTCCTTTTTGATGCATTGCTTTATTGCGCCACTTGCCGGTTTTGAAGTTATACAGCAAATATTCATCTTGTTCGTCCCCGACCTCCCCGCCATAGGGAAGGGGTGCCCCCCACTCATCCCCCTCCGCCTGCTTGCCTGACGCAACGGGGTGTGCGTACACTACTTTGAAATTTAATCCTCCTGCTACACATCCTGATTTGAGATCTATTCTACCGCCGTTGCACCGTTCGACATTTACGCTCACTTCCTGCGCTTGTTCGTACGTCGCGTTAAATCCATTACCCCGCAGGCATTGCCCGCCTGGACCTAGACTCGCATAACCCTGCCCGCACGCAGTCCACACCACCCCCGGCACCGCCCCGGCGCTACTTACCACGTACCAGCGGCCATTGCCGCTACGTGCCTCCTCAGGTGGTTGATAGCTTTCGAAAGTTTGTGCCGGAGGAGGTGGCGGTGGTTCCATAGTCGCCGCGAGCAACTCGTTTACAGAACTATTCTGGTTCATAGTTGGAGTTCCGTCAGAATCATCCGAATAGGTTCGGCTTTGAATCTCCTGAATTGAACCGTCAATATCATCAGAAGAAGGCTTCATTAAATCTGGTAACTCATTTATAACTGCCAGTAATCTATCTTGAGCTTTTTGTTTGGTGCAATCCTCATCGCATGCGATCGTAGGGCAAGGGTCCTGAAAAGTGCCCGCACAAATATATGCAGGACGTGGAGGAAACGAAGCGTTTACTATTGACACACCGCACTTCTCACCCGAGCTAATAAAGGATGCGTTATTTATACTGAACACATTGGGGCTGTTATCGTGTTTAGCCGTCGCACAGAAAGTATCACTTGGCGCAGGAGGAAGGGTTGCTAAAACATCCGGGTTCTGGTTGAAACCATAATAGGTGCCTTTTATAGTTGGCAGATCACATGCCTGAGAAGGATAAGTATCAATCCAAAAAGCATTGCAAAGCAAATGCATATCCTTCAAAGCCCGCTTGGCATGGACGTCATAGGCTTTATTTTTATACTGCGAGAATTGGGGTATTCCTACCGCACCCAAAATTCCAATGATCACGATTACATTTAAAATTTCTATAAGCGTGAAACCCGCCTCTTTGTGATTTGAATTTCTAGTGCAAGACATTAACTAGATCTCCACCTTAACGTATCAAGCCTGGGAGTTTATTCACATAATCCCTATTATACTAAAAAATTCTACCCGATAAAAATTAAACAGCGCTGCCCATCTGAAATATGGGAAGGTACATAGCCACCACAATAAATCCGACAAGAAGCCCAAGAAAAACCATTAGGGCTGGCTCTAAAAGAGCGGTCATACCGGTAACCGCGGTATCAACCTCCTCATCATAAAAATCAGCAATTTTAGCCAACATGGAATCAAGTGATCCAGAATTTTCACCCACATCAATCATCTGAATAACCATGGGTGGAAATACCTTTCCTCGTGCGAGGGGAGCAGCTATGGTATCACCACCCTTGATCGCTTCCATCGTATTCAAAACTGCGGTCTCCACGGTTTTATTTCCTGATGTGCGAGCACAGATTTCAAGTCCCTCTAGTAAAGCCACCCCACTCGAAAGAAGTGTACCCAAAGTCCTTGAGAACTTCGCAATAGAAACTTTTCGAATTAGCGGCCCAGCCACAGGAAGTTTTAATGCATAACTGTCGATTACGGCCCTACCTCGCTCAGTAGCATACAGCCTGTTAAAAACCAAATAAATCGCATACGCAGTACCTGCCATATAATGCCATTTGGTTCGAAACATATCGCTAACAGCCATTACTATTGCAGTAGGACCCGGCAACTCAGCCCCTCCACTATTGAACATTGTCGTAAATGCGGGAATAACAAAGATCATTAAAAAAGAAATCACCCCTACCGCCACGCTAACAATACAAGCTGGATAAACCATGGCGGACTTGACTTTTTTTTTAAGAGACGCCGCTTTCTCCATATGCTCAGCCAATCGTCTTGCAACGGTATCCAATATTCCAGCTGCTTCACCGGCTTCGAAAAGATTACAGTAAAGTGAGTTAAATACCTTTGGGTGCTTTCTCAAGGAATCAGAAAGATCTTCTCCGGCTTCAATATCTTGTTTAACGGAAAGGATAATCTCACCAAAAGTTCTATTCTCGGTCTGGTCACCCAGAATCTTCAAACATTGAACCAATGGAAGCCCCGCATCAATCATGGTAGAAAATGTCCGGGTGAAAACGACGATATCCTTCTCGGTAATTCTCTTTTTACCACTACTAAAAAGAGGTTTTCCATTATTAAAACTAAATTCTTTTTTCTTTCTCTTCTCC
>JALPWY010000080.1 GCA_023271875.1 Nitrospinaceae bacterium | reverse complement strand
TCTCTTATAACTCTACCCTTCGAAAGTGAGCGAGCATCTAAAATAGTAACGTTTTTATATCCGTGTTTTTCCAAATATCCACCCAAATAACATAGTCCAAGAGGTGGAACAACTGCAGGCACAGTCAAGTCGGCACCATAAATTGTTGAGGGTGGAAATATCAGAAGTATATTCATTAATTTAGTAACCCAACGAAGATGTCAACAGAAGCTCAATAAAAAAGCTCTAATGTTTTGATGTCACCAATTCCTTTTTCCCGTAGGCAAGTTTTTTGATCAAAGGACCAAAATGCTATCCTAGCCCATTACATATTTCTGACTAATTATATAATATTTTCGGTAAAATAAGAGATAACATTAGACATTGGATGCATATACTGAAATTGGGAAATGTAGCTAAAACCTTGGATATTGAACAGTAAGCTATTTTTTTTTAAAATAGTCCTTCGCAGATACTCCTTGAAGTCTTTTGGAAGTTAAACTTTCGAGAAAACCATTTCAATTCATTTGTAAAACTGCTGTCTTTACATAAGTCTAAACTATCCAAGGCAGCTTGTGCTAGAGCTGTTGTGTTTCCGCGGGGAACTGTTATCAATTTATCTTCAAAAGCTTCCCTATAGACCTCTAGGTCATAGGCAACAACTGGAACGCCACAGGCTAAAGCCTCTAAAGCTACCATACCGAAACTTTCATAATAGCTTGGAAATAAAAGAACTTTCGAAGCTTTTAAAAGTGCATATTTAGAACTCCCACTTAAATACCCTGTAAACTCTACGTTACCCATAAGGCTACGTTGAAAAAGTTTTTTTTTCAGTTCTGTAAAATTTTCTATTCCTCCTACAACAGCAAGCTTAGAATTAGGTTTTTTGGCACAAATTTCCCTCCAAGATAGAACTAGGTCATCAATACCTTTTTGAGGATGATTTCGCCCAATAAAAATAAAATCATAGGTTTTTTCCTGTTCTGGGGTTTCCTCTATTTCCGAGCTATTGACCCCACCATAAGACACTGACACCTTGTCTGATGAAAAACCTGAATCAATCAATTTTTGTTTATCAATTTTATTTGAAACCAATACCATGTCTGCGAATTTTCGGGCTAGACCGAAAACTATTTTTTGGGTTAAAAAGTAATACAAACTTTGCATTCCCCCGCTTTTTATTGACCCGTATCCAACGAAAGGAGTCGGAGCGATTAAGTGACAGCCCATCACTAAACGTGCTCTAGAATTTTTTCTATTTCGGTACTTCAAAAAAAATGCAGGCAAAGAATCTGGTATCAAATCTGACGAGCTATAAATTAACAGTGGCCCTTTAGTCACCACATTAGTTTTCAATAATCCCCGGCACGCCCTAAAAATATAGGCTATCAACAAATAAAGCGGCGACGTAGAGTTGGTGTTTTTTTTTGTAGTAAGAATTTTACGAGCCTTACAATCTGAATAGCGCTCTATAGCAGCGCAAGGAATTACCAGAGTAACATCATAAGTCTTTGACCATATGCGGGACCAATTCAACGCCCGGTTATCTGAACCGGACATTCCCGCACTAGTAATAACTCCATTATTAAAAACAAAAATTTCTTTTAATTTGTTTGACATGATAGGTTAAGAGAAACGGGGAGAACTTAAATATATGGTGAAATACTTAAACCTCCTCAAAAAATTTCTTGTTATATTTTTTTAAATACGTTTTTAAAAAACCTAATTGATCGTCGCAATGAAAAAAAAACCACTTAGTTAAATCTGTAAAATCTGCCATCAAAGATGTCCCCACTTCACACTGGAGAAAACATTTTTTGCATTTTTTTAGCTCTCTTTGCCTTCGAATGGTTTTATCAGAAACAAGGATTTCCTCTAAGCTATTTGACTTAACATTCCCAAAGCTTTCATCGAGAATCAGGCAAGGCTTAAGTTCACCATAAGCGTCAAGAACAAATGAAGTCTGACCCGAGTAACAATCTATTTCTCGTTTGCGGGTTCCGAGAAGTTGGAGACGCGTGTTATCCATATAGTAATGATATTTAAAATTTTCTAATATTTTTGCAATCTTGTTTTTTTGTTCTTTGGTAAATGTAGTTGTGGTATTCCCAGAATTGTCAAAATAATCGCCCTCTTCAGCAAGAAAAGCCGAAAATTCACAGTTCAAGTCCTTGCAGAGATTGGAGACGTTTAAAATATCGTCAATGTTCCACTTCGTAATAGTCAATCCACAAGTAATCTCTTTGACGCCTATCTCCTGAACTCCCCTAATGGTCTCAAGAGTCCTTTCAAATGCCTTACTAATCCCCCGCATTTTTTCGTGACTTTCTCTCATCCCATCAAGTGAAACGCCAATTCCAACATTAGGATAAACTTCATAAATCTCACTTATCCAAGGAAGTATTTTTTTCGGAGTCAACCCATGAGTTTGAATCCCTATTCGTACTTTGGGGTAGTTCTTTCGTAAGTATCGAATTAATTCAATTAAATTTTCTTTAAGGCTAGGTTCCCCTCCAGTGATCCCAATATTTTTTAGTCTTTTCAGTCGGCTTTTATTTTTTTCGAAGAACTCGATAAGCTGAGGGACTGTGATTTCACTATTTAACTTTTCTTTATCTTTCTTATTAATTTTCCAAATATCGCACATCACGCATCGGGCATTACAAGAATATGTAATTGGAAGGTTGATATATTCAACGTCGAAGGGAATATCGAATTTATATTTAAAGCGATTAATAAAAGTCTGAAAAAACTTAACCAATATTTTTAACAAAGCTCTCATTTTTATTTTTTAGTCTAAAGAAATATTTTTAAAGATAGACTTAGTTTTCTCTGAAAAATAAATGGGGCGACACACCATTTTTAAGTATGAGTATAGATAATTTTTTGTTTAGAGAATTATTATCTTGCGTAATGTTTAGTTATCAACTTTAAGTTGTTTATGGAAAAATTTTTTATAGCATAATCCCTACAAGCTTTTTTCAGAATCTTAATTGCGTCTGGGTTTTTATATAATTCCAATATCGCTATTTTTAGGTTTTCATGAGTAGGATTCACTAAAACAGCAACTGTGTCATCGAGAGCCTCTGAAATCCCCCCCAGGTTTGATCCGACCACAGGAAGACCACAGGACACAGCTTCCATCCCAACCCGGCCAAATCCCTCATCATAAAGTGATGGGAAACAAAAAATATCGGCACTATTGTAAAATTCATGCAATTCAGAGTTTTTAATTTTTCCGAGGAATTGAATGTTTTTATTTTGCTTTGAACTTTTTTCAATATATTGCTCTTCGGGACCACTTCCTATCAATACGAATTGAACCTGGCTTAATTCCTTAGCAATATCTACCAGTAGTTTAGCACCTTTCTTCTGAATTAATCGGCCAACAAAAAGAACAGTGAACTGTTCGTTAATTCCATTTTTTTTTCTGGCTTCCTTTGAATCTTTTGGACTAAACCTATCTATATCCACCCAGTATTTATATTTCTCTAGTTTTTCTTGTGAGACCCCAAGAGAACTAATTTGTTTCCTTATAACCTTGGACATTCCCAAAACTTTTTCTGCCTGATTAGCTATCCACGCTATAACCCTGGTCGTCAAAAACTTCCCATCAAGTTCATATACCGCGTGCAAGCTGACCACAAGTTTTTTGCGAAAAATAGTTTTAAGTATAACTCCGATCAAACCGGCGTTAAGACCTTGGGCGTGAATAACATCGATTTCTCGTCCACGAGTGGACATAAAAATAAATACCCGGGTCAAAAGATAGGGAGTCAAATAAAGAAAGTCCAAAAAGGGATAATTTTCTAACTTATGGAACAGGTTTTTGCCAACCCATCTATATCGAGTGATCTCTATGCTACCTCCTTTTTTTTCTCTTGGCTCCCAGACTACATTCCTTGTGGTAATAGGGGAATATGTTTGCACAAAAACTTTGTATTCTCCTTTATCTAAAGCAGACACTAAATCATCAAGATGAGATTCCACTCCTCCTATATTAGGGCTGAAAAATGGAGAAAGAATCAATACTCCCGGCTTTTTATCAACCATGCCGACCTCTGAGTAAAAACCGAATACCGATTGTAATGCGTAAAAAATACATGCCAAGAGTCAGGATAGGGCTGGATAATAAACACCTCCATTTCCCCTCTTCCAGAAAGACCCCAAAAAACCGATACCTAAACCCCAATTGTTTTTGAATGTCTGAGTCATCACTCCCCCATTTTTCTATATATTTATTCATATCTTTAGAATAGTACCCCTTTTTCCCAAAGTATGTGATTAAGTCAAATTGTGACTCGTTGTGAAAAACTACTCCGCCATACTGGGAAGGAACTACCCCCCTGGTACGAATGAAGTCCGACAGACACCATTTTTCACAATCCCAATTAAGTATTGGCTGGATGGGAACTAATCCAATTAACCCTCTTTGTTTGAACTTTTTATCCAAATCCCAATCTTCAGGACCAGATAGAGTTTCATCAAACCCTCCGATCATTTTAAATTCTGCTATTTGGAAGAAACGAGCCCCA
>JALPWY010000008.1 GCA_023271875.1 Nitrospinaceae bacterium | reverse complement strand
GTTTCGAGATGAAGTCAGACCCCGCTTCGGAATAATGCGTGGACGTGAATTCACAATGAAAGATGCCTACAGCTTTCACGCAACTGAGGAAAGTACTCGCGAAACTTATTCAAGCATGGCGGATGCCTATTCCCGAATTTTTAAAAGATGTGGACTAGATTTTAAAATGGTGGAAGCCGATAGCGGAACCATTGGGGGCAATTTCTCTCATGAATTCGTCGTGCTCGCAAGCTCTGGGGAAGATTGCATAGGATTTTGCAATTCATGCGATTACGCTTCGAACCTTGAAAAAGCTGAAACGAAAATCTCGGCAATAAATACGGAATCTCCATTACCGGAGGACCTAAATGAAGTTGCCACGCCCAAAAAAAAATCCGTAGAAGAAGTAACCCAGTTCCTTCGAGTGTCACCTAAAACACTAATTAAAACCATTATATTTGAAACCGACCAAGGACTAGTTGCCGGGCTCGTTCGAGGCGATCGTGAAATCAATCCTGTCAAACTTAAAAATCTGGTCGGCTGCGAATGGCTTATCCCTGCCTCAGAAAATTTAGTTATAAAAACGACTGGATTGCCTTGCGGATACTTGGGGCCTGTTGGAATTAAGCTCAAAGTTTTTGCCGATAAAGAAATCCCACTTATGTCCAACAGCATAGCAGGAGCAAACAAAATAGATACTCATTTGACTGGTATTCAGTTTAAACGAGACCTGAATGTTGAAAAAATAGGGGACATCAGAAGTGTCAACGAAGGAGACCCTTGCCCTAAGTGCACACTTGGAAAGTTTAAAATAAAACGAGGTATCGAAGTAGGACATATTTTCATCCTAGGCAAAAAATACAGCGAATCCATGCAAGCCTTGTATCTAGATGACCAAGGCAAAGAAAAACTTATGATCATGGGCTGTTATGGGATAGGAGTTGGACGAACTGCCGCAGCTGCTATTGAGCAAAACCATGATGAGAAAGGAATCATCTGGCCTATTTCCCTCGCTCCTTTTCAAGCTGTTATCCTTCCAGTCAACTTTTCGGACGATTCCGTGCATTCAGCAGCCAAAGAAATCTATAAGTCTCTCTGGGAGTTAGGAGTGGAAACCTTACTTGATGACCGCTCAGACAGGTTAGGTGTGAAATTTAAAGACGCTGAGCTTCTTGGAATCCCAATCCAAATAATCGTCGGCCACAAAAATCTCGGTGAGGGGAAAATAGAAATAAAACTAAGAAAAACTGGCAAATCCCAGTTAATTTCATTCCCAGAAGAAATCGCATATATTTCCACAATTTTATCAGAGTTATGATAATTATAACTCCTTAAAAAAATTCCTTGCAACACTTGCCCCCTTTTAGTATAACCTAAACGACAGAGTTGGTTCCTTTCTAAGAGCGCGGCTTAAGCCACGCTTTTTTTTTGTTTTTATGGGAAAATAAGGAGAAACATCAATTCCCAACTCATGATGCAAAGAAAAAGTAGTAGCCTAGTGAGACTCGAAGCAAGAGCTACCACGTGTAATTACTACAGGAACATGAGAAAAATTCCTATTTATCAGTCGGTTACTGATCTCATTGAACCAACTCTAAAAGGAAGTGACATAGAACTGGTTGATGTTGAGTACAAAAAAACTGGCAAAACTTGGTCCCTGAGAGTATTCATCGACAAAAATCAAGGAGTGACAGTTTATGACTGTCAAAAATTGAGTCGAGAGATTGAAGACTTAATTGAAATCCACGAATTAATTGCCAACCACTATGTTCTAGAGGTTTCTTCCCCTGGTCTGGATCGACCATTAAAAAAAGAGTCTGATTTTCTTAGAAATAAAGGAAAGCAAATTCTGGTCAAAACCTATTCGCCCATTAATAATAGTAAAACAAATACGGGAATTGTTAAAAATTTTTCAAATGACACTCTATTTTTAGAGAACCAAAAACATGTTCTGGAAATTTCAATGACGAATATTGCGCAAGCCAAATTAATTATCGAATTTTAAAAAAACCTATGACCATCGAAGTTTTAGAAAATATAAAGCTACTAGCTAGAGAAAAGAACATTGATGAAGAAATTTTGATCAATGCCCTTAAGAATGCCATGGAAGCAGCCGCGCGTAAAAAATTAGAAACTAATGGCCCACTTCAAATCGAATTTAATCGTGAAACGGGTGAAATAGAGGTATTCTCTGAAAAAACTGTGTCTAGAGAAGTGACTAACCCTGAAGAGGAAATTTTGCTAGAAAAGGCCCGAGCAATCAACCCTGAAGCTAAAACGGGTGAAACCCTGCTCATCCAATTACCTATAAAAAACTTCGGTCGAATCGCCGCACAACTCGCAAAGCAAATAATCGTACAAAAAGTTCGTGAAGCAGAAATTGATATCCTTTGTAAAGAATTCCAAGATAAAAAAGGCGAATTAATTAATGGGATTGTTCAGCACTTTCAACATGGAGATATCATTGTTGATTTGGGAAAAGCAGAGGGAATTCTCCCAAGACGAGAGCAAGTATTTCGCGAATCATTTAGCCGAGGCGATCGTATTCGCGCGTATGTTCTTGATATAGGGAGAACAGCACGAAGTACCACAGTAATTCTTTCCCGAACGCACACAGGGCTCATTAGAAACCTATTCGAGATTGAAGTGCCTGAAATCAATGAGGGAATAATAGAAATAATGGGGATCGTACGAGAACCTAATGGAAGAACTAAAATAGCGGTTAAAACCAATGACCGTGACGTAGATGCTGTTGGAGCTTGCGTCGGGATGAGGGGCATGCGCGTCCAATCTATCGTACAGGAACTTCGGGGAGAAAAAATTGATATCGTAGAATATTCAGAAGACCCAGAAGTATTCATTAAAAATGCTCTTAGCCCGGCTAAAATCTCTCGCATAATTAAAAATAGCGAGAACAATCAGATGACAATTATTGTTGCGGATGACCAGATGTCTCTAGCGATTGGGAAAAAAGGACAAAATGTGCGACTTGCCGCAAAACTGGTGAAACAGAAAATAGATATTCAGGGTCATTCAGAGGCTTCTGGCTCATTAGATATTTCCAGTTTATTACCAACTACTAAAAAAAGTACTTCTACCATCAATTTTTTAAGTGAAATTAGCGCGGCAAAAGGACTGGGGGGGAAAATCACAGCTATTCTTTTTGAAGGCAATGTAGTTACTGCTGAGAATGTAATAACGCAAGGTGTAAAAGGATTAACGACTCTCCCGGGAATAGGGCCCAAAAAAGCAGCGTCAATTCTAGGTTTTGCAGAAAAAATAAGCGAGAGGATCATAGAAGAGAGCCGAGAGGGCGAGGCAAAGCCTGAAACCGACGAGGAAAACCAAATAGCAGATGTCTCTGACGAGGAAGAGCAAGAAATTCCAGTAAATCAATTACGCGAAGTTTCCCCATCTGTAATAGAGTGTCTTCTGGAAAACGGATTTGAAACTCTGGCAGAACTTTCTATAACGGAAAAAGAAGAATTGATGGAAATTGAAGGAATAAATTTAGAAACTGCCTCGGTAATTATCGCACAGGCAAAAAAGCAATCAGCTAGTGAGTAGGTAGTTTTTAAATCTAAAAGAAACGCAATATGCTGCAAACTAATTATAAAAAATTTAAATTGGTTTAGGAGGTTTTTTTTGGGCAAAATTCGCATTAACAAGTTAGCTCTAGAGCTCAATGTGCAAAATGATCGTATCTTGGATGCCCTAAAAGATATGGGGCAAGCTGTTAAAAATTACATGAGTTCAATAGATGATAAAACTGCAGATGAAATCCGCGAACTATTCACCCCAAAACCTCCATCTAAAAAGGTAACTCCAAAAGTCACCAGAAAATCAACCACTAAGAAAACAACAAAAAAAAGAACATCCAAAAAGACCAAAGCAACTACGAAGAAAGAACCCTCAGAAAAAAAATCTCCAAAAGTAAAACCCAAGACAGTAAAAACAACCACAAAAAAATCTACGTCTACTTTAAAGAAAGCCAAAGTCGCCAAAACTACAAGTAAGTCTCCGACGAAAGATAAAGCAAAACAAGAACCAATCAAAGTATTAAAAAAATCTGGACTCAAAATTATAAAGCATGAAGAAAAACCTGTTGAAGTGGAAAAAAAACCTGCTGCAACTAAAGATAAACCTGCAACCAGTCAAAAAAAATTAGCTGAAGAAAAATCAGAGAAAAAAACTCTGACACAACCACCCAAACCAGAGGAACTGCCTACTAAAGTTATAGAAGAAGCTTTTGAAATTGCTCAATTGCCAGAAAACATAATGATTCGTGATTTGGCAGAAAAATTGCGTTGTTCCCCTAACGATATAATCAAAGAACTCATGGACTTGGGTGTCATGACAACTATAAATCAAAGCCTTAGCTTTGAGGTCGCATCAAAAGTAGCCGACCAACGCGGCTTTGAAGTTGAATTGATTAAGGTCAAATCGGCAATTGATTTTGAAGAAGAGGAAAAAGAAAACCCAAAAGACCTTTGCAAACGACCACCCATCGTAACAATCATGGGACATGTGGACCATGGAAAAACATCATTACTCGATGTTATAAGAAAAACTAATGTCACCGAAGCCGAGGCAGGTGGTATCACCCAACATATAGGGGCATACAGGGCAAAAATCAAGGATCAGTTCATTACTTTTCTTGACACACCTGGCCATGAAGCATTCACAGCAATGCGTGCCCGTGGAGCACAGGTAACGGACATTGTTATTCTAGTAGTTGCCGCAGATGATGGAATAAAACCTCAAACAAAAGAGGCAATCGATCATGCCCATGCAGGCAATGTACCCATTTTGGTTGCTATCAACAAGATTGACAAACCTGAGGCCAAACCGGAAGAGGTGAAAAAACAGTTGGCTGAAGTAGGTTTGCTACCTGAAGACTGGGGGGGGCAGACAATGTTCACGGAGGTTTCCGCAATACAAGGAATGGGAATCGAACACCTTTTAGAACTAGTTCTCCTGCAGGCTGAGATCATGGAACTTAAAGCAAACCCAACTCTCCGCCCGCAAGGTATTGTCATTGAATCAAAACTGGATAAAGGAAGGGGACCCGTTGCCACGGTGATAGTGCAAAAGGGAACATTAACGGTGGGACAACCTTTTGTTGTCGGACCCTATTTCGGAAAAGTACGGGCACTGATAAACGATACTGGTAATAAAACCCCAAAAGCTACCCCAGCAATGCCGGTAGAAATCGTAGGAATGCCTGAAGTTCCTCAACCAGGAGATAAGTTTTATGTGGTTGAAGATGAACGGAAGGCAAGGCAATACAGTGAAATGAGACTCAAAAAAAAGCGGGAAGTGCAGTTAGCCGAATCTGCCAAAGTGACCATGGAAGATCTTCACGATCAAATTGCAGAAGGTAAAATTAAAATACTCAACCTTATAGTTAAAGCGGACACTCAAGGTTCGATTGCCGCAGTCCAGGAAGCCTTCTCAAAATTAGAAACCGAAGAAATCCGATTTAAAATCATTCACGATGGGGTTGGAGGAATAACCGAGTCGGATATTCTTTTATCGAGTGCATCTAACGCAATTACCATCGGGTTTAACGTTCGCCCAACAGACAAAGCAGATGAATTAGCAATACGAGAAAAAATAGATGTACGCTTATATAGCGTAATATATGAAGCTATTGAAGATATGAAGAAAGCGCTGGAAGGGCTACTAGCACCAAAATTCAAAGAATTAATTATCGGCCGAGCTGAAGTAAGAGAAGTATTCAATCTCCCAAAAATAGGATCGATCGCTGGATGTCATGTGTCGCAAGGAAAAATGGAACGTAATCTTGAGGCTAGACTCATCCGTGATAGCGTAGTGGTTTATCAAGGGAAAATTCTTTCGATTAGACGTTTTAAAGAAGATGTAAAGGAGGTACAACAAGGTTACGAGTGTGGACTTTCTTTAGAGAACTTTCAAGATATAAAACAAGGAGATGTGGTAGAACCTTACATCCTAGAAGAGATCAAAATTTAGTAAAACCAGCTGCGCTAACACAACTTTTATTTTTTTTTGCTGACACGATTTAAAAATTTAAAATGTTAAACAGTATTATTCAGGGTTTCATAAAACCATGCGATTTAAACGATCAGAGAGAGTTCAGGAATTACTCCTGAAAGAAATTTCGGCTCTAATTCAAAGGGGCTTGAAAGACCCACGGATCGGTTTTGCTACAATAACAACAGTTGATTTGAGCAATAATTTAAAACACGCGAAAGTTTATATCAGTGTATTGGGAACAGAGTCCGAGCAACGCGATACTATTACAGGCCTGACCAATGCATCTGGATTCATCAGAGGCTCTTTAGGTAAGAACCTCAATCTTCGATATATTCCTGTATTGGAATTTATACTTGATGAAACAGCGAAACGCGTTGCTAAAATAAATAAAATTATTAATGAGCTACACTCAGAATAACGTAATTAATCTTTTCAAACCTTCCGGGCCAACATCTTTTGACATGGTTTGTTCGGTTAGGAAAATTCTTGGCGTCAAAAAAGCTGGACATATCGGAACTTTGGACCCTATAGCCGATGGGGTACTTCCCATATGCCTAAATCGGTCCACACGAATTATTCAATTTTTATCGTCCCTTCAGAAAACTTACCGAGCAACCCTCGAACTGGGTTCAGAAACAGACACTCAAGACGCTACGGGACAAAAAATATCTACCAATAACCCATCTCTGATCAATGAAGCTAAAATAAAACAAGTTTTTCAAACGTTTGTGGGAGAACAAGATCAGATTCCTCCAATGTACTCAGCGAAAAAGAAAAATGGAATTCCTCTTTACAAATTGGCCAGAAATGGTATTAATGTCCGCAGAGATCCCGTCAAAATAGTTGTGTATTCAATAGACTTCATAAAGAAGGAGGGTAATCGGGTTTTATTTGAGGTGCGTTGTTCTTCCGGAACTTATATTCGTACTCTATCGCATGATATTGGTAAAAAGCTGGGTTGTTATGCTCACATGGTTCGGTTGACTCGAACCAAGGTTGGATTGTTTGGTTTGGGGCATACCTTGACTCTGGAAGGATTAAAAACTGCACATGAAGAAGGTAGTTTATCTAAGAAGCTTTTGCATTTAGAAGAAGTCCTCAACTTTCTCCCAACAATCCGTGTAAAAGAGGAATACCTCAAGTCTATTTCTCACGGAGTAGCACTTTCAAAATGTTTTTTAGAAGTTCTTCCCGAACGATTTGAACCTGGCCATTATTTTCGGGTTTTAGGAAGCAACGACAAGATATTAGCTGTTGTTGAACCTGTGGTAGACCAAGATAAGCTACCTGAGCTAGCCCCAGAAGATGTTGTATTTAAAGCAAAACGAGTACTATGTTGAACTTTTATATTAGAGGAGTGATTGAAATGTTTTCGCAGTGGAATAACAACTTGGTCTCAAGCCAGTACCATCAAGTCAAGTTCCACTACGAAAACATTTGTCAATCATTCTCTTAAATTTAACCTGTATAAGAGGACTCGCTTAATGGCATTCACTAAGGAAACGAAAACAACCATCATTTCCGATTATAAACTGCACGACAATGATACTGGTTCATCAGAGGTACAAATAGCACTTTTGACCAATCGACTAAACTATCTTAACGATCACTTCAAATCCCACAATAAAGATCAACATTCTAGACAGGGCCTGTTAAAAATCGTAAGTCGACGACGAAAGTTGCTAGATCACCTCAAAAAAGAAGATGTCAACCGATATCAGGAAATTATTTCACGTCTAAATATTAGACGTTAATCAACATTTGGAGATTATTGAATGGAAAGAGTAGAAATTGAACTTGACGGAAGAACTATATCTTTAGAAGCAGGCGACCTAGCCCGGCAAGCCGGTGGCTCTGTTGTAGTAAGACAAGGCGACACAATGGTTCTGGTTGCAGCAACAATGGCGCCAAAACCAAGAGAGGGAATAGATTTTTTCCCCCTCACTGTGGACTACAGGGAAAAAACCTATGCTGCTGGGAAGATTCCAGGCGGATACTTAAAAAGAGAAGCTCGACCTAGTGACTACGAAACACTTACCTGTAGATTGATTGACAGACCGCTCCGCCCACTTTTCCCAGACGGATTTCGCAATGAAACACAGCTCGTTTGTTTTGTCGTTTCCCACGATCAAGTTAATCCTGCTGATATTATTGCTATGACCGGTGCTTCTGCTGCTTTGATGATTTCGGATATTCCTTTTGACAACCCAATTGCTGGAGCACGTATTGGTAGAATTGAGGGTAATTTCGTATTCAATCCCACCTACGAAGAAAGCGAAAAAAGCGATATCCAACTTCTCATGGCTGGAACTACAGATGGGATTGTCATGGTCGAAGCAGGTGCTAAGGAAGCAAGTGAAGAGGAGATGATGAAGGCTCTAGAGTTTGGGCATGAGCGCATTAAAAAGCTAATCGATCTTCAAATTCAGCTTAAAGAACGCATTAATAAAGAAAAAGCTGCTGTTATACAAGAAGAAATTGATGCTGCTCTGGTAGAACGAGTCAACAGCACAGCTTGCCCAAAACTTGAACAAGCTATGGAAATTACAGGAAAGCAGGAAAGGACTAATGCTGTTAGCCAAATTAAAACTGACTTAGAAGCTGAAATCAATCCTGAAGGAGAAGACGACCTAAAGGGAATTCTTGATAATGTGTTTCATGATGCTGAGAAAAATGTAGTGCGCAAAATAATTTTAGAAAAGAAAAGGCGTGTTGATGGAAGAAACCTTAATGAAGTTCGTCCTATAAGTATTAAAACAGGTTACCTCCCGCGTGTTCATGGATCATCCGTTTTTACTCGTGGAGAAACTCAAGCTTTAGTAAGCGCGACATTGGGTACCAACTCAGATGAACAACGACTGGATACTCTCGAACTTAAAGGGACCAAACATTTTTATCTGCACTACAATTTCCCAGCATTTTGTACAGGTGAAACCAAGTTTATTGGCGGTCCTGGACGAAGAGAAATTGGTCATGGAATGCTAGCTGAAAGGGCTTTAGTATCCGTTCTTCCAGATAGAGAGAAGTTCCCATATACCATTCGGATTGTTTCAGACATTCTGGAGTCCAACGGATCATCATCCATGGCCTCAGTATGTGGCGGTGCTTTAGCACTCATGGATGCTGGAGTCCCCATCTCAAACCCAGTTGCCGGAATCGCTATGGGTCTCATTAAAGAAGGAGACCAAGTGGCTATTTTGTCAGATATTTTGGGATCAGAAGACCACCTCGGTGACATGGACTTCAAAGTTGCTGGCACAAAAAATGGGATCACTGCCCTACAAATGGATATTAAAATTGTTGGATTAGATAAGAGCATAATGGAACAGGCCATGCAACAGGCAAAAGAAGGCCGCCTTCATATTTTGGGAGAAATGAATAAATCCCTAGATGCGCCTCGGTCCGAGTTATCAAAACATGCTCCGAGAATCATTACCATGAAAGTGCCGACAGATAAAATTCGCGATATCATTGGTCCTGGTGGCAAAGTTATTCGTGGAATCATAGACCAATGTGGGGTTAGCGTGGATATCGACGACAGTGGCCTCGTCTCTATCGCTTCATCAGATCAGGCAGCGGCAGAAAAAGCCATCGAATATATCGAGAATCTAATTCAAGAAGCAAAAATCGGCACGATTTATCTTGGTAAAGTTAAAAAAATTGTCGATTTCGGGGCCTTTGTAGAAATATTTCCGGGGACAGATGGCCTTGTCCATATTTCCCAAATTTGTGACAGACGCATCCAAAGTGTTTCTGACGAAATTCAAGAAGGAGATGAAATAAAAGTGAAAGTTATCGATGTCGATCAACAAGGGAAAATCAAACTTAGCCGAAAAGAAGCGCTGAAAGAAACCGCTGCTGAAGAAAAAGGGTAAAGGCGAGAAATTTTCTATCACTATAAAAGATCGATGAGTCAATCCTCATCGATCTTTTTTTGCTAGAGAGGAATATCCCAGTTTTTCAACTCATCCATCGCCTTATAGCTGGTCAGATCAAAGTGAATAGGTGTAATAGAAATATAGTTGTTGGAAACTTGAAAACAGTCAGCTTCCTCATCAATCTCATCAATACGCATTTCACCTGCATACCAGTAATAAGTATTTTTTCTAGGATCTACTCGTTTGTCAAATCTTTCAATCACGCGAGACTTTCCTTGCTTGGTAATAGATACCCCTTTAATTTCTGAATAAGGCACTGCAGGTATATTTACATTAAGTGACACTCCACCTAGCAAACCATTTTTTAAAACAATTTTTGCCAGTCTGGCACCAAATTCGGCTGAAAACCCAAAGTCAGAATTATCAAACGAGTTAAGGGAAACTGCAATAGCAGGAATCCCCTCAATAGTAGCTTCAGTTGCAGCAGACACCGTTCCCGAGTAAATGGCACATGTTCCCAAGTTTCCACCTTGGTTGACACCTGAAACCACCATTTCTGGAGGTTGCTCAAAAAGTACTGTCGTCGCAAGTTTTATGCAGTCTGCCGGCGTCCCATTGATGGCATAGCCAATAAACTCATTATCTTCTTCTATTTTACGTACTTTAAGCGGTTGGGTTAAAGTAATGGCGTGCCCCATTGCACTTTGTTCCGTTTCAGGAGCAACAATCACTACTTCAGAGAATTTAGCCAACTCTTTATAAATTGCACGAATTCCGACAGCTCGGAAACCGTCGTCGTTGCATAAAACAATCATAAAAAAATACCCACAGGCGTTATAGCACCCGTGGGGTTTTAGTAAGTTAAACTATGCAGACTAAAATACTCCCTAGAGCTTCAGCTTGATGTCCTAGTTAATTATGCTTGCTAAAATACTCCTGTGATCCTTTAGGATCGGGTTTCATTCCATCTGCTCCCGCACTCCAGTTAGCAGGACAAACCTCGCCATTTTTTTCATGGTATTGCAAAGCATCGACCATACGTAAAGCCTCATCTACATTACGCCCAAGAGGTAAATTATTTATTAGTTGGTGTTGCACCACACCCTCTCTATCAATCAAAAATAATCCACGAAACGCAATCCCCATATCTGCTAACACGTCATAATCTTTGCTAATCTGCTTGTTTAGGTCAGCAACCAAAGGATATTTTATCTCCCCTAATCCGCCTACCTTACGGTCAGTATTCCTCCAAGCCAAATGAGAAAAGTGGCTGTCAATCGAAACACCAAGCACCTGAGTATTTCTTTTTTCAAACTCCGCATTTTTTTCACTAAACGCAATAATTTCTGTGGGACAAACAAATGTAAAGTCTAATGGGTAGAAAAAAAGTACCACATATTTTCCCTTGTAGCTGGATAACTCGAGCTCTTCAAATGAACCATCAGGCATAACGGCCTGAGCACCAAAATCAGGTGCAAGTTTAGAAACTAACGTTGCCATTTTATTCTCCTATATTATGCAAAGAAATTCTCATTTCAAGTTAATCAATGTACCACAAAAAATAGAACCGGTTGGAAATATGACAAAAAAACAGCTACCTCTCTAAAAAGATCGAATCTTATTCTTATCGTATTCCAGCGTCCCTTGACAATCAGCAAACCCTTTATTTACAATGAATTTAGAGATTACATTAAGCAAGCTTTTTGAGCAAATTAATAATTTTAACCAAATCTGTAAGCCAATGGTTTTATAATGAACATTCTATTCCTAGGCTCGGGAACATCCACTGGCATCCCTTCATTGTGTTGTGACTGTAGCGTCTGTCGATCCGATAATATTAAAAATAAACGCTTGCGGTCTTCTATACTCGTTCGCAATGAAGGAAATCATATTCTGATCGACACCTCAACAGACCTGAGGCAACAATGCCTTACTAATACCATCACCCATATCAACCAAGTTTTATATACTCATCACCATGCCGATCATTTGCATGGGATAGATGAGTTGAGAAGTTTCAATCACTTCAACAAAGTTGTGATCCCATGCTACGGTAATAAAGAAACTGTTCGCGAAATAAAAGAAAAGTTTAATTATATTTTCAACGAGGCAACACAGGTTGGTGGTGGATTACCAAAACTTACTTTACATATAATTAGCAATGAAAACTTTAATCTAGGCGGAGTTTCGATTACACCATTAGACATTATTCATGGGGAAATGCATATATTGGGTTACAAACTTAATAAATGTGCTTATATAACTGACTGCAGTGAAATCCCACGCGAGTCAAAAAATCAACTGCAAAATCTTGACATTTTAATTCTTAATGCCCTGGGATTTGATTCCCATCCAACTCATTTTTCATTAAGTCAAGCTCTGGCTACAGCAGAAGAACTCAAACCCAAACGCACCATTCTAACTCATATTAACCATAAGTTTGACCATAGCAAAATCTCACTAGAGTTACCCATTGGGGTCGAGTTAGCTTATGATGGGATGGCCGTTGAATGCTAAAATATTAATGGTTTTAATCAAAGTCAATATCGCGAAGTGGAATATCTTTTGACTTGTCGACATGCTTTTGCGCTTCTTTAAATTTCTCTTCTAGTATGCGGCTTCTATCTTTTTGAACTTGGCTTCGTTTATTGAATAGTGATTCCTGTTCTTTTTTATGAGCATCGTGCTCTTTCACCATATCAGCCAAAGAAGGCATAACTTTCTCCTTCTTCTCCTGCCATATTATCTCGCCTGTTTTTTTATCTACCTGCAATCTGGTTTCGCAGCAAGGGCAAATAACTTCCATTTTTCCCGAACTCATACGCCATTATACCTTTCTAAAACAATAAAAATCTTTTTAGATCTACTAAATACATCTATCATTATAACAAATATCTCAACTTCACTGTATATAGTCTATAGTGTGGACAATTACTCAACCATAATATAATAAAAAAAATGTCCAAATCAAAAGGTTACTTTATTACAGGAACAGACACTGGTGTAGGTAAAACAGTTGTCGCTGCCTGTCTCCTGGTTATTTATCGTAAACATGGAAACACAGGCATAATGAAGCCCATTGAAACAGGGGTGAATCAAAAATGTAGCTCGGAAGCAAATTCAGATGCTAAATTTCTTCTTACAATTTCAGGAAATAAAGATTCCATTGAGGAGGTATCTCCTATCTGCTTGAAACCCACCGCCTCCCCTTTACAGGCCACAAGAATTACCGGCCAAACTGTAGATATTAGCCTTATTCTTGAAAACTTTCGCAGACTGCAAGCCAAACACGATCGAATGCTGGTTGAGGGTATTGGCGGACTTCTAGTTCCGTTGACAGCCAATTACTCAGTCTCTGACCTCATTAAAGATATGAATTTACCTCTCATCATAGTAAGCCGATTCTCACTAGGGACTATCAACCATACTCTTTTAACTGTGAAAGCAGCGCAAGAAACTGGAGTTGAAATCGCAGGGATAATTTTGAACCATTCTGAAGATAGGCCTCTCAACGAGATTGAACTTGGACAGGCTTCCCTTATTCAAGAACTTTCTAATGTGCCTATACTAGGGGAGTGCCCATTCATAAATTCAATTTCTACAGAACAATTCGACAGCAAACTGGAGAAAAAGATTGGAGGTTGGAAAGTCTAACAGGGAACACTCAAATAAAATATTTTAGCGAAATCAACTATCAGAATCTGAGACAAATTGATAACCCTTTTCCCTCACGGTAAGAATATGAACTGGTTTTTGAGGCCTCTTCTCGAAGTATTTTCTCAGGCGGGAGATAAAGTTATCGACAGTTCGTGTTTCGGTTTGTGGGTCGTATCCCCAAACCTTTTCTAATAATTCTTCACGGCTAACAACATCGCCTTTTCTCCCTACTAAAAGTTTCATAACAAGAGCTTCCTTGGTGGTTAAGTAAAACTCACCGTCAACACCTTTGACTTTACCAGTCCCAAAATTAATCCACATTTTAGAAAACCGAAAAATATCTTGATCATTCACTGGCTCTTTATACCATTCCGAGCGACGCAGAATACCCTTTATACGCAACAGAAGTTCTGGCAGATGAAACGGTTTCGTCAGGTAATCGTCTGCCCCCGCTTCTAAACCGATTTCTCTATCTTTTTTAGACGATTTAGCGGTCAGCATGAGAATAGGAAAGCGTATATTAGTTTCTCTTATAGTACGAGCTACCTCAAGCCCCCCCAAATCAGGGAGCATAAGATCAAGAACAATCAGGTCAAAATCCTTTTCCCGTAATTGATCAAGCGCAGAAGCCCCGTTATCAACTAAAAACACCTCATAACCTTCCCGTTCAAGGTTAAACTGAAGACCTTTTGCTAAATGTGGGTCATCTTCGACTAATAATATTTTACTTACTGTTGTCATTATTAATTTATCTCGCTTACAAACTTTTAATTTTCTTCAACAAAAGCATGATCAACCGGCAAGCTCACCATGAATCGAGTACCTTTTCCCCGGCCCTCACTAAAAACATTTATTTTTCCTTTGTGGCTCTTAATAATTTGCCGGGAAATATACAGACCTAATCCAGCTCCCTCGATATTCTGAGTCTCCTGGTTCTGTACTCGATAAAACTTTTTAAAAACTTTCTTGAGTTCCTTTTTTTCAAACCCAAATCCCTGGTCTATAAAATCAATAATACAAAGTTTTTTATCCTGCCTGACTTTAATAATTAGGATAGTCCCAACATGTGAATATCTCAAGGCATTCGCAATTAAGTTATTAAAAACCATTCGCATAGCCCTGGCATCTATATTAACTTTGGCATGGCTATTAAATTTCAGCTGAATCTGACACTGTTTGTCTTCAAATAATTTTTTATGGTGATCAATTGTTTCTTGTAAAAATAAAACAATATCCACCAACGTAAATTGTAATTGCATGCTCTTCGGATCAGATTTGCTTGATTCAAGAATATTATCTATGAGGTCGGATAATCGCTCCGTATCAGACAACATAATATCAACAAAGTCCTGTGCCTCTTCCGACGATACCTTTTGGTACTTGAGAGTTTCCAAGTAAAGTTGAATGGATGCCAGCGGAGATTTTAGCTCATGAGACACACTTGAAACAAAGTTGCTTTGAAGCTGGTTTAGTCGGGACTGCTTATTCCAATAAACGAATATTACATAAACTCCGGCAAGAATCATTAACATCAGCACCCCGCCCTCTAAAAGGACAACCCAATTAAAATCCGACTCTAATAATTCGGGAGGGAGCTTTTTGGCAAATTCAGCCAGATTCTGGCTATTTTTAAAATACCAATATATCCAGACTGCCATCAAACCAATCCAGGCAACCTGAACCACAACAAACACAAAAATAGGATGAAATAATGCTTTAAGCCTTTTCATAAAAAAATCTCTGGATTAGAAGAAATGCCCAAACTTTCAAACCTTCCCTTATGCTAAATATTACATAAGTTTTACATGCTTATTCTACATTCAAGGATAGAATGTTAACCGTTGAAGAAAAATCAGGTTAACTATAACCCAGTTGAAAGTAACCGCCCATGCCAACTTTATCACGAGTAAAGCCTAAGCTCACGTTTAACAAGGGCATTGCTGGATTTTTTATTTTTCTTCATCTCGGTGCGTTATTGGCATTTTTCCCTTTTGCTTTTTCCTGGAGTGCGGTAGCTCTGATGTTATTCCTGCACTGGTTGACTGCTTCTATTGGAATTTGTTTTGGTTATCACAGATATCTTACCCACAGAGGAATGGATCTCCCAAAATGGGTAGCAAATACGATTGTGTTTATCGGATCACTAGCTTGCCAGAACGGGCCCATTAAATGGGTAGCTCATCACCGGATGCATCATGCAGGGTCAGATACAGAACGAGACCCGCATAGCGCAAAAAATAGTCTCTGGTGGCCACATCTCGGATGGATGCTCTACGAGCACCCGGAGTTTGACGATGATAAAGTGATTCAAAATTACACGAAGGATATTTCAGATAACAAGTTCTATCAATTTCTAGAAAAAAATTATATCAAAAACCAGTTTATACTTGGCTTTATTTTTCTTGCAATCGGAGGAATACCTTGGGTTGTATGGGGAATATTTTTGCGGCTCGTGCTAGTTTATCATGGGACTTGGTTTGTTAATAGCGCAGCCCATGCTTTTGGCTACAAAAACTTTCAACTGGCAAATGACCTTTCCACTAACTGTTGGTGGGTGGCTATTCTCGCGTACGGAGAAGGCTGGCACAACAATCATCACGCCTTTCCAAAATCAGCTAAACATGGTCTGCGCCCGATGGAGTTGGACTTTACCTGGATGGCCATCTGGACTCTTAAAAAAATGGGTCTGGTAAAAAATATCAGAGTTGCCAAAGTAAAACGATCCACAAACACCACCTCTATCGATTCAGCTTTTGAAGGGGAAATGGTTAAGCAGGCTGCTTAATTTCCCTCCGCCCCGCACTCTTATAGCGTGGGGGTTGTTTCCTAGTGCATAAAAATCATATAGATCACCCCTCAAACACAAACTGCATATGGTAACCGGAGTATTTTCTTAAGTTGATTACCCGGTTTTCAAATATCAGGTACTGCCCTTTGATGCCTGTAAGTTTTTCAGTGAACTCACCTTCCTTATCCAGATTGTGACTTGATATTTTTAATGGAACAGATTGGACAGGATAAGTAAACGACTGAATTTCTTCTTCATCTAGTGCATATTGCTTAAGCTCTTTAGGAATACACCGAATCATTTCCCCACGCACAGTAGAAAAATCGACATCTTCAATCTTCCCTAAAAGCATTTTTCTCCAGTTGGTCTTGTCAGGAATATTTTTAGCCAAGACTATCTCAATTTGACCCGATAGAATCCTGCGGGGAACCTTGGCAATAATCAATGCTTTGATCGCTCCCTGATCAATCCAACGACTTGGAATATTATAATGGCGAGTTATACCGACTTTTACTCCGGATGTCTGTGATAGGTAAACATAATGATCTATATTGCAGTATTTTTTATAAAACTCTCGATCAGCTTCATTTCCTTTATCATGCTGACATTTTTCTGGACGAACCGAACAAATATCATTTTCCGGTAAATCTCTTGCACAAGGAAAACAATATCCATCACTATAAGTTTTTTTAATTTTACGACCACATTCAACACATGTGATTTTGCCAGTATATTTTATATTTACAATTTGACCCACTTTAGATGTCAAAGGATACGAATCTTCCCCTAAGTTCAAGAAGTATTGAATAGGTGTGCCTTCCTTGTGAGTCATTTTACTCAACTGACCACTAATTACTTTTGGCATCGAATCAAAGTTTCCTGTTTATCAAATATATTAATTAGAAGACGATTTTTTTGAAGTAAAATAATATAAAGCAAATAAAGCGACACTAACTGCAAAAATCAAAGTAAGGGATTCAAAGATAAGAAAAGAAAGACAAAATAAAACCAGATAGAATAATATTTTAGTAGTCTCAGTTTTCCAGTCGACCATAACCCTCACTCAGTCACATAAACTTTAACAAAAATTTACCCTTTCGAATAACTGTGATGGAGAAAACAATAAATCAAAATACTTTATTAACCACCCATAACAGCCAACCAGTCTTCTAAACTCTTGATTTGCAAATAAGAATTGGTTTCTCGAACATCACCCATAGGTGCAGAAGGATTCCCACCATAATTATGCCCAGGGTAAAGCACCACCTCATCCTGAATTTTTGCTAACCGTCGAGTCAAGGTGTCATACATAACCTGACTATCACCCCCTGGTAAATCAACACGGCCACAACCTTGCAAAAATAAAGTATCTCCGGCAACAAGAAAATCCCCGACCCGAAAACACTGTGAACCTGGAGTATGTCCCGGTGTATGTAAAAAAGTAATGTCTATGGACCCAATGCTTAGCACTTCTTCGCTATCAGTCAAGCGCAGATCTGAATCCGAAAGGCCTGTCACCTGCTTTAACCCTTCAGCTTCATGTTTGTTTACATAAACAGGGGCAGAGTTTTTTCCCATCAATTCAGCAAGTCCTGTAATATTCATGCCAAAAATACTGCCACCAACATGATCCGGATGGTAATGCGTCACCAGTGAGCCTTTCAACTTCATCTCCTCAGTTTCAATCACATTAAGTATCCCATCAATATCCCAAGCAGGATCAACAATCACACATTCTCGGGTGTTTTTATCTCCAATTATATAAATAAAGTTTGCCATTTGCTGAGCCGAAGAATCTGACTTACCAATATCGACTCCTGACAGCAACTGTTTAAAAAATAATGGGTTTTCCTCGGCCACAAGTTCTCTCCCTTCGCAGTATAGATTTGTAATCGTTTGATTCTCTTTTTTTATTTAATCAATTCGGTCGTAACCCCTTATTATTTTTTTCTAAGTCCTCGACAAACTGGACAGGATTTTTGAAGGGCTTAACACGTAAAATATCATCTAAGAGCTTTTTAACATAATTTGCCCCACTTCCCTTCTCATAAAATGGGAACCTAATATAAAACTCCAGACCCCTACGCAACTTCTGGATATTCGGGCGATCAAAACTCAATTGATCAGGAAAGAATAATGCCGACTCAAGGGATAACGGATCAAAAAACCTAGTATTTTCCTTAATTTCAAGTTCCCACAAAAATTTATCCAAATCTTCTCGATATTCAGAATGATAGGCGAATACATAGGTTTGCTTCGTTTCAGAAAATTCTTCTTTACTCACCGATTTCGGTATCTTCACTGTTTGAATGACTTTCCTACCCGAGATATAAATTATTTCATGGTGTATTAAATTCTTGCCCGAAGAATCAAAAGTCTTTATATCGTTTTTTACCATTTTCCCATCACGTTCGAGAATCAATCGTCTTAAAAATATCTTCTTACCCGTAGAAGAATCAATACTTGTTCGCGAAATAAAATAATTCCCTTGATAACTCGAAGCAAAAATTTCCTCTTTTTCATTTTTTAAATTTATTGGGTAAATATCTAATTCTGGGAATAATGCATTAAACTGACTGGCTACACCATTTATTTCTAGTAGTTCTTTCAGCTCATAAGCAAGATGCCATCGATTTAAGTCTTGATAGTTCTTGAGGGGTTCTAGTTTTTTAAATACTATTTGTGCGGCTAATTCAGCTCCTCGAATGTTCAAATGTCGATCTTTCCTTGAAACAATAAAATCATCCTCATTTTTTCCCTGAAATCCTTCTTGGTAAAGGTCCACACAAAAAAGATTTCGACTATCACAATATTTTTTTAATTTATGATGAGCAAATGCAAACGGATAGTTTTCGCCTAAGTGAAACATTATTGGAATAATAGACATCATAAAATGAATGTTTTTCAGTCGAGCCGTGTGATACAGGGTATCCAAATAAATTTCTTCCATATCCCAGCTCCTAGACTGGTAAGAAGAACGTCGACAATCCTCGTATGAAGGTTTATGTCCCGTTTTTTCCAATAGTCGGTTTATGCGAAATTTGAGAAAATCGTAAAAATGAGATCGATGAAACCATTCCACCAGTGGCCAGATTTCTGGAACAAGTTCCCAGTCCTTGCTATTACAGTCTAAAAAATGCGAGGGCGGCAAATCATTATGAAAAAAATTTAAAAGAATTAAATCCGGTTGATAAAGGAAACCCTTTTTATAGATGTATTGGAGCTGGTTAGCTGTATTCCACCCTGGCCTGGCAAAACTTAAAACTTCAAACTTTGGGCGCTCCATCCCTTGATTGAGCAGTTTTTCCAATTGCTTTGGAAATGTATCTTCAAGTTTTTCAATACCGTGACCAAACGTTTGAGAATCTCCAACGACTAAAATCCGAAAAGTATTGCGTGGTTTTGCAATTGCAAACTCCCTATCTCGGAAACCGTCACGGTTATATTGAATAAATTGGCGGACCCAATCCTTGTTAATCTCTTTTTCATTAGAAAACAGGATGCGAGCCCCCCCTTCTAGTAAGGCCCCTAAAACCGTAAGAGTGAATACTAAAACAAGAAAATTAACTCCCAATCGTTTCATTTATTTCGATACCACCTTTCTATAAATATCCTACAAAAATATAAGGACCTTTGAATTTTTTCTTTACTCAATGTGATTTTCCCAATTCTCTAAATTCGCTAGGCTAGTTATGTTAAAATCTTTTCTGGTTTTATCTCATACTTACTTACAGTCACATTTCCTGGTCAGCTACAAAATCGACAATACGTTGGTCTAGACCCCATGACCCCATGTACTGGATTGGTTTTCAAGGATTAGCTAATGACTAACTCTTCTTGCCAGACTATCAGGTTTCTTTAGGTGACGTTTTTTTAGACTAAGGTACAAAAATCGTGAATTTTTTTTTAACCTTTTACCACACTTTTCGATTTTGGATTGTAATAATAATCCTATCCATAATACTTGGAACTATAGCTACTGTTCTTGGAATATTTGATAAAAGTGGAAATCAATCTCATAAAGTAGCTGCTTTATGGAGTAAATTAATTTGCCGGTTGAATGGTATTAAGGTTGAAATTACTGGAGCAGAAAATATCTTGCTTGACCAGCCGCAAATTTTTATAGCTAACCATCAGGGTTACTATGATATTTTCGCCTTAGCTGGATATTTAGGTGTACAACTTCGATGGGTTTCAAAATCAGTATTATTTCGAATTCCATTTATAGGTTGGGCGATGAGTGCAGCTGGCTATATTCCTGTTGAAAGAACCAACAGAAAACAATCATATCAAGCTTTCCTAAGTACCCTAGAAGCTATCAAAGCGGGAAGTTCTGTCGTTGTTTTCCCTGAAGGGACAAGATCTGAAGACGGAATCATTGGTGTTTTTAAAAAAGGAAGTCAACTCTTAGCCCAACGTGCCATTGTACCAATGGTTCCTGTAACAATTATAGGAACTAGAGATATCATCCGTAAAGGCAGTATGGTTATTCATCCTAAGGCAGTCCGAATTATTATTTCTCCTTGCATAGCTCTGGTGGAAAAGGATGCAAAAAAAGGGGATGAAATACTTCAAGACATTCGTAATATAATTTGTGAAAATTTTAAAACTACCTGACTGTCCTCACGTGTAATATATAATCCATCTTATCTGACGAAGAAAAACTTGTATCAGTAAATGCTATTGTGCTTCCTATAACTGAAAAGTTTCCACTTTGTACTTTACCATTAATCGAACAAATTATGTTATTTGCTGAAATGGGTTCAAAAGCAAAATTCCCTTTAGTTAAGTTATATGTTGTTTTAGAACCAGACAAAGTTATGTTGTCTAACGTATCGTAAGATGCCATGGGAGGAGGCTCGTAAAGGTTTTTTTAAGAAGCATTTTTGGTGATATAACTGGTTTCTCCAGCTAAAATGTCTAAAACTGCTCTCATCCTTAGATTTTTTTCTTTGTCTAGCTCAAGCTAGAAACTCTCCTTAAGTATTGACTTGGTTTCTTAAAATCCAGGCAGTTGCCCTAGAGCACTAGTTCTTCTCCTTTTGTATAAAATCCCAAACGTCTCTTGGATGTTCTCTAAGGTCTTCGATATTTCTCCAAACCTTACGAACCATTCCTGTTTTATCTATCACGAAAGTAGAACGTTCAATCACCTTGACCATTTGCCCAAGGTCATCTTCCTCCTTAATCACACCATATAATTCGGTAATTTTTTTATACTCATCCGCTAGTAAAGTAAAGCCCATCTGATAAACTTCTATAAACTGTTGATGTGAATTAACGCCATTCCAACTGCAACCCAATAGTTCGACTTCACGAGTCTTGAACTTTCTATTCCATTCGTTAAAACTTACCATCAACCGAGTATCTTCAGGGCTGCTATCGACAGCATAAAAACACAATACTACCCATCTTTTATCCTGAAAGTCCTTCAGTTTGACCATAACCTTTTCCTCAGCGGAAGGGCTACTTGCACCTGCTTTATATCCATAAACAGCCGGCAAATCAAAACCCGGCGCACGGTCACCTGTCTCTATAGCACCTGACATAAACACCTCAATTCAAAAGTTAACAAGAATTACTCACCAAATGCTATTTTTAATAATGGTTCTACTTCACCCTTAGCCTCCATTTCATCCAAAATATCCGTATCCCCGTAAAACTTGCCATCAATGAACACCTTTGGTAATGTCGGCCAATTTGTCATTTTGCTCAAAGCTTCTCGTTTATTCATATCCTCCAAACAATTTATCACTTCAAACGGATGTCCATATTTGTTAAAAAACTGAACTGTTTCTGCAGTGAACCCACATTGTGGGGCAGACTTGGTGCCTTTGCCGTAAATCAATATTTTGTTATTAGCTATTTCTTCTTTGATTACATCATCTATCGAAGACATTCTTTAAAACTCCTATAAATATAAAGGTTAATATTTTTTTAAAAAATTCCAAAAGATTTGTTATTTTTAAGAAGGTACCGCAGTTTTTATTTCTGCAGCATGCACACGACCATCCTGCATCGCTGGGTTTAATACAGCTTGAACCGCTCTATGCCTTGCCATTAAATCCATAGGCTTAAACGTAGCAGAAGTCACATGAATTATAAAATGATCGCTCATGCCCGTTTTATCAAGTATTTCAACCTCGGCGTCAGGAATTGCCCCCTTCACCAAAGCTGCTAAATCTGGAATACTAATCATAGATTGCTAAAACTCCTATTAGATGGTGAACTATTGAATGTGTTGCAGTTTATTCGATTCTATACCCTGTGAAAAGGTTTAAATTATTCATTATCATCAAGGATATCGACCAAAAAATCAACTAATTACGAACCAAGCAAATCCTTAATTTTAATTAATGTAAAATACTACCGATAATATTTTAAGTAATAGCACAAATTTTCCATATTTTTAGTATAATAAAAGAAACTTAAAGAGCATTTAAGTTATCTAACAGAATGTCACAGCCTTTATATACAGTATTTTACCATTGGAGGAACGAATGGCGGCCACACAGGAGTTTGTTAAAGTCTCAATGATTGCCAAGGATGAGGTCAAGAAGTTAATAAACGCAGAAAATAACCCAGAAATAGGCCTGCGCCTAGGTGTAAAGGGTGGCGGCTGTTCTGGTTTGTCTTACGACCTTGCGTTCACACCAACAGAAAAAGGCGACACAGTGATCGAACATGAAGGCTTCAAGGTTTTCATGGATGCGAAAAGCCTCATTTACTTAAAGGGGATGATGTTGGACTACAAAGGCGGGCTTGACGGTAAAGGGTTTGTTTTTGTAAATCCAAATGCCACCTCAACTTGCGGTTGTGGAGAGTCATTCTCTATCACCTGATAACAGACACCGCTTGCAAATCGTTACTTGGAAACTACTCTCTCTTCTCAGGAAAATCACAGCTATTTACGTGAAAAAGCTGGCTACTTTTTTCTAGATGACTTGTGTCTTATTTCAGCTGAAGGCTCAGATCTTTTTAGCTACCTCCAGACCCAAACAACTAACGACGTAAATGAGCTAAACCCGGGGCAAGGTCAAAATAATGCCATTGTTGATCGAAAAGCTAGAATCATCTCCACATTCTCCCTCCACCGAACAGGAGAAGAGTCGGCAGTTATACTGGTTGAGACTCAACAAAAAGAAAATCTACTGAACCATCTGAACTCCTTCCTTTTCCGTGAAGACGTTACTCTCACATCATCAAGTCACTTTGTTCTTGCATTGCAAGGTCCGGAAAGCCAAGAAATTATAAAAAATTTTACTCGAAGTAACGATTCTATACCGGAAAAACCTAACGACATCTGTAAGTTTACATTCGAAGGACTACCTGCTCTAGCAATCGCTAAATCACTGACAGGAGAAGAAGGGTGTGTCCTAGCATTCCAAACCGAATCAGAAGATACCATCACAAAGAAATTATTGGAGCTCGAGCAGCAAAATCTATTGACCCATATTGACCACCATGCGCGCGAGGTTTTTCGTATTGAATCTGGTATCCCTTCTTACGGAAAGGATATCAATGATAAAAATATTCTCCCTGAAACAGGACTTGAACACAACTCCGTTAGTTACAACAAGGGTTGCTATATTGGGCAGGAAGTCATTGCTCGTATCAAAACCTATGGCGCACCTAATTTTGCGCTAATGGGGTTAATCATTGAAGGTGATACTCTCCCGTTACCTGACAGTGAAATCAAGCTTAACTCTAAAAAATTAGGCATCATTAAAAGTTCTATCTTTTCTTATTCACTTCACAAAAATATCTCGTTAGCTTATATTCAAAAAGATCATCGAAGTCCAGATATTGATTTGGAAGTAACAATAGACAACAAACCCTATAAAGTAAGGACCTGTCTTCTCCCTTTTTACCAACCACAAACACGAAAAGACCGATCTAAAGCATTACAGGATAAAGCTCTTAAATTATATCAAAGGCAAGATGATCTCGACCAACCTGTTGTCCTTCTCAGAGAAGCAATTGAACTTGACCCTAAAAATGCTACTGCATATGAAGCATTGGGGGTATTTTTATCCAAACAAAATAAATTGGATGAGGCGATCGCTCTTATGAAACGACTGGTAGAAATCAACCCTGAAGAAATCATGGCCCATTCGAATCTCTCTGTATATTACATGCAACAGGGGCGAATAGAAGATGCTGAACGAGAAAAAGGAGAAGCAACTGCACTACAGTTTGAAAAAGCAATCGCAGAAAATATGGCTAAAAAGACAAATGAGGATAAAGTAAAACAGGATCTAGCTGAAAGAGAGCAGAAAATTTCAATGTTCAAACAAGTGCTAGAAATAGACCCCGCCGATCAAGTAGCAAATTTCGGATTAGGATCTGTTTATCACGATCTTAAACGTTACGAAGAAGCCCTACCCCCACTTCAAACGGTTGTAAAAGAATATAAAGATTATTCTGCGGCTTATGTCCTTTTAGGAAAAACTATGGAAAAACTTTCACGGCAGGATGAGGCTATCCAAACATATCGGGAAGGCATCGCCGTAGCTTCCAAAAAAGGCGACTTAATGCCACTCAAGGAAATGCAACAAAAGCTCAATCAACTAATACACTCTAACCCCTGATTCTTTACGTACTCCCATAAATCAGAATCAGGTGAGAGCGCTCCTTTCTTGATAAGACCTTGAGTAATCTTCACTCCATGGTCCATCAAAAACCAAAATTTAAGAAGTAACTTCTCTTCAACCGTCGTAAACTCATCCTCCCAGGAAGTGATTGATTTTTGTTTCGCAACTGAGTCGTAAACACTAGAAGAAATATTTAGCCGGTATTTCTTAATAAAAATGTTAAACCCTTCCAAGAGCAAGGGCTTAAAGTCTTCTCGGCTAATCTTTATCACCTCTGAAACACTGGGAACATGTTGGCTATGGTACTCAAAATACTTTAGCTTGTAATATTGATGGATTGTACTTAATCGATGATAACAATGCATATCGACTACACTCGCACCGTAAATCCGAATGAGGTATTTTCGGATAGAATGCTTCCCGAGTTGAAGTAATATTTTATTCAACCGCCCTCTCTCAAACATATGAATATATACAGTACTCAGGTGCTTACAGCACTGAGCTTCGATACTATCTTTCAAAGGTTTTGATTGCGGGGTAATCCGGTACCAGTAAATTTCATCTCTTGCAGCCTTCAAAGAAGTCTCAAATGTATCTGTAACCTGATGTGAACTGGATCGTTTGGCCTGACGAGCAATTTGATGCGAACTACTATTGGAAAAACCATAAGCCCGCAATTCATCTTGGAATTTTTTTTTCTCTCCTACCAAGATTCCCGCTCGTTCCCTGATACAATCCTTAACCTTAGAAACACCCCGTAAAGCCAAACTCACATCTCGAGGATGTAAAGATACCCCATGATTTACCGAAAAGTCGTATATCTCCTCAAGTGTGTTGTAGTTTAGTTTGTCGACATGTAGCAATTTTTGGATAGTCCTTTCACTAAACTCACATATCTCAAAAATTTTTATCTTTTTATACTTGACCTCCTCCCAGTATTTTCGAGTCCCCTCCTTGCGATTAAATTGACCTTCAATCTCACGCCTAGCTTTAAAAAAGTAACTTCTCATCAAAAACCATTTATTCTTTATGGTTGAGTCAATAATCCATTTATATTTAGGGGTCAAAGTTGTTAATTTCAAATCACCTAAAAGCTTTATTTCTCCTGTTTTAATAATGTGGTTCAATAACTCTAAGTGTCGATCTAAAAGGAATGGATTTATTTGTCCAACAAACTTTCTGAATATTGTCTTCCAGCGGTACGCGTCAAACGCTGCCTCACTCTTTTGCTTCTTACTTCCAAACCTCTTTTTTATAGTCAGAGCACCTTTTTTTTCTATTTGGTTATAAAGTTTGTCACGGTCAGCAATATCTTTTATCCTGACTTGGTTTAATTTGCTGACAACTACCGGGATATTTTTTTTTAAGGTTTCATCGATCTCACTATATTCAAGAGCAGAAGAAAAGTATATTTCGGCAAGTATCTCATTAACAGCCTCAAGAGAATCTGATGGCTTCTTCGTTATTTTTTTATAATGACTAAAATCAAGAGTTGCTACACCCGATTGGCAATCACGAATATCATTAAGACATTTTCTAGCTAAAGAGAGTTCATCCTGATGAGCATACGGATCGTTCATGACCCTTAAAAACATATTCTCTGCTTTTTCAAGGTCACGACTTGCAAGAAGTTTGAGCCCGTCATTTATCGGATCATAAGAAAACATAAGTAAATTTCATAGTACCGAGTTACAAAAAATTGAACTACTAAGCACATTGAACCATGAAAGAAAACGCTGCCCGGAGAAATTGACCTTAAAAAAAGAGCCTTCAGTCCGGGATTAAACTATTTATGAATTAAAAATTTGGCCAGACCTGGAAAGTTCATACATGATCTAACAAGAGAAAATATGCAGGTAGCGTACGATAAAGGGTCGTCTTATTAAAAATTTGAGCTCAATAAGAGCATAAGAGCACCTTAAATTATTAGCTGTTGGATGCATACTAGGAGAGAAAGGTTTTTCGCAATGTTGATTTTTTATTAATCAAGGAGGTCTAGTTTATGAATAGGAAGGTAAAAAATACGACTAAACTTCAGGCAAGCTCTAATAAAGAAAAAAATCCAAAAAAAACGGGGAAGAGCCGGCTCTCAGGCCGTCCCTTCCCCGATCAATACCTAACAGACTTTACTCAGATTAGTAGTGGAGAGTATTCCACTGCGTAACTGCTTTCTGTCCGTTTCTTTCTTTGTTCTGACCATCCCAGATCGCAATCGCCATAGGCGTTTTACCGCCGCCGAATTGCGTATCATTGGCGTCACCAGTTTTCAAGGCACGTTTGAATACAACCGACCAGCGGTTATTTCTCCAGTTACCTTCACCATCAACATTCTGCTGAGCCTGGGTTGTTAGTGTGCTGAATCCTTCAGCATTCAGGTCTTCTACTGCCGATACGCGCATGGTAGCATCCGAAAGGATGTTTTTGGTAGCGCGACCCGGATTGAAGACACCTTCGTTCTGACCCATTCCAAAGTCAATGTTGGTAGAACGCTTGGCAATATTACCTGCGCCCTGACCAGAACTCGAGAAGGTTCCACTAGCAGTCTGCTTAGAACCACCCGATCCCTTGCCACCAGTACCGATACCAGATAACTTCCCACCAGGCTCATAGATGTAGTACGAACCAGTTCCCATTACCATGTATGCATACTGATCTTCCATATCCGCCATGCTGCTATTGGTCTTACCTTCATTGTTCCAGGTAGCTTTCCATTGCCAGATGTTAACGCGCTCGCCGTCCCCACCCATGGTGAACGGAGGCTCTTCGCCACTCTGATTCACCGGAAACATGATCGCAACCTGATCCTTATATTGCTGGGATGTAACCATGACGTCGTTTCGGGTAGGATCGTTATACTCGAGATGAACCGCAATTTCCTTGCCGTTCGTCGCAGCTTTAACGAACACATATTTCGTGCCAGGATTTGGCCACATTGGATTTGTAATCATCTGAGGATCCATATCGATGATCACATGTTTCAGAGCAGTTGGACCATATCGCTCTGACCAGAATGGGCTTTCTGGAGCAGTTGGAATCGCTCCAGACACTTTTACCGCTTTGATGTCAGCCGCATTAGCCACAGCAAACATGCCAAGCGTAAAAGCAACAATCAATGCTTTTATTAATTTACTATGTCTCACAGTATTACCTCCTCTAACTTACAGTTTTAAGATGGAAATTCTACTGAAACTATTATCTCGGTTCACATTCCGCAGGTGCATTCGCAATCAGATCGTTTTCCATACTATAGGATAGTGAGCGGTATTCCGGTTCCTCAACCTTGATCGGTTCAATATCCAACAAGGAAACTTCATTTTTAATGAAGGAGGAAAGAATATCGACGACATCCTTGTATATTCCACGTTCTGCCTTCCTAGAAGCAAAGATGCAAAATAAAGGCATCCAGCGACCCACATGATTTCGAACGAACTTTTTCATACCGCTTAAGATTACACCTATCTTTCTCTCGTCATGGCCATTTTGTATTCCGTAAGCCATACGAAAACACATATAGGACATGAAAGCTAGTTCATTAGAAATGTGGTCAATTCGCTCTTTGGACTGATTCCTTGGGAGTTCAAAACCGAAGGTCTCGAAGAATCCACCCACCTGGATCAATACATCCGTTTGGGACTGGACACCGCCCTCTGTACCGTACTGCATCTCATACGGAGGACACTCCATGGAAACAGCATGTCCAAATACACGAATATATTCGCCTTGGACCTGCTTGATAGTCATCTTTGGGAGATAATTACTAAAACCATCCACAATGGATTTCAACTGCCCCCACCTCTCCTCGTCAAGCATCAAGATATCCATAGGCTCGAGCAAAGACTTCGGCCGAAAAAATTTCCGGTTCCACGGGTAACTAAAAGCCAGAGACAGAATCTCGTAAACCCTACCACGTGCCAAATTTAAGGAAACTCTTTCTTCTTTCAGATCTTCCAACGATCCGGTCTCACCGAACAGTGCAAGCATCTGGTCCACTGCTTTAGATTCAACTGCCATAATTAGCTCCAATTTCTATTCCAGTAAGTTCCCAACAAACCTGGGTAGGCCCGTTAAGGGCCTATCCCAAATTTGCGAGATCAACGACTACACAAACGAAAATGATACCAACTTGAGTTCCAGTATCCTCTCTTTAGATCGCTCCAGGATGCTCTTCCGGTCGTACATAGAAGGGCTCCTCAACGGTAACACGGATAACTTCTTTACCTTTACGGTTGAAGCCGATAACCGTATCGTTATACATCTCAAACTTCTTACCGTGAATGTTGGTCTCGAATATTTTCGGACCTGGCTCACGTTTCCATTTGAAGATGATACGCTGGGTTGTTCTAAAGAGCTGCAGAATTCCCAACAGATCTCGGTCTGGAACCATGTACTGATCAATTGAATGATCTACACCCGGTCCAAACATCTGCTGTGAGTAAGCTCGTGGAACGTGCCGTGACGGAATGTAATATCCGTTTGGCTCCGTGCCCAACTGGGGGTACAGAGGCAATGCTACTTTCCGGTCCCGAATCAAGTAATACTGTGGGTTATCCGGATCGTGAGCCCATTCTCCGTTACCGCCGACCTTAACCAGACCCTGCAAGCGGATCTTACCAACACAAGCCGCCATACAACGTGTCTCCATCTGATCACCTTCCGTCAGAGGATCGAGACCCTCAATACGCGGATAACAGGCGATACACTTCTCGGAGATTCGAGTCGTACCACGAAACATTGGCTTTTTGTAAGGACACTGCTCAACACACTTCTTATATCCACGACAACGTGACTGATCGATCAACACGATGCCATCCTCTTGGCGTTTGTAAATAGCCTTTCGAGGACAAGCCGCGAGACAACCAGGATACGTGCAGTGGTTGCATATCCTTTGTAGATAAAAGAACCAGATTTTGTGCTCAGGGAGAACAGACTTGGTACCGTTGTCTCCACCGAACGTTCCTTCACGGGACTGTGTGAACTCACGGCCGTGAGCAGTATCTTCACCGAAGTTCGGGAAACGCCACTCTTCATCCGTAGGTACATAGCCTACCGCTTGCTGGTTCAAACCGATCTTAGCAGGAGCTTCGAAGATGGTTACACCTTCGTACACACCGTGGATCGCTTTGTTAGAAGTCTTACGTACGTTCCATACGTTCTGACCAGGATTAGATTGCTCAAGCATCTTGAGAATCTTCCAGTCCCAGAACTGAGGATATCCACCGTAAGGTTTCGTTTCTACGTTATTCCACCACATATACTCCTGACCCTTAGAGAAGGTCCAGGTAGATTTGTGGGCCATCGTACATGTCTGACAAGCAATACATCTGTTCGTATTGAACACGAAAGTAAACTGCTCTTTCGGATGCTTCTCGTCATAAATGTATGTCATCATCCGGCCTAATTGCCAGTTATAGACTTCAGGCATTATCAATACCTCCTTAAATGATTAAAATGTTTCGTTAAAAAACCGATCATAAAAGATCCGGTACCGGCGCCCGCAAAAAAGGGCGCCCGCACCATAATCCTTTAGATTTTCACACGGACATACTGTCCAGCGAGATACATCTCTGCAAACCGGTCTTTCAACGGAGACTCAGGTGTGTAACCAGTTCGTACCGGTTCCCACAACCCTTTACCGTGCAGTCCGCCGTCTTCCGCCTTGGAGAACTTAACCAAGACTTCTTTCGGTGTTGCGTTAACTGCATGGTTGTCTGCCTCATAACCATGTTTGAACTTCATTTTGGTTTTTGCTTTATGGAACAGACTGTCAGTCTGATGCATAGGCATCAACCATGAACGCGTGATGGACTGCTGTCCACCGTATCGGAAGTTAGACTGATACGGAGTGGTCATAGACATTGCGCGTCCGTCAGGCCGTTCTTCATGCGCCTTAACAGTTCGCTCTGTCCCAATCCACGTTGCGTGTTTCATCATAGTAGTATGGTACGGATAAGCCGGATTGTACTTCGCTCGAAGCATCAAACGACCAACTTTGTACCGTGGATCTGATGGTTTCCAACCCATGAAAGGACGATCCGCTGGATTCGCATCACAGTAGACGTAGTCACCATCATTGATTCCAAGATCCTTACAGAGGAACGGGTTCATATGAACCTGCCACTCACCAACTCCCGGAGAACGCTTATCCATTCGATAAGGATCACCAAAGTTGTTGTTCCAGATCATGTTCCAGTCAGTCGTCGCCCAGGAACTATGTGCTGTGTGTCTGGACTTCGGCGTGACACAGTAGAAACGATAACCCTTCTCCCACAAGAAGTTCTTAGTCGTTCGTACTGCGGACCAAGGCTTCTTGATGTTTCGAACGTGACGAAGATCCGGATCCTGCTCGTCTTCCGGAATCCCGTAATCATCCGGTCGGATGTAGGGGTTGGTTGATACGATTACGTTCGGCAGATAAGGCGTAGCTTCCGGACCTTCTCTGTGAACGATGAAGTTCTCACCATACTCAATCGCTTCAGGCTCGTCATTGTAGAACTGCGTACGGCCGTTTGGCGTATAGAATGGTTTAGACTCCGTGTACATCTCCCAGAACGGAGTTCGAGGATACGTACGGAACAACATCAGACAACATCCCGGCTCACCATACTTACCGTTGATGATGTCATCGATGTTATAACCCATTCCCGTCGTGCCTGTGGTAAACACACGGCGGATCATGGACTTGGTGCGGTTAGGCGCTTCACCTTCATAGACCTTCATATGATCAGAGAATCGCTTGTCACCGGTGATCTCAGCCAAACGTCGAGAGAACTGCCTGTGAATCAGGTTGTCATCGATCGTATCAAAGATCGGCTTAATGCCGGTGCCACCCCAGATCTGATGAAATGGGTTTGAACAAGCAGAAGTGATCTCATAAGACTCAAACTCGGCCCATGAGTTCGGAGCGAGCACGATATCAGAGTACTCACAGGAACCTGTGAACTCGATATCCTGAGCTACGATCATGTCTACGTTGTTGTTCGTATTGAACACCAACTCGTAGAACCACTTCGCATTGTTGATAACATTAACATTAACATACCAACAACACTTCGTCGGTGTCGGCATATGGGTACGTCCGGTAAATACTTTTCGGCCGTAACGAGGCGTATTCACAATCAACGCTTTGTCACGGTGTGCCCAGTAAGATACTTCCTCACCTTTCAGGTAACCCTTGACTTTATTCCAGTCGATATTCTTCGAGGAATCAAGCTCGGTGTTGAAAGGATCTTCCGCAACCATAGCCGCAAAGCCCGGTCCTGACCAGTGTGATCCCTGGTAGTTACCTGCTTTGTAGTTACCAGCCCAAGTCATGGCGCCGGAACCCTTCGGTCCCATGTTACCCGTCAACATCAACGGTACGAAAGACGCTCGGTTATGCATTGTTGCATGGAAGTAATGGTTGATACCTTCCCCGTAGTGAATCTCTACAGGTTTAATCGTACCTATATCGCGAGCCAATCGAACGATCAAGTCCTTCGGCGCATGACAGATCTGATTAACAGTATCTATATCGTAATCCTTGTAATGGATCTTATGCATCTCGTACAACGGCATTACGCTAACCGTTTTGCCATTGACCAGTTTGATGTCATAAACACCATCCAGTGAAGGATCAATGTTTTTCTTCCGCATCTTGGCGCCAATGTCTTCACGGTTGATCGCTACGGGCTTATTCGTATTCGTATCCCATACCGTGTAGTCAGGCATCTGGTTGCGGTTATACCCCTTCAACCACTTATTGGTGAATCCATCCTTCGGCAACTGCTGAGCCTTGTAGCCTGGAATGAAATCGTCCGGATGCAAGCGGATAAGGGTGTCGGTACGAACGAGCAAAGGCATATCGGTATAGTCTTTTACGTAATCTATATCAACAAGGCCTTCGTCCATGATGATCTTGGCTGCACCTAGAAACAACGCGATGTCAGATAGACCAGCGCGAACCGGTACCCAGTAATCCGCCTTCGTTGCCGGCGGGTTGTACTCAGGCGCGACTGCCACTAGCGTACCACCACGTTCCATGATCTCGGTGTACCAGTGTGCTTCCGGCATCTTGTTCTCGATCAGGTTCTTACCCCACTGAATCGTCATCTTCGCGTATCGATGATCCGCGAAATCGATATCAGAGGTCTGCATACCATGCGTCCAGGAGTGTCCTGGAGCCTGGTCACCATGCCAGGTGTAGTTGGACCATGCTCGTCCACCCAGTACCTTACCCGGTCCTCGACCACGAATGATCGAATCCAGCAAGGCCACCTGGTTAGCCAATCGATAGACACCATACTTACCAACAACGCCCAACAGGCCCATTCCGCCGCGATACTTGAAAGTACGTGGACCGGAACCACCCATCGCTTCAATAATCTCAGGCTGGTAGCCTTCATTTTTCAAGCGCTGAGCACCACGCTGACCACTGTACGCTTTCGCTACAGCAACGTGACCCTTGGCTAGGTAAGTAAAAGTCTGATCCCAAGACATACGAACGAATTCGTCGGTGCCTCGGCTTGTCATCTTATATTTTTCTCGGTTCTCTTTATCAAGATAAGGAAAACCATCATCCGCCCACTGCTTCCAACCTACTCGAATCATCGGATACTTGTTTCGGTAAGGTCCGTAAGCTCGTCTCGGATACGTCATTCCGCGCAAACACATGCGTGGGTTCCACGCGGCATCTGCCTGGTTACCGTATAAATCCCGGACTTTGTGGTGGTCATAGTTCTGCTCGATACGCATCAAAATGCCGTTACGGACAAATCCGCGAACTCGACACTGGTGAGTATCATTAGGCGAACAGCAATAGGTGAAAGACCGCTCGTACTTATACTGATCGCGGTAAACTTCCTCCCAGCGTCTGTCCGGATAGGTATCCAGAGGATTACCTACCTTGACTACGGGCTTCAACTGCGCTCCTACCTTCTTACTCGTCAGTGCCATAGCCGTAGCTACACCAGCACTCACCTGCAAGAATTTCCTTCTGTTTAATCTCATAAAACTTGCCCTCCCTTTCATTCTTATTGATAAGAAATAAGATGATAATGAGTAATTCTTCTACAACAACTAACTACTTCAGTTCTACTTCTTTAACATCAAAGGCACACCCTTTCCAGCGTGCCCTACTACCATTCCCCCCTTTCTCGTATGATAAAAGAGTTAACATTCATAAATTTACTGCCTTCCGTTGATACATTTGAAACAACTAAAACTCCTGCTTAAATTCAAAACCCGGCTCATACGCCGGCTCTTAACTCATAAACCTCTATACATCGATCGCATCCACCGTCTTTATTTTCCCAATCAGGGAAATCGATCTGGATCGCTTCGATTACCATTTCATCACAAATACTTTCCGGGTCATCCACCCAATTGTAGGTCGGGAACTTACACAATGGACAAGGAGATCCCTGCAGATGAATATAATCTCTTTCTTCCTCTGTGATATCAACATCATCCACATACTTACTCATCAACGACTCAAGGTCGGTGGCCATGGACAACAATTCTTCGTGCGTAAATTTTTCAGTTTGCCAAATCCCCTCAAAAATACCCCGCCGCTGCTTCTCTGGTACTTTTCTGTAGAAGTTATCAAACTCTCTATAGCGGGCCTCCCTGGGCATGGTGGAAATAATTCCTGCTCGAGCCAACCGCGCATCCACGTATAAATTCCACAGTAGACGAAACCGCGCCGTGATTAGATTTTTAACAGAAGGGTTGCCAGGAATAAATGCGTCCTCGTAGTCAAACTCCGGGTCCACCATATCTTTTGCGTGCATGAACTCCTGAATAAGAAAGGCATCTAACTCTTGGGCTTCTTCTGGATTACAAAAGCGGCTGGCAAGCACTCGCATCTCTATCATAGGCTTACCAGAAATCCGGTTCAAGACGTTCGACCCTTCATCAACTTTGTTGATCGCGCGTTTCACATGCACCTCGATTATCCGCTCCTCAAAATCGCGTACCATGTCGTAAGAAACGACACCATCAGTATCTTCGGTATCTTGATTATCTTCTTGTGGGTTGTCTTCTACTTGGAGATCGGAATCGGTGGGAGAAACTAAATCATCGTCAAAACTCGTTTCTTGTGAGTCGTCATCTACCGGGACACCATGGATAGATGAACTTGACTCTTCCAACTCGCTTGGGGTTTCGTCTGCTCCCAAAGCAACGGCAGCGAGTTGAGCTCTTTTTGTCGTACGTTTTCTCTTCGGAATTAGCCCTACAGCTTCGAGCGCTCTTAAAACATGATCACCTAGTTTGAGTCGCTCTATAAAAAATATCTTATTGACCTTCTCGAAGGCAATTTCTCTATCGTCCTCGGGAAGTTCATAGATGGGATCAGCTAAAGAATGATATTCGTCATACTCCGACCGATACCCAGATCTTTCCAGATGACTGAGGTGTCGAAACGCAGCTTCTTCCATAAGTTGCGGACTATAGATTACTTTCATAGGCGACCTATCAACCCTTCCGCAAAAATGCTACTAGAGAACATAAAACAAAGCATAACAGCTCCCTCTATTTAGCCCTAGGATATAGGGAATTTATATTTAATTTCCATCTTTTTGTCAAGGAAATAGGACCTTTTTTTCCAGTGATAAAACTGGGAAAACTCCCTGAAAACATTAAATTTATTTTAATTAAAACTCGTTAATCTTAGCCGCGCCCCCACGTACTACTCAAATATATGATTTTAAAAGCTTTACACACAACTTGGTCATTGCAACTCTCAATATTTGCCAATATTGACTCAAGTGCGCTTAATCAAATCTGCGCACTCGACGGTAATTTTTTTTTTGAACCTACCTCTTTTTTTGTAGGTATTTTCTTACCACATGTAACCCTTTTCCTAAAAAACACCCGCTCTATTTATTCTAAAAACTATCTATTCTGATCAACGGTATCTTTTACTTTTTCGATTTCTTCAATATTCTTGACTAAGTCTTCAGGATCTCCAAGTTCTTTACAAATTATTTTTGCCTGATCCAGGTACTTCTCACTTTGCTCTTTTCTGCTCATGAGTAACTCCATACGCGCCACTGTCAAAAATAACTGGAGAAGACTGGCCTTGTTATCAGCCTCCTTAAAGGAGTCTATCGCCTTATCAAAGTTCACCTCAGCCTCATCAATATGACCATCCTTAAATTTTAAATTACCGATGTACGTGTAGTCCTGCGCGGTACCATTTTTATCACCTATCTCCAAAGTTAAGTTGAGGGCATCACGGTAATACTTTTCCGCATCGGTACGGTTACCATTATTAAAACTCAGGTTCCCCATATGGCGGTAGTCTGTGGCAATTTCCTTTTTATCAGCTTTTCTCCGAGAGATCTCCAGCGCAGCTTTAAAGTGATTTTCTGATCTTTCCTTGTACCCCCTGCCCAAACAAAGTTCCCCCAGGTTCCTGTGATCGATTCGCTGCTCCCTTTCATCCTTAAGCTCCTCACTGACTTCAAGGGCTTTCTTATAATACTCCTCCTGCTTATTCCTCGATTTTTTTTCAGCGTAGACCTTCCCTAAAATTCGACTGTCATAGCAAACATTTCGTAAATCTTTAAGCTCCTCGGCTATTTTAAGCGCCTGCAAAGAAAACTTTTCGCATAGATCCCAGTCCTCTTTTTGTAAGTATAGGTTGCCACGGTTTCTGTAATCCTCAGATATTTCATATCTATTGTTTGTTTTATTATTTTTCTGCAATGCATCTTTATAGAATTTATCCGCATTAGCCCAATCTGTTTTTTGCATACTCAGGTTGCCCATATTGCGGTAATCTTTCATCAACCCGATTTCGTTTCCACTTTTCTTGTTGATGCGCATAGACGCCTTGATAAGTTTCTCTGCCACATCAATCTTGCCAAGCATCAAAAGCACATTAACTCGGTTGCCGTAGAGCTCCGCTAATCCCTCAGTATCGTTTTGCTTTGCTTTAATCTCCATAGCACGAGCAAAACATTCTTCAGCGCCTTCGAGATCATTTTTTTCTTTCAGAATACTTCCTAGACTATCCAAGGTAGAACCAAGCCCCGCCTCATCTTTCAGCTTTTCTTGCAGGTCTGCTGTTTCCCGCATCCTTGATGCCGCCTGGTCCATATTTCCTGCCATAAAATAGAGATTACCCAATTCGCTTAGAGACGCCAATCGAGATTCATCGTCTTTCTCCAGCTCTGGTTTTTTTAGTTCACTCAACAACTCTTCTTGCCTACGATTTATATACTCAGGTTTTCCCATGAGGTAGACCAGCTTGTCCTGAGCCTGTTGCAATCCTTTCGTATCCTGCATGGCTTCGTACAACGCAATAACTCGGCTAAGAAAGATCTCTGCATTTTGCAGATTACCTTGCTTTAAAAAAATATCCCCTAAGGACTCACACTGCTGGGCTATACCAGGTCGGTTTTCCAACTGCTCCATGAGTTCCAGTGAGTTTTCGAACTGAACCCGAGCATCATCATAATTTTCCTGCAAGAGTCTTACATTGCCTAGGTTGGAATAGCCTCGGGCCTCGCCCAAGATATCCCCTAACTCTGCCATAAACCCCAAAGACTGATTGTAGTTATCCCAAGCTTTATCCAAGTCTTTTTTATGCAAATAAATATTACCCAAGCTACCCAGTAAATACGATTGCCGACGTTTGTCCTTCCCTGCACCAATAATTTCCAATGCGCCTTTACAATATTTTTCAGCTTTATCGAATTGTTCCGGTTGACCGGAGTATCCAAGTTGCAGGAGAATCCCAGCCAAGTTACCCATGCATATTCCCGCCGAGTTTTTATCTCCTAGCTCTTCGAACAACTGGATAGATTTGGAAATCGTATCCGCCGCCTTACCTATGTTCCCTCCTTGATAGTAAAGCTCTTCAAGCTCTTGGTACTTGGGTAAAGCTTCCCGTTTTTTTCCTTCCTTTTCCAGTGACTCTATTTCCTTGAACAACTTTCCTTCCTTACCTTCTACGTATTTGGGGTGTTTTTGCAAAGAATCTAGCTTATCTTCAACCTCCTTGAGTCGGTCTTTATTCTTCTCAGAATCAAGTAAAGTTTTTGCACGGTTGAAATAATCTTCTGCCTTTGCCAAGTCCTCCTTCTTGAGGTAAACGTTTCCCAAGTTTTCGTTGTAAATGCTCTGGCCTTCCGAGTCGTTAGCCTCTTCAAGAAACTTCAAAGCTTTTTTATAAGTTTCCTCCGCCTCATCCAGGCTACCCTTATAGAAAAAAACACTCCCCAGATTACCTAGAGAGCTCTCGATTCCTCGAAGATCATTTACCTTTTCCATATATGTCAATGCTTTCCCATAGTACTCTTGAGCCTTATCTAGTCGACGACTTTGAAAACAAAGGTTACCAAGGTTTCCGAGTACATACGCCTGGCCTTCCTCGTCCCCAGACTGCTTCATATGCGTCAGGGCCTGAATAAAGTTGGATTCTGCTTCTGGCAAATTATTCTGCTTCAAATAATCCAACGCAATTTTTTCAAACTTTCTTCCTTCTTCAGTCTCCGCCATTGGGATTGCCTTTTGATGATTGATTCATTATGAAAAATTAGCCCCAAACCACAACCGAAAGATTCGATCGAGCGGTCAGAAGCCAACTAATTGTTTTTAAGGGTTAAGATTTAAAAATTATAAAGCCTACGCGTTCCTCTGTCAAATTTACTCACTATTTAAAAAACCAACGAAGTATTTTAAAAAAAAGAACTTAAGACATTAGTGAACGTGCGCTCGCGAGAGCTCGCACATAGTAGGTCTCACTAATCTTCGACTTTATTCTATAGATTTGCGTTATGTGGCAACGCAAGGGTCAAGTACTTGCCTTTTTCACCATAGAGGATGCCCATTTTTTTCAACTGTAAAACCCCCTTTTCAGCCGCACCTTCTTCCGCGCCCAACTCTTGGACATGTTTTTTGATCTGATCCATTGTTTTTGGAGATTCATTACAAAAAACTATGGTCCAAGCGGGAGGCCCTTCAAAACGATTTTTGTTTGGATTCCCAATCGACCTGTCATCGTAAACAGTAACGAAATTCACGGACTTTGTGAAAATTAGGTAGGGTAATTCATCCGACTGATGTCTCCGTTTCCACTCCTCTGCCGTATCAAACAACTCCTTTTTTAATCCCGGGTCAATTTCATTCTTGGTAGTAAACTCAAAATCATAAGCGATTTTAAATAAATCGATATCTTCAGAATCGTAAACATAAGGATAGGCCTCGCCTGGTCCTGTTATCGCAACCCCATATTCCTCAGGGCGGGTATAATAGGGGCTGAACCTTTCTAGCCAAAGATCTCCAACGCACTCGGGCGGTGGCAGGTGAAACAAAAGTTTGATCAACTGGATTTGCTGGTGATAATCTTCATCGGTCTCTCCTGGAAATCCGATAAGGATGTTCCAGTTGACCTCCACCCCATAATACATCGCCCACTTCATACACAGAATATTTTGTAACGGGCGTACCCCTTTATCCATCTCCATTAACTGGTTCAGGCTAAAACTTTCGATCCCCGGTTGGATGACATTCGCCCCGCCACGAGCTAATAACTTTATTTGCTGTTTGGTCAAGTTGCTTTTCACTTCCAAAAAAAACTGAAGATCAAAATTATTACGGGCCATTTCTCCAAAAATACCTTCGATATATTTCATCTCTAAGATATTGTCCACAAGTCGGAAGCGAAAAGAGTCATAACGTTGAGACAAATACGAAATATCTGCATGAACCTGATCCATCGGCTTTGATCTAAATTTCATAGTAGTGGCATTCAGCCCACAAAAAGTGCAATGGTGTTTCTCTCCCCACCAGCAACCGCGTGCGGTCTCGTAAAGAATGACTGGATTTTCCAGCAATGATGAATCAGGGTCAATCTGTCTTAGCTGCTCGAAAAAATCATCATAGTCAGGGGGAGCGTTATCACTAAAATCTTCATGCAGGTCGTGGTTCTCCGCAAAAACTATCCCTCCATTACTTCTGTGCGCCACTCCATTTGGGATAGGCTCGTTTTTTTCTAACGATTTCATTAGAGGAATCAATACACCTTCTGCCTCTCCTGGAACAACAAAATCAATCCATGGAAATACACGAAAGTATTCCAAGCCCATTTCTGATTCAAAGTTAGCTCCGCCAAACATAATTTTAACCGAGGGATATTTCTCCTTAATTAACTTAGCTAATGTCACACTTGCAAGATTCTGATTAAAGGTCGATGAAAATCCAATAACATCGTATTGACCCCACGCACCTGCCTCTAAAGCCCATTGAAGAAATTCAGGAACCATTTTTGTTTTGACATCTATCAAAAATTCGCGCGGATGGTCAATGGACTGGCACACATCATCAATATGGGAGTCAAAACGATTCAAATAATCTAGGTTTTTAGGATTTGTTCCAAACAGAAGATGCGAAAAAAGCCATTCGCCGACCAGAAATCTTTTTTCACACAGTTGGTTATAGACAGGCATCCCCAGTTGGTGGGCAAAGTGTAGGTTCAGATAATGACTCTTAACGGCACAGCCATGGGATTTTAATAACGTTGAAAGGGTTCCCAGTTGAATAGATGGGTAAATATGAAACCCAAAGGGCATATTTATCAAAGCAATATTTAGTGGCATAAAAATATTGTAGCAACTAACAATTTACTGAAAAAGCTTTTATTGTCTTATTTTTTGATAAAAATCAGCCTAACAGGTTTTATTGACATAACAAGTTGGTGCTTTCTATAATCGACCCTTCATTAATCTGACAAGAAGGACTATCCCGTGCTGGAAAAAAAAATCCAATTGGCCCTGTCGCGTCCGGGCTCTTTTTCGTTTCATGATAACGAAATTTCGGCTGAGTCTATCCTTAATAGTTTAGCCTCACTACATTCTACCAAACAAAATGGCGCAACCATTTTCCACGATGGAGATGTTCCTGATATTGCCAACACACGAATCAAAATTTATAAGACAGGGCACATGGCTTTTTATGATGACGAGGGCCGTCGTTTTCTGGGGACCGACCCTGGTGGGCATCCTTTACATGAAGCCAAATGGAGCAAAGATCCGGCAACTGGTGAAGCCTACCTTGAACTGGCTCGCATGCAACTTGACTCATTACAGTGGATTGGCATTAAACCCCGATCTCGCACCTTTGAATCACAGATAGATATAAAGGATCAACCAGGGTGGGAGGATATGACTTTGGATTTTCTCCGTGAAAAAGCGGCAGAAGTCTGGCGAGTACCAGTTTCAGAAGTTAATTATTTTTATAAAGAAGACAGCTTAGTTCCCCTTGGAGATGGAAAGTACAAAGTAAAACTGACAAAAGATTCGCTTTATGCTTTACCGGATGGAAACTTTGATGGACGAAAAATATTTTTTAGTTTTTTATCTAAAGTTAACTGGGCGCGGTTGGATATTATTCCTGTTGTTGAGTTATTCCAATCTACTCTTCCAGGTAGTGGCGGAGCTGTCTTCGAATTCATATGGGGCATTTATGAAGATCAGTCACGTGAGAAACCATTGGATACTCTTCGCTATCGCGGACTCCCAACCTACCCTTCTAACGCGGCATATAACATCTTCGCATCTTTTTTTATACCCAAGGCGCCCGGAGAAGAAAAAGATATTTTACGTATTTTCATGGATACGAACCGGTCCCATGAGGTCACCTGGTCTCCACAACCCAACCCTCCATGGCGATACTTCAACCATGAATCAAAACTTTGTCTGACAATCCAAGATGGGCACCTTTATAAGGTCACCCGTTACGATGAAACCAACCCGATACCTTACGTCAACCGCTCAATAGGCGGGAAGCCATCTTGCCAAAGAGAAATACAAGTTGGTGTTAATTTTTTTACCCTGATAGACGATCAGAAGCGAAAAGAATTTTCATTTCACCCCGACTGGAAAATTTTGCCACAAACTGATTTGCCTGCAAAAATTCCAGAATACACCTTTAACTGGAAATGGTTTTTTAATGGTTTCCCTCCTCAAACGGATAACATTAAATCGATTTATACCGTCCCCCTATACCCTGAAGGAAACGCTGAAATAGACGAGCCTGCTCTGCAGCCGTTGGCATTAGATCAAATCATTTACTACATGGAGATGGCACCGGGAATGCCTGCTAAACTGGAAAAAGTTGAGCGTGTACTGGTTCATACTTTTGACATGTCTATAGCAGGATGCGTCGATTGCACTCATGAGCGAGAATACACAGTTTTATTCAGCGATCCTGAACTTGCACAAAAAAATGCATACCAACTTTGGGATTATGCCGCAAAACGAAAAGAGCTGGACAACTTAAAAAAAGTTTCTTTTCTTCCGGAGAAAGAACATTTAGAAGATGTCTACAATGATAAATATGGAATGATTTTTAAATGGATTCCTATGTTTTATTTTCAAGACCGAGGAGTATGCGAGCAGATTTTAGCCTCATCGGTCCGCGCCCTTCTACCGGATGGCATTTTGTTTTTAGTGGGTCCCCGAGCAATTAAAGGGCTGTTTGATCATTACGGTTTGGATTGTCTTTATGGCGATCTGATTATGAACATGCCATTTTATAGACAACATCTTAAGTTGTGCCCAGAAAATCTAATTAACCAGGACATCACAGTTTTTCTAACTGAGAAGCGTAACTCGTCGGGAACCAAAAAAGAATCCGAAGCAGAGGTATCCACTCCTTCATCCGATTCTGAAACAGAGCCGCAGGTAAATTCAGTTTCTGAACCTATTATCCCGTTACGCAACTTTGATCGAGAGAACTAATACCTAAAGCTTAAAAATAAAATTTGATCTATCGGCCTCCTTCAGGCCTTCCCTTTCCAGCGTTGCACGTCTCTCATGAATTTTCTGCGATCCATATCCTTATCCCAAGGAAAAATATCCATTAAAGGTTCCAAGGCATAATTCGACTTATCTTCAGGAGGTAGCTCAAAACCACCGTCTGTAATGCGATAAATATTATTGAATGTCCTATAATTGCCACATAGGGTCACATAATCCCAAGATGTTGTTCCTTCAACCAATGCGCACATTTCCGATGAAGATATGCCTTCATAGAGATTGATTTTCCCAAGGTCTCCTTTATGAAGCTTTGGCTTATCTGTTTGTCCAAAATCTATAGTCCATGCTTGAGATTCTTCCTGCCCGAAGATTTCCAATTGGTAGACAATCTGCCAATGTTGCCAACCACTAAGAAGTTCGCTATTTAAAATCAGATCTAGAAAACTATTTTCAATAAAGTCATTAACTACTTTCATTTCTTTTTTATATTTTTCTAAGTCACAAGTCTGAGTTTTGATAGACGGAACTTCTGCGTTAGGTTTGAATATTATTCGATGACTATCATCTTCATCCACACGGACAAAATCGGATGACTGCTTATCAATCCGAATCCCTCCAGCAGAAATATGAGCAACATCTCCAGAAAAAAATGTGGCACTTGGAACTTCTGGGCAAAACGAGGCCAAATCTCCTATGAACTGATCCTGAGTAATTGGGAATGTGCATTGATTTAAAAAATTTAATTCATCTCGACACCTAAAGGCGGCCGATCCCGGTACCACGAATTTAGGCCCAAGTGCCTTCACGACATTCAGGAAAGTACAATACTCATCGATGGGTAGGGTGAGTGGTTTGTTATAAGCAAAGTTACCTTCTAGTAACGGAACAAACCGAGAGTGGAAAAAATCAATCTGGCCATGGAGTTCTCTAATCCGCTGAATTATATCCGGGTTCACTTGGGAGTCTACCTGATTCCAAATCGTCACTTCCCCATCACTCACGAGTAGTCCATGTTCTGGAAAGTCATCTTCGGCGGTGCTTGATTGGTTCAGTGAAGCCGTCGGCGTTATTACGACATCATTAACGTGGACAGGCTCAAAATCTGAAACAATCTTTATATTTTTAAATTCAAGCTCATTGAGAACATCAAGCAGGAGATCATCTTTAGGGGCGAGAACGATTGAATCTGGTTTTAGGATTCTTTTATCTTGAACAAGGTAAGACAAGGTACGCACATCAAAATGATCTTGGTGCCTATGGGAAAGATTGAGCACATCCACCGGAGGTATTTTGTCCTTTTCCAAAACAATGCTTGGACACAATACGTTTATTTCTTCCCAAAGATAGTCAAACCAAACCGGATCGGTCAGTATCGTAGTTTCCTTAGACTGCACAAGGAGACATGCATGGCCGATCAAGGTAGTCTTAATCATTTTTTAGTTCCTTAATTTAAAAAAAAATCAGGGTAGCTAAAAAGAGTATTTAACTCAAGCGACCATTTAAAGAAACTCGCTACTATCTTCTTAAATTTTAAAAATAGAGGTGAGGATACATGGGGATCTTAAAAATCAAAACCTACTTCGCCCAACAGGCACAACTTGATTTTTAACATATAGGTCCGGAAGATTGTTCGTCCCATGGTGAGTGATATAAAGAAAAACGTGCTCACGGGCGTTGATTCGCATAGCCCATGGACCAAAGTCGTTTTGGTAAAAACTTTCATAACGGCGCATGGCTTCTTCAATAGTCTGTCCCGATTTTGGTGTATAGTAAAAATCTAAAGCCAAGTCGTGCTCAGGGTTATCCTTAACTTCCATATCCAGTTGCTTGATCATATTCATAACTGGGGCATGTTTATACAAAACAAAAAAATACATCTCAACGGAGTGAATAATTTCCTGATTTTTTAGCAAAAACTGCCTAGTATCCTCAGCCTCTTCTTCTGTTTCTGAAGGAAACCCATAAAACGCCATAACATGACTCCATATCCCGACCCGCTTAGCTTCAGTCAGATTAGTTACTGCAGCAGAAATATCTGTATCCTTTTTTACCAACTTGATAATACGTTGATTGGCAGATTCTAATCCAAAGTAAAGCGACCGACATCCTGACTGAGCAGCAAGATCCCAAACCTCTGGCTCAAGTAAACTGGACTCAAAACGGATAAGAGTTGTCCAATAGATACCGAGCTTTTTTTCGACCATAAGTGGTGGAAGTTTTTTAAACAGTGCTGGCGGAAACGATTCATCAGTAAATAAAAAATGTTTTGCGTTGCATGCTTTCTTTAGATGCTCCAAGTCACTAATAATCTGGTCAGCATGCTTCGCTCTAAATTGATCAATGTAGCCAGCCCCATGGTCGCAAAATGTACACTCTCCCCAGTAGCACCCGCGGGTACCGAGATAGGGGACAAGCCGCTCCGGGGAAAAATACTTTTCCCATGGAATCCCATCAAAATCAGGAGGTGGCAATTCATTAACCTTCTCTTGATAAGTATTATTTACTCGTATATTTCCGTTTTCTTCACGATAAATTAGATTTGGAACATCTTCCATTTTACGTTTGCCATCCAATGCTTCTGTTAACCAAACAATCGGATGTTCCCCTTCATAAAAAATAATCGAATCGAATGCTGTCCCGAAAAACTCTTCTTTCTTTTTAAGTTCATCACGTAGTCGGGTGATTATATTGCCACCGACCGTCACATGAATCCCCGGAAATTTCTCTTTAATGAGAGTAGAAAAAGTAATCCCCGACATAAGTTGAACAGGAGTCCCTATTGAAATACCAACTAAGTCAGGCTTTTCATCTTCAATTGCCCGAAAGACTAATTGCCGACAAATATCGGCGTATACATTGACAGTGTCGTCATGAGGAGCCTTTAACAAATCACCCGAAATCCAGGGACGATAAATATTAAGATTGCTCTCAACTGGATAGAAGTGAATATCTGCGGGGTGGTATGCTGCAGAAACATAACTCATTACTTCACGGAAAGCGTTAAGCGACGATTCAGCCTTGGACACATCATAAAATTCAGGTCCACGCATGATCTCCTTGGCTTTCTCAACTTCCTTAATATGATGTTCAAGGTCGACAAAACTATATTCCTTGAGCATACCCTTGATATCTCTTTCTTCCTTCGTGATCTCTCCCATCCTCTGTTTTTCTCTAAGATCTCGCAAACGTTGATCGATACGGCCTTTAACAAACAGGAGAAACTCTTTTGAGAAGATGTGATCATACATTTCCACATTGATGTCTTTTTGCACAACCTCAATACCATTTTCACGAAGAACCGCCGTAAGACTTGGTAGAGCAAGGTAGGGCGCAGTAGGAACCCACTCCGGGGGAAATAGTAGTAAAACCTTTTTCATAAATTTATTATCTCAATTAAAACGTATCGACAAGAAAACTTAACCAGCAAGTATTTTATTTTTTGCAATATGAATATAATCATTAAACATCAAAGAAACGATAAAGGCAAAAAAAACCGGAGGCTTTGAGATAGGTTATAATTAATTTATATGTGATTCCTTCCAACTTAATGATAAAATAGGCGTATTCTATCAGAACACTGGCTTTTTTTGAAAAGCTGAATAAAAAAAATTGATTTAGATCTTCATGAAAATGAAGATCTAATTATAGTATTCAGGAGATTATTGAATATCATGTCACCTCAGCAACCAAGCAATGAGATTATAGTTAAAACAATTCTCGATGAAGCAAATTTGACATTTTGTGAAACCGCTGATCGTAAGGATGCAGCCAACGAACGTAGTGTAGAGGGTTCCGGCTGGGACGAAGGAAAAATGGACGGTGAGTTTGATTTAGAGGACTATAAACGCATATTGGAATTGCAAATGGAGGCTGCCTGCATTTGCGATGATCACCCAGAACTAGAACAGGAAACCGCCGATATTTTTCAAAGTGTCACAGGCGAAAATGCTGATGACGTATTGAAGCAAGTCCAGAAACAACCAGGGATTCTTGACTTGGGTCGCATTGCAGTAACTATTTTTTTACTTCGTTTTCCATCAGTTCAGTCTTTCGTCAACAAGGGACACCCGCTGGTTCTCGCAACCGACGAGTATATGCTGGAAAACTCTAACGCTCAAAATTGGCATGATTATAAATTCATCGCCGAAGAGTTTGGATGGAAATAATCATCTGTATGCTCGCAAACCATAAATAGGCCCGTTAATTAAGTCATGGACTTTCGGTATCGCCTAGCAAAAAAAACATTCAAAAATAAAAAAATCCCTCAAAAACGTGCGGCTGGCATGGATGTTATTAGCCAAGATCAGCGAGGCGATGACTCTTCACCTGAAGTAAGCCCACTGAGTCTTGACAGACAAACCATTACACCAAAACCGCAGCTGCCAGAAGAAGAAAAACAATTGTCGCGACGCGACCTTTTTTCTTTTGGCAATTTTATGAAGTCTGCTGCCGAACTTGATGTAAAACCAATCGAGGAAACCGAAGAAGACGATGAAGGAAAAGAAGAAGATGAAAATTCTTTAAAATTAGATGGTACTTCTGATGAGTCAGTTGTTGATCTCGAATATGATCATCCCCCATCCAAAAAAAAGGGTTTTTTCAAACGTCTTATCTCTCGCTTTCGCCCCGACTCTATAACAGACGAGCAAGAACATCACGCGAAGATCACGGCAGAAAATGATCTAACTGCTCCTGAAGTCGATATCTCCAGTTCAAAAACCACAGAAAAATTAGATCAAACACCGGAAGAAATTCCTGAGGTTGTCGAAGATGATGATGTGGATCCCGAATACGACCGTCGTGGATTAATCAAGCAAGGTGTACATTTTTTTGCCAAACCTGCGGTAGCAACAGTTCAAAATAAAATCGAAAAAATCAATGAGACCGTGGACAAATTCACCAAAAGGGTTCCTCTTCTTCGTCCGCCTGGAGCAATCACTGAGCGACAGTTCCTGCAAGACTGTACCCGATGCGATAAATGCATCCATGCCTGCCCTAAAGATGCAATAGTAAAGGCGCCCAAAAAATTTGGATTTCTGGTTATGGGAACACCATACATTGATCCAATGAAAACGCCTTGTGTTATGTGCGATGATCTTCCGTGTATTTCGGCTTGCCCTGATAGCGCCTTATTGCCTGTCGACAGTCCCGGCGAGGTGAATATGGGGTATGCCATACTGGACAAAAAAAAATGTCAGGCTTATGGAGACACCTTCTGTCAGCAATGCATCATCGATTGTCCCATTCCTGGAGCTATCACGCAGAACAAGGATCAACAACCAGAATTTCACAAAAAAATATGCACCGGTTGCGGTGTCTGCGTAAGGTCATGCAGTACGGTCAATATTCCAGTTGCTATTAAGGTCAAACCGCTTATGGTGATTGAACAACAAGTGCGGAAAAAACAGATAGAGGAAGAACAAAAACGTTTTGAAGCCGAGAAAAAAATACTAGAACAAAAAGCTCTGGAAGAAGAACTCCAAGCTCAGAAGCAAGAAATAACTAACGAAGAATAATTCCATAAATTAGGCTCCAAGGATTAAATTAAACTGGTTTTCGAGTCACTCCCATAGGGAACAACTAAAAAAATAAAAATATTTGTTTTTCTCACATCCAGCGTTATCCCTTGCAAATCCCCCACATTTTCAGTATCTTGTTTGGTCTTTTGACAAACTCCCAACCTTCATCTAATACGGACACAGAATGCAACAACGTACCCATACATGTGGAGAGTTAACAGAAAAAAACATTGACGAGGTAGTTTCTCTTTGCGGATGGGTACATACCCGAAGAGATCATGGGGGACTCATATTTATTGACTTGTGGGATAAGTATGGACTCACACAAGTTGTACTCAATCCCCAAATTGACCAGTTAGCCCACCAAGAAGCGCATTCATTGCGAGGAAATTTTGTAATTGCTGTCCGCGGTAAAGTAAGGACGCGACCGGAGGACATGGTCAACCCAAAACTAAAAACAGGAACTATAGAAGTTTTTATTGAAGAACTCGAAATATTAAACCCATCAAACACTCCTCCATTTACAGGATGGGAACATCAGGAGGTTGGCGAAGCGACCCGACTCAAACATCGGTATCTTGATTTAAGAAGTGCCGAGCTCCAAAAAAATCTTGAACTTCGCTACCGGATCACCCGCATTACAAGAAATGTTCTAGATAAAGCTAAGTTTATTGAAATAGAAACACCCATACTGACTAAGAGTACCCCAGAAGGCGCTCGAGACTATCTAGTACCAAGCCGGCTTAACGCACAAAAATTTTATGCATTACCTCAGTCTCCCCAGCTCTTCAAACAAATACTGATGGTCGCGGGGATGGATAGGTATTTTCAGATTGTAAAATGTTTTCGTGACGAAGACCTACGGCTAGACCGACAACCAGAATTCACCCAAATAGATATGGAAATGTCATTTGTTGATGAAAAACAAATTTTTTCTATGGTCGAAAATATGATTACTGAAATCTATAAGGAAGCTCTAGGAATAAATGTAGAAGCCCCATTTGAAATATTAAAATACAAAGACGCCATCAACCGTTTTGGATCTGACAAACCAGACTTGCGTTTCGGGCTCGAGTTGGTGGATGTGAGTGAAGTCGTTAGAGGAGCTGCGTTTAAAGTATTTGCACAAGCATTAGATGCAGGAGGGCAGGTTAAAGCTATCAACATAAAAGCAAGCGCTGACTCTCTTTCTCGTAAAGCACTCGATGACCTGACCGAAATCGCTAAAACTTACGGGGCCAAAGGAATGGCCTGGATCAAGATTCAACAAAACGAACTTCAGTCTCCTATAATAAAGTTTTTCGAAAAGGAAATGCTTGACCATCTCATTGAAGCAGTAAAAGGGGAGCCCGGTGATACTATTGTGTTTTCAGCCGACACTCCAAAAGTTGTCGCTGATTCGTTAGCCAATGTCAGACTAGTAGCAGCAAAACTACTCAACTTAATCGATGAAAATCTAATCAAGCTTGTTTGGGTAACCGAGTTCCCGTTGGTTGAATATGACGAAGATCAAAAGCGTAATACAGCAATGCATCACCCCTTCACAACTCCACTGGAAGAAGACCTAGATAAATTCGAGTCTAACCCAAACGAAATGAGAGCCCGCGCTTACGATTTAGTTCTTAATGGGAACGAAATTGGCGGCGGAAGCATTCGTATTCACCGCAAGGACGTCCAACAAAAAATGTTCAAACTACTCGGTATAGAAAAGGAAGAGGCTGAATTGAAGTTTGGTTTTCTTTTAGATGCCTTGCAATATGGAGCCCCACCACACGGTGGAATCGCGTTTGGATTAGATCGTATTGCTATGTTATTAGCAAATGCACCGTCAATTCGAGAAGTCATTGCCTTCCCCAAAACCCAGAAAGCCACTTGTATGATGACACAGGCCCCTTCAGAAATAGACCCAAAACAACTCAAAGAGTTGACATTAAAATACGATCTTTCTTGATTCGTTCATCTCGATAAATTACTTTTGTTTAAATCACGAATTTTCTTAGCTAATTCTTCAACAAAGAGCTGCATATAGTGGGGAGACGCCGCCGAAATATGTGGTTGGATAAGAACATTATCCATTTCCCATAAAGGTGATTTTTCTGAAAGAGGTTCTATCGAAAAAACATCCAGGTAAGCTCCAGCTATTTTTTTTTCATTAAGAACCGCAGCCAAATCCTGCTCTTTATAAACGTTACCCCTACCAATATTGAAAAGATAGCAATGGATGGGAAGTTCACACAAAATCTCGTATGTTAATATTTCTTTGGTTTCAACTCCTCCAGGCAATGCGAGAACAAGAAGGTCAGTTGTCTTTAAGACTTCAGAGATTTCTTCCATCTTTAAAACACGATCACAATTCTCAAAATAATCTGGATCTTTGATAGGAGTTCTTTTAATTCCTGTAATTATGCAACCGTAAGATTTGAGAAACCTGCCTATACATTGACCTATATTACCAAAGCCTAGAATAGTAACTCTGCTTCCCTTGAGTGAGCCCAAGCGTTCAGAAATTTTCACCCGGGCCCATTTTTTCTGCAATTGCATTTTTTTTGAAAAATGAAATGCTTTTAGAAAATAAAAAATAGCTCCTATAATACTTTCAGCTATCATTGGCCCGTGAAACCTTCCGTTCGATACCCTAACCGTACTTTTATCTAATTTAATCCAATCCTTTCCTGCGGCCGGGGTAAAAATAAATTTAAGGTTGGGAGCTTTTTCAAGCCAATCAGCATTAAAAAACCATACAACTATCACCTCCGCTTGTGGCAAACAATCCAAAAATTCTTTCGAGTTTAAACAAATAGAAACTTTTAAACCTGGGACATTGTTTTCCAAAAACCTTCCGTGGCTTGACAAGAAATTCCATGCCTGTACATGGGAATGCTTTAAATAGACCAGTATGTTTTTATTTATATTCATTAAATGTAAAATCTCACTACCAGCATACCAATAAATCTTAAGGAATTTATTCAATACAAATCAAAATAACACATTATGCTTACTCACATAGACCTTGCATCATCTAACATTTATCAAAAAAATAAAAATCTCGAGCATCAAAGCACCTCGTGTTACAATCGACACATAAAACACGTTCATGGCTTATAAAACCTATATAAACTTCCCGCCTTACCAAAGGGAGTCATGCAATGACTGATAATTTTGATACGTGTACCAGTTGCGGAGAACAAGTTCTTAAGGGGGATATCTTCCTTATGTCCTCGAAGGATATGGAACAGATTATGGTAGTTCGACGAGACCATGGTGTGGAAAAGAAAATCCCTCTCCAGCCTAAAGTATGTTCTCAATGCGGATCAGTATCCTTTTTTGTTGATAGCCCAAAAACACTTAAAATTAGTACGAATGATAAACCGATTGACCCTAACTTTAAAACAAAGCCTATTCTAGAATCGGATTTCTAGATAGAGGATATAGCTTTATATAGTTCAACTTTATTTAAGTCTCTTAGTTTTTATAGGAATACTTAAACAAGCCCACTTTAGAAGCTCTTACAGTTTTTTTAACTAATCGTATAAATTTTCACAGGTTTTATGGACCAACGAACAAGAGACCAAATACATTATCTTATACTCAAGACACACTCCTTGACAGGTATCGTCCCGGTAGGTGCGTTTCTGGTTCTTCATTTCTCGATCAATTCTCTCCGCACAGTCGGTGTTTGGCCTTATCAAATAAGTATAGATATAATCAACAACCTTCCGTTCCTCATGTGGATTGAAGGTGGATTCATCATCGCTCCGCTTATGTTCCACTCACTGGTTGGTTTTTATATATATTTTTCTGGGAAGCCAAATCCTTTTCGTTATAACTATCCACACAACTGGATGTACACCTTACAAAGACTCTCTGGGGCAGTTGTTTTTGTATTTTTGATTTATCATTTAGCAACGACAGTGATACCAAAAATTTTGTATGGAAACACTCAATTCGAAGCAGCTCCATACCTAATTCATGTTATGAACCAGGAATTTAAATCTTGGGATGGACGCATCATCTACGCGATTGGCATTATAGCCGCCACCTTCCATTTTTCTAGTGGCTTATGGGGATTCTGTATTTCATGGGGGATTCTAATAGGCCGCCGAGCACAAACAAATGCAGGTTATATTTTCGCATTATTTGGCTTAGTTCTCACAATAATGGGTCTTGCTACCGTTCTTGAATTTTCTCTTCACCCTGTCGGAGTTGAAGCCACCCAACCAGGATAAAATTGAATGCCGAAACGTAAGAAAAAAATTATTGTCATTGGAGGTGGACTGACAGGCCTTTCTCTGGCAATGAAAATCTGTGAACGAAACGCTGAAGTTGTGGTCGTTTCATACCAATCTTTAAAACGATCCCACTCAGTCTGTGCCCAGGGAGGCATTAATGCGGCAATTGATGCAAGAAATGAGGGAGACTCTCCAGAGAACCATTTTTACGACACAGTCAAAGGTGGGGATTTTCTAGCCCACCAGCCTCTAGTAAGAGATATGTGCTATCAGGCTCCCGCAATAATACACCTATTGGACCGTATCGGTGTTGCGTTCAACCGAACTGGTGAAGGTCACCTAGAGTTTCGCCGCTTTGGTGGAACTTTATATTCTCGTACCGCTTTCGCCGGTGCAACTACGGGTCAACAACTAGTTTATGCTTTGGATGAACAGGTCCGTCGATTCCAGCACGATGGCGCAGTTGAAACTCTTGAGTGGCATGAGTACTTAGGGGCTGTTCTTGATTCACAGGGAGTCTGTAGAGGAGCAGTACTGCAAGATTTGCGAACTAATACGGTATTCACCCTAGCGGGGGACGCAGTGGTCCTCGCCACAGGTGGACCAGGCCAAGTGTATGTGCGATCCACTAACTCCACAGTAAATACAGGAGCTGCTGCAACCATGGCCTACCTTCAAGGTGCCAAATATGGTAACGGTGAATTTATCCAAATCCATCCTACTGCTATCCCCGGACCGGATAAACTTCGATTGATGAGCGAATCTGCCCGTGGTGAAGGAGGTCGTCTTTGGGTCCCAAGAAAAGCTGGTGATGCAAGACCTCCAAAGTCGATCCCAGATAGTGAACGCAACTACTTTCTGGAAGAAAAATTTCCGCTGTTTGGCAATCTAGTCCCACGCGATGTTGCGTCACGAGAAATTCACGACATCGTCTACAATCAGAATTTAGGAATAGCTGGAGAACCGATGGTCTATCTGGATCTTACCCACAAGTCTAAAGACTATCTTGAAGATCGTCTGGGTGGCATCATTGATATATACAAAAAATTCACAGGGGAAGATCCAAAAAATGTTCCTATGAAAATCTTTCCCGCTGTTCATTATTCAATGGGCGGTTTATGGACTGATTATGAAGCTGATGGAAACGGAATGATCGAACATGGCTCTCCTAGAAATCAAGCCACCTCTATACCAGGTCTTTATGCTGGTGGAGAAGCAGACTATCAGTATCATGGAGCTAATCGACTCGGTGCCAACTCTTTACTTAGTTGTATTTATACAGGGCTGATGATGTGTCGGGGAATTTTCACCTACATTGATAATCAAGATAAGTCCGTTGACGATATACCCTCAACAACTTTTGGTGATGCCAGAAATCACTGGGAAAGCCGGTTGAATGAAATCAAAGCAATGAAAGGCGGTGAAAATCCCTATCAACTACACAGAGATTTGGGTGATATTATGATGGGGAATGTCTTGATCGTTCGAGAAAATAAAAAATTAGAAAAAACCATTAGGG
>JALPWY010000079.1 GCA_023271875.1 Nitrospinaceae bacterium | reverse complement strand
TTCGTAGCCAAATTAACCTGAGCACCTAAAACTCCATAAAACCCACCCAACTTGTTCTCCACGCGTGAAACACAAGAAGCGCAAGTAAGACCCTTGATAGGGAAAGTCTTCTGGCTTATTGAAACCTCAAATCCTATTTTTTTTATGGATTGCAAAATTTCGGCTAGAAAAATCTTGTTTGGGTCTAGATCGACAAACATCTGTTCAGAACCAAAATTAACCCTTGCCTGCATAACTCCATGAAGACCAGATATTGTTTTTTCTATACGAGAAGCACAACTAGAGCAGGACATTCCTCTTACGAAGAGAGCTACACGCTTAAAATTAGATAATTTTTTTTGTTCGGGTGCCATAAAAAGTATCGTGTAACCTTCGATAAATGCATGAAATATTTCAGTTACATTTATTATAAACGAGAATATTCATATTCGGGAACCAAGTAAGGGCAATTATCTAGATAGTCAAGAACGGTTGCGCTAAAGACGAACATCTGGATGCATATAAAACTTGTTGGAAGTGAATCGATGCTGCAGACCTATAAAGAAGAATTAATTTTAGGTGCGTTTTTTGGGGGAAGGAGATTATTTTTTTACAAATACTGATTTAAGGGTCAAAATTCCATAGCAGAGAAACAAACTGGCAACGAGACCACTCGAAAATGAACTATCAGCTAAAGCCTCAGAAAATAAATAGAGGCCTGAAGCGCTAAGCGTAAATCCAACAATGAAATATCCTAGAAGTTTTAATGTGAGGAAGTGGGTCGCTCCTGAAAGACCACCCATGCGGTCACGTCGCTGCTTGAGTTGCCACCGCCAACGAAGAATATAGTAAGTTTTTCTAGCCCAGGAAACAAGACCATCTCCCTCAAACAGGCTAGTTCTGCAGTACATGCAGTACCTATCTGATTTGCGATTTGGAAAACCACAATTAAGGCACAACTTCTCATCAATTTCACTATGGAACAATGCTGAATCTTTTTTTGCTTTAGACATAAACACATGCCTTAAAAAAATATCCTGCTACCAAACCACCAATTTTAGAAAAATGAACACAAAGTTTTCGGAACACAAAAAATATAATACTTACCGGGTTGCGCTGTCAATCTTCATTCGCTGCCAATACCTATACTTTAAATATATAAACATGCATTAAAAACGTTAGCAAGATTATAGTTTGATTACATTTAAACAATATTTGTAAATATCCAGTTAAGTTTGTATTATCGTTCTTCAATTGAAGACAATCGAAGTGGAGAAACTAAAAATGAAGTTGTTTGAATTCTTGATAGTAGGGGCGTTCTGTTTACTTCCGTCGGTAGTCTTTTCAAACTCACCCGATTCCACCCCTCCAAAAGGAATGGTTCTTGTCCCAGAGGGAGTTTACGTAATGGGGAGTCATAAATCTTTGATTGAACTAAATCCGGGGGATTTATTTAACACCGATAGGCACGCTCTTGGACCCGAAAATCCTGCCCATAATGTGGGAATAAATGCATTCTACATTGACACTCATGAAGTATCACATGGAACCTATATGGAGTTTGCCAAAACCAACAAGGTAAGAAAACCTCTTTTCTGGAATAATCCAAATTTTAATAATTATAAACAACCCGTCGTAGGGATATCATGGGAAGAGGCGCAATCGTATTGCACGTGGAAAGGTGGACGCTTGCCTACCGAAGCTGAATGGGAAAAGGCATCTCGAGGGAGGCGTTCCGTTGACTATCCATGGGGAAATGAATCCCCGGATAACACGAAATTAAACTTTAATCAGGAAATAAAAAAAACTACCCCCGTTGGTTCTTATGAAGCAGGGAAGTCAGATTATGGAGTTTATGACTTAGCCGGGAATGTTTCTGAATGGATCTACGATTGGCACCTTGCAGAATTTTATTTATTCTCACCCAAAAGGAATCCTACAGGCCCCCAAAAAGGCCACTATAAAGTGATCCGTGGTGGGAGCTGGAGAAATAACGCAGAAGATGTAACAATGGTCTATAGAAACGCTACAATACCTTCAATACGTAATAAGACACTGGGGTTTCGCTGCGCTCAGCAAGGGTAGCTCTCCAAGCAAATATCCAAACCTTACATAAATAGAGCTGAAAAAAAACCGGCAGAGCAAAAGCTCTACCGGTTGGTCACAGTTTAGTTTATTTAGGAACTACATTCGATGCCTGGGGTCCTTTTTGCCCCATTGTTTTCTCAAACTCTACATCCTGCCCCTCTCTGAGAGTCTTAAATCCATCTCCCTGAATTGCAGAAAAATGTACAAAACAATCTTCCCCGTCCTCAGACTCAATGAAACCGTACCCTTTACTGTCGTTAAACCATTTTACTTTTCCAGCAGCCATACCAATAAATCTCCTAACAAACGAGCGGGACAGAAAACGCAGTTCTTCCTAAATTCCACTCCCGGTTGAAATAAGGCCGAGAGCCTCAGATTCAAAAAGCAATATCTAAAAGTTCTACACAGCTAATAGAATATTACCCTATCTCAATGGCTACTCAACCGTTCTAAACCGCTAAATACTATCACATCTCTCCCTAACATCCAAAATAAAATCCCTATCTATATGAAAAACAAGCATTTATATATTTTTTGTTTAAGGAAATAATCTGTGCTATGAAAACGAATATATTATTCACCTTAGCTTCACACATTGATTTCAATTCATTTAAATAATGAGAACACAGGGCTCCGGCCATAATCTATAAAATTTCAATTCTAATACTATAGGCAATCAACTATCTTCAGATCGAGGTATCCCTTTTATAAAGTCGTCTAACAATAGGTGCGCTATCTCAATTTTAGGAAGGAGTGGTAACTTTTTTATATTTTCATCCTTGTTTATGAGTGTTACCTGATTAGATTCAGACTGAAAACCAATCCCTGGGGAACTTATGTCATTGGCAACAATAAAATCAAGATTTTTATCTCGCAGTTTCTCTAAAGCGCTTTGCGTTAGATTCTCAGATTCAGCGGCAAAGCCAACGAGAAGTTGTCTAACTTTCTTTGCTGCTACATTCTTCAAAATATCTTCAGTAGGCAACAATTGGAGCTCTAGAGGAGTATTTCCTTTTTTCTTTATCTTCTCTTTTTCAATCTGCTTTGGGGCAAAATCTCCAACTGCTGCGCACATTATTAAAATGTCACAGTCTGAAAACATTTGTAGAACATGATCATTCATTTCGCAAGCAGTTCTGCACGAAACAAAACGCATGCCCTCAGGAACCGGGAGACTGGTAGGACCGCTTATCAAAGTAACGATTGCCCCTCTATCTCGAGCAGCACTGGCCACTGCGTAGCCCATCTTTCCAGAAGACGGATTCGTGATAAAACGAACAGGATCTAAGGGTTCATGGGTTGGTCCCGAAGTCACCAGAAGACGAAGTCCATAAAAATCATTCATAGAGTTGATTTTTTTTTTGATAGCTTCCAAAAGATTCGATGGATCAGCAAGCCTCCCTTGACCTATGGAACCACAGGCAAGCTCACCTTGTTCCGGTTCAACAAATTCAACCCCCCTTCTCTTCATCTTTTTTATATTTTCTTTTACAGCAAGATTAGCGTACATGTTGTCATTCATGGCTGGAGCGACAATAATTGCACCATTATAAGAAACGCATAAATTCGACAATGAATCATCTGCTATGCCATTAGCCATCTTCCCAATAATACCCGCAGTTGCAGGCGCGATAAGTAAAAGATCTGCTGATTCAATCACGCGAATATGCTCCATCAGCATTGAAGAATTACTATCAAACACTTGATGATAAACGGGATTTCCAGAGAGAACCTCAAATGTTAAGGGCGTCAGGAATTTAACTGCATTAGCACTCATTACCACATGGACCCTTGCGCCTGCCTGAACTAAAAGGCGAAGTACCTCTACAGCCTTATAGGCAGCAATACTTCCACTAACCCCTAAAATAATTTTTTTATCACATAAAACAGTGTCGTTAGACATCATAAAAATTTTTCCAAGCAATAAATCGATCAAGTTATTTCTACTTTCGTAATTATAGATCCAAATATCAATATGATCAATAAATACCAAAACCAATTATGGAGTTGCGAACTGACCAATCATAAAAGTAATCCTTGGATTATAGAACGTTGAAAAACCGCAATAAAATAGCTTCAAAATATCTTTAGACTAGCCACGCAAATGATAGTTTTATTCAAGCCTTACTTAATTCTATACTCCAAAAATGTAGAAAAACGTCTAAACAAGTAAATTATTCATTAAAAGCTCAACCCGAATAATGGTTTCCGTTGCAAATTAACCACGATTATATTAAAACCTATGACAGTTGATATCTCCATTTTGTCTTATTACTTTCTCTAGTCGATTGCCTTATCTTTTAATACCTCAACTTCCTTAAAAATAGTTTCTATTGCTAACTTAAATAGCTTACTGCCATGACGAGTAGCTCTCTTGAACCAAGATTCATTGCTATTGAAGGTTGTATTGGAGCAGGGAAAACCTCCTTAGTAAACCTATTAGGGGAGCAGTTTGATGCGCAAATTGTTAGGGAAGTAGATGATGAAAATCCGTTCATCGATAAATTCTATCAAGACCGAGATTCTTTCGGCTTTCAAACCCAAATATTTTTTTTACTAAACCGCTACAACCAATATATGAAGCTAACCCAGAGAGACCTTTTCACTTCTGTTGTCCTGGTCGATTATCTTTTTCACAGAGACCGGCTATTTGCCGCCCTAAACTTGAAAGACCAAGAACTTAAATTATACGATCAAGTTTATTCACTCTTTAGCAACAAGGTTCCAAAACCCGATTTAGTAATTTTCCTTCAAGCTAGTAGTGATGTCTTACGTTCCCGTATTGAAAAAAGGGGGCGCGAGTATGAAGCCTTTATGGATCCAAACTATCTAGATAGCGTCAATAAATCCTTTA
>JALPWY010000078.1 GCA_023271875.1 Nitrospinaceae bacterium | reverse complement strand
AGCATTTAAAAAAGTATAATTTAAGCACACTACGGATTAGTTTTTTTTAACCAAGTTTTGGCATTTCTTTTGATGTAAACCCATAAAAAATTGCTCGTATTCATAGCATTAACATTTTGTAGGCTTAACCACTAAAATATTTAATGTGGCGATAGTTTTCTTCTTGTCAACTGGTGGGCTGAGATAAAAATTTAAATTAAGCATAGAAATTTTGGATGCAATTACAGACATAATCTATGTTATTTTCGCTTAATGCTGGGAATGTGGGAAGACAAATACCGTGATCAAACCCAAAAACTGAATTTGGATATGCATCATCATTCATATTAAGCCCTCGCTTTTTGTACTCTTCACTAAGGTAGGAAAACGCTGGTTGCTTGTGCAAAGGGTAAAAGAAAGTGCGTGGCTCGATTCCTGAGTTTTGTAGGTGTTTCAATAGAGATTGGGAGTTATCGCATAAAATACCAACTCTGAAAGGGATTCTTTCTGCTCCAGGGGTGTCTTTTAAAAAAGATACTTGCCTGATACTAGAAAGATTATCCTGGTAACGTTTCAAGATATTAAGCTTCCGCTGTTTGATCTGCTCTAACTTGCCTAGTTGAATAATCCCGATTGCGCTCTGCAAATCAGTTATACGGAAATTAAAACCAAGTTCGGGGTGCACAAAGCTTCCTCCTTTCGTCCTACCCTGGTTGCGTAAGTAGAGTAGACGTTGGTAGACATTTTCATCGTTTGTTGTAACCAGTCCACCTTCTGCAGTGGTTATAGTTTTATCTGCAAAGAATGAAAACGTACCTGCTTTACCAAAGGTTCCGGCGTGTCGACCCTTATAATGAACACCCAAAGCCTGAGCAGCATCTTCAATGATCATTAGCCCGTAGCGTTCCGCGAAGGCGCTCACCATATCCATGTCCGCAATGGTCCCATAAATGTGGACAGGCATTACAGCTTTCGTCTTAGGTGAGACTAATTTTTCAGTGTTGCTTAAGTCGATTTGAAAATTTTGTTTGTTGACATCATTAAAAATAGGTCGGGCCCCAGCCATAATAACTGCGCTGGCGGATGCAATAAAGGTGAAGTCAGGGACGATTACCTCATCACCTGGACCAATATCATTGGCTTTTAAAGCCATATAAATCGCCAATGTTCCATTAGGCGCTAGGACACCATACCGCGCTCCTATGAGATCAAGAAGTTTTTTTAGAAACTCCTTTGACTTTGGCCCTTCGGTAATCCAATTATTTTCAAAACATTCCGCAATCGCGCCGTACTCTTCTTCACCAACCCAAGGCATAAATTGAGGAACTTTTTCATTAGAAGACATTTTATTTAGTCATATTTAAAGGTGGTTTCTTTTTAGTATTAATACCAATTGCTCAAGTTAAATAGTCCGGAATAAGCTATTGTCACGATACCAAGAATATAGGCGTAATAGCTCTTCAATCCCGTGATCAATGGAGTATTTGGGACTAAAACCCAGCGCAGAGATTTTATCAAAGTTGATGATAAAATCTCTGCGGTCTGGATCCTCTAGGTTGCTCTTTATAATATCTAGCTTAATATGTTCACTTATTTTTTCGGCGATTGCAAGTTTTGAAAAGTTCATACTGTTGGCACCAACGTTAAATATCCCGTCAACCATTTGTTCTGGGTTTCTTGCAGCCATCATATAGGCTTCGATAGCATCACGAACATGCAGGAAGGTGCGTTTGCTATGGTAGTCATAAAGAACAAGGCTCCTTTCTGTAACAGCTTTATAAGCAAAATCATTCAGAAGAAGATCGCGGCGCATTCTGCGACTTGTACCAAAGATAGTTGCAAACCGGAATGCAATAGTATTAGGACGGTTCATGCAAAGTGTTTCTCGTTCAAGAGAAGTAATGCCATAAAGACTTACAGGAGTTGGTGTGGCGGTTTCGTCTAATTCTTTCCCAGAGGAACCGTACATCGATGTTGTTGAGGCGCACATAAGAATTTGATCGTTAGACAGATAATTGAGAAGCATTTGGGTGCTGGTAACATTAATAGTCTGGGCTGAATGCGGATTAGCTTCACACGCGGGATAACCACTGATTGCCGCTAAGTGAAAAATTATATCGTGGCTGGATACGTCTGACTCCTTGATATTGCGGATATCTTTTTTGATAATGCTGATTTTTTTATTTGCAGCAAACCCGAGAAGAGATTCATACCCGTAAAGGAAATTATCCAAAATAGTGACATGATACCCTTCACTAACAAGTGCCTCCACAAGGTATGATCCTTTATACCCAGCGCCGCCTGTCACTAGAACTTTAATATTATTCATTGAGGTATTTAAAAAAACTCAGTTTTTAATTTAAGCCTCGCCCAGAATTATGACGATTCTGGATTAACTAAATTAGAGCAGGGTTTCCCATTAATAAAAATAGATTTATTTATTACTGAAGCTATTGAATTAGATGACACGTCTTGCCTGAAAAAAGATCAACGTTTATAAAATTTTTATAACGTTTCAATTATTTTTTTAGTTTGATAAAAATTTGTTAATAATAATTATGGCTCTGGTTTCCATGCAATTAATGAATATTGTTCCTCAAATAAATTGCCAAAATAGGTGCGATGCTTTTGGATAACCTTGATCATTTTTTTTCGTTCTAGTTCTTCAAGTGCAGGCAAGTAGCCATTTAAATAGTTTTTCTTTTTATGATATTTGATAGCTAGGTCATCTAAATCATTTCCCGAGTCATAAAATTCAAAAATCGGTTCTAGGTGAAAAACAATTCCAGGTTTTTTATAAAGGAGATAATCAAGGATCGGTGAGAAAGAATTTCCCAATTGTTCCATAGAATGAATCGTTATGACAGCAGTGTCTTGGCACATTTGTAAATTTTCTTTTCCTTCTAAAGTCAGCATGTTGAAAAATTTCCCTTCAATTTTCTTAGAAGCATTTTGTGAGATGATATCCAGAATTTGTAGAGAGCTTTTGGTCCAGTCGCAACCGATTAGCAAAGCTTCGGGGAAAAGGTTCCGCAAGGCGTATAGGTTTCCGCCAGTTCCACAACCAACTTCAATTATCTTTGAATAGGAGGATAAATACTTTTTAAAAGCTATATTTCTTAGTAAAGTGAAAAGATTGTATTCAAAGTCAATATCAGAGACTTTAATAAAATTTTGATTTAGTCTAAAAATATCGTATTTAAAATACTGGGGTTTGAGCAACTCGGGTGTAAAGGTACTATTTTCTATTGATTTTAAAATTTCCGTCCAACCAACTTCCCACCGTGTCGGGTCGTTTTCGCCAGACACTGGTAAGTCGTTTTGTATTAACTTGTTCTGAATCTTTGATATCACTTCCCTTTGTTCATTAACAGTCAAAAGTCGGTAGTTGAATTTGATGGCAGGGTTTTTTTTAATTGCCATTTCCACTTCCTGAACGCTTGCTCCTGAAATTTGAGCTAAATCTTTAATTTTAATACTTTTCATTGATGTCTTCATTTGGATTGAAAATTAAAATTGTATGGGCGGCTTAATTACCAAGAATCATTTTTTTTAACATTTATATTAGTTAGTTAAAAGTAAGCCGGTAATAATATTTTATTAAGTGGTTTTTTTGAAAGCTAAATTAATATACTCGGTGACTGTTTTTTGGGTAAATTTTTCGGCGTAGTTTCGTATGTTTTGGGAAAAATATTGCTGTTTATTGTACAAGTTCAAAATTGGATCCATTATTTCATTTCTATCTGGCTTGATAACATAGCCTAAGTCGTATTTTTTAATCACTTTGGTAAAATCTCCATTTCCGTGTGTCACCAGAAGAGGGATGACCATTTGTAGGTAGACAGAAATCTTGCCAGGGATGGCCATCGAATGATAACTTGTACCACTTGTGAAAAGACTAATTCCACAAAAGCAATCTTTGATAGTGTTGTGAAATTCTTCTTCAGAATCGATCCAGTCGTAAAATTGAACATAATTCCCAAACCCACCGGAACTTACTAAATGCATTATTTTATTCTTATGTGGCTCTTTGTGGTAAAGGGTTGCCGGTCCGAGGATTTTAAGTTTTATTCCATGTGTTTCATACAACTTAGGCATTAGCGGAATGAGTAATTCTAAGCCAGTATCTTCTCTTATTTGCCCTACATAGCAGATATTATTTTTATGACGGGCTGTTGCCTCTTTAGCAATTTTTATTGGAAGAGGGTAACCATATAACACTAGGTTCTGGCTCACCTCTTTTTTCCAAAACTGATTTCTCATAAGACGAACTCTTTCTGTTATGTTTATTTGAAGGTCACTTGTAACCGTTGCCAGATAATCAACTCTGGGCCACACAACATTGTTTGCAAAATAAGAAAAAAAGCTCTTTTTGGAATCCGTAGCAACCCAGTCTCTAGAATCATATATAAAGCAATCGAAACCTATTAGTTTTTTTAATATTGACCATAAGCCACCAACCCAAGTGTTGTCTGTCCAGACTGTTTTCGGGCGAAACCGGAGAGTAATATACAGAAACAAGATAGATATAATAAGTATATGCATTGGGGCCCAGAAAAAAGGAAAGGTTAAAGAATAAAACTTTTGATTTTTAGGAGTAGGGTAATAAATAACGCGGGGCAGGCCTTTAATGTGATCGGGTTTGTGTTTGAGAATAATTTTGTCAAAATCACTGAAATAGAGAATGCTGTTATCACTATAAGCTAAAGCTTCCTGAGTAAACCAACTCTGGTCATAAGTGATAAATTTGCAAAGTAAAAGGTCAACTCTTTTCGGCATTATATTCTAGTTCTTAATTATTTAAAATCACCCAAGGGGTAGAGGAGGTTTGAAGTAAGGGTTTAAAGCTACTCATGCTTTCCCAAATAATTAACATCCTGTTGGATTTTTTATCTATTTCAGCGGACTGTTTTTTTATGGCTTGGTTGTCAGGCCCGATATAGCCGAACCAAGGT
>JALPWY010000077.1 GCA_023271875.1 Nitrospinaceae bacterium | reverse complement strand
GAGGGTTTGTTTATCTTCATACGCCTATTATAACGACTAATGATTGTGAGGGCGCTGGCGAAATGTTTCAGGTTACTACTCTAAACCCAGACTCAATTCCAATGGTAGACGGTAAGGTTGATTACAGCCAAGACTTTTTTGGAGAAAAGACTAGCCTTACTGTGAGTGGGCAACTGGAAGGAGAGGTTTATGCACTAGCCCTTTCTGAAATTTATACTTTTGGCCCAACCTTCCGTGCTGAAAATTCAAACACTAGTCGTCATCTTTCAGAATTCTGGATGGTCGAACCGGAAATGGCATTTTACGACTTAGAAGATGATATAGACTTAGCGGAGGATTTTCTGCATTATTTATTTAAAGACGTCCTGGAATATTGTTCGGAGGACTTGGAATTTTTCAATAAACAGATTGATAAAACAATCCTTGAAAGACACCAGAATATCACGGAGAAAGAGTTTGAGCGTATTGCTTACACCGATGCTATCCATATTCTTGAAAAATCAAGTAAGAACTTTACTTATTCAGTAGAGTGGGGGTGTAACTTGCAATCGGAGCACGAACGATATCTCAGTGAAGAGGTTTTTAAGAAGGCAGTTGTTATTTATGATTATCCAGAGGAAATTAAACCTTTTTATATGAAGGTCAATGATAACGGTAAAACTGTGCGGGCGATGGACGTGCTTCTGCCAAAACTAGGAGAAATCATTGGCGGTAGTCAGCGAGAAGACGATTACGATTCCCTGTTAAAAAGAATGCAATCCAAAAATTTAGAGTCAGAAAATTACGATTGGTATCTTGACTTAAGGCGATTTGGCTCTGCTCCGCACTCAGGGTTTGGCTTAGGATTTGAGAGGTTAGTGCAGTTTGTAACAGGGGTGGAAAATATTCGTGACGTTATACCGTTTCCTCGAACTCCAAAGCACGCGAGGTTTTAGGAATTGCTCAAGGTTAGTAATACTGCCGTCTCCACGTGTTGTGTTTGTGGGAATAAATCGATCACAACAACATCATCAATATAGTATTTTTCTAAATGGGCTAAGTCTCGGGCTAGGGTTGATGGGTTGCAGGAGACGTAAATAACTTTCTTGGGTTTGATTTCAGAAACAGCTTGGAGAACTTTCTCTGAACAACCTTTTCGGGGGGGGTCTAAAATTATTGCTTCAATATCCTGTTCTTTGAATTTTCTGATGTGCTCTTCGACTTTTCCTTGTATGAAAAAACAGGAGTCAATATTATTTTTTTTTGCACTGGCGCGTGCGTCTTTTACTGATTGAGGTAATTCTTCAATCCCAACAACTCGTAAACCTGATTGCCCTAACCATAAGCTAATAGCACCTATTCCGCAAAAAGCGTCTATAATTCGACCAGTAGTATTTTTTGTCCATTTTTCTATGGTTTCAAATAACCGGATCGTTTGTTCAGGATGGACCTGAAAAAAAGAAGTTAATGAAAGACTGAACTTCAAATTTCCTAACTGTTCATTCAGTTCACCTTGTCCCCATAAAACACGAGTTTCTTTCCCTAGAATTACATTAGTCTTTTGAGAGTTGATATTTTGTACGACCCCACAAATATGTAGATTGTTGGATGTGCCCTTAGCGGTTAGATCTGTTATGAATTCTTCAGGGAAATCTCCCGGAGTAGTTACTAACCCAATTAATAATTGATTTGAATGTGATGAGTGACGTATTACGAGTTCACGAAATAGTCCCAGATGTTTTCTCTCATCATAGATCGATACATGGTGTTTAATGAGGAGCTCTCGAATAAATTCTTTTGCCTTGTTGATTGGATCATGAAGGATCCCACAACTTTCAGTACTGATTATGTCATGCGAACCCTGTTTGAAAAATCCAATACGAAGAAACCCACCTTGCTTCTGTACAGAAAAGCTCCCCTTGTTTCTATAATTGTACATTTTTTCTGCTGGGATTGATGCGATCGAGGGTGGGTCGATTTTCCCAATATGTTTCAAAGCATCTTTGACAACGTCAACCTTAAACTCCATTTGTTTCTCATATTTTAAGTCCTGTAATTTACATCCTCCACACTGGGTAAATACAGGGCAGGGGGCTTTGATTCGGTCTGGTGATGGAGAACGTTGTTCGATAATCCGGGTAACTCCAAACCTTGGAGTGGTTTTTATTACTTCTGCAAAAACTAGATCTCCGGGAATGCCTCCGGGCACAAAAAGGGTGTAGCCCTTGTGTTTACATATGCCATCTCCACTAGATCCTTGACTTTCTACGTTAAGTTCAAGTTTGTCACTTGGTCGCACGGGAATAATGTGTTTTTGTTTAGCCATATTTCTTTCCAAAGTTCGACCGAGCACGCTAGCACACCCTTGGCAGAGTAGGCAAGTCGAATTAACATATGAAAACTATTTCTTTGCGTCTTTACCATCTTTGCTGTTTAATTCTTAATAAATTATTTGTTAATTAAAACATGAGTAGAATGGACCAACCAATTTTTATTTTGGGTGCTCTTCGGGAAGAGATAAACCTGATTAGAAAACAGATGAATGTCAAAGAACAACTCAAGGCAGGACATGCGGATGTCTGGGTCGGAAGTTGGGAAAGAGTCAATATTGTTTTAGTACGAACGGGTATGGGTAAAGATTGTGCTTTGAGTGCGCTAAAGGAAGTTTTAAGTAGAACCGTTCCAGCTTTAGTTCTTTCAATAGGGTATGCCGGTGGATTAGATTTAAGGTTGAAAGTAGGAGATTTGGTTGTCGCTGACAAGGTTTTAGAAATTGATCAGGCTGCTACTTTTTCTAAGAGCTATCTCGTGAATCCACAACAACCAGATTTATTTGAGAGACTGACCTCTCAGAAAAAAATAATGATTTACAAGGGAACTTTACTAACAGTGAACCAAGTCATTTCTAATTCTTCAGCTAAGCAAGAACTAGGGTCTTCTCATAAAGCATTGGCGGTGGATATGGAAACATCGTCACTCATAGGCCATTGTATTGAAAAACAAATTCCATTTGTTTCAGTAAGAGCTATTAGCGATACTATGGAACAGTCTTTGATTAACACTAGTTCATTTGCCGATGGAGAAGGGAAGGTCTCCAAAATCAAAGCTGGGTGGTATGCTGCTACCCACCCATACGCGATAAAAAATTTGATATCCTTGCGCAGCCAAAGCCAAAAAGCGACAGCGAATTTGACGGAAATCTTAGGGGTGTGTTTGCGGACCTTATGATGGCTTTAATATAGAAGGATATTCTAGAAATAGAGAAGTTTTTGACACGGTGGGGTAAAACTTCCTTTACTTTTCACAGTAAACCCAATGGCACTGTCATCACAGAGTCACGTAAGTATTTATAAACATAGGTGTATTTTTTTATCCAAGCATAACGAAGTGGTGGCATGAGGTTTGCTTGTATATGGTTGAAGATTCGAATTGGCATTGCCTCCTCCAACGGCTGGATCTCCCAAGATTTCAACCGTGGCGTGCCAAAGCGAAAGCCAAATGTATTTTCTCTCCGGCTCCCCAATATGGGGAGCCATCTTCCTCTATTTTGCCTTTTTACTGACTTTTTAGGTGTGGGAGGAGACAACTACTTGATTATCATTTTCCTAAGTTTGACTTCGAACAGCCGCATCTAACGTTTTTATTTGTTTAAGGAGTTCTGGTAATTGGGATAGTTTAAGCATATTAGGCCCATCAGATTTTGCTTTTTCTGGGTTGGGATGAACTTCCATAAAGATTGCATCACATCCCACTGCGACGGCTCCACGAACAAGATCTGGGATAAACTCTTTTTGGCCGCCACTTATTTTTCCTTTGCCTCCTGGAAGTTGCAGGCTATGGGTTGCATCAAAAACAACTGGGTAGCCTAGGTCTCGCATAAGGATCAAAGAACGCATATCTACAACAAGGTTATTGTAGCCAAATGTAAACCCACGTTCTGTGAGTAATGCTTTTTTACAACCACTTTGGGATAATTTATCAATAACATTCTTCATATCCCAAGGGGCCATGAATTGCCCTTTCTTAACATTGACAACCCGTCCTGTGTTTGCTGCTTTTGTTATCATGTTGGTTTGTCTGCATAAAAATGCTGGAATCTGTAATATATCGAGAACTTGAGAGGCAGGTTCTATTTCTTCTTCTGCGTGTACATCTGAGAGTACAGGTACATTCAGCTCCTGTTTTATTTTTTTAAGAGATTTTAGCCCTTTAATTAATCCTGGACCACGAAAGGAATCGATCGAAGATCGGTTAGCTTTGTCGTAGGACGCCTTGAATATGAAAGGAATATTTGCATCGTTGGCGGCACGTTTGATTTTTTCAGCGGTATCTATTACATGGCTTTGTGACTCGATGACACATGGACCCGCAATCAAAACCACTGGCCTTCCACCACCTATTTCGACTTGCCCAACCTTCACAAGTTTTGTTTTTTTTACTTTTATACCCATGGGGTTTTGATTAACATAATTACAGGGAAGAGAATTGATCGATTAACCGGTGAATAAAAATACATAAACTTACTTTGTTTCGAGTGATGGTTCTTCTGCATAGGTTACCTGGCACTCTGGCATTAGAATATAAATAAAGTTCTTAACCATGTCTTGATTGTTGGCCTTATGAATTGAGGTAAACCCGCTTTCTTTAAGTTCGTCTATGTTCAATTCAGAAACCTCTGAAGTCATTAGAATAATAAAGTGTAGGTTTTTAAAGTGTTTTTTGATGTTTTTTAATTGGCTTGGCTCGTTTTTATCCTTGCGAAGAACAAAGACAACTAAATCCGGTTTGATAGAATTATTTTGTTTTAAACAGTCTCCAATGCGTTCAAATGTCATCATTAAGAACTTTTCTTGCTTAAGGAGTTTTGCTAGGTGAAGCCTTTCTCCTTTAATTGGATCGACAATAAATACTGATTTAAAACTAGGGTCGTGTTTTTGTTTAGATTTTTGTTTAGATATGTCCATATTGCGCTTAGTTT
>JALPWY010000076.1 GCA_023271875.1 Nitrospinaceae bacterium | reverse complement strand
TCCGGTGGGGAAGCTCGACGCGTCGCGTTATGCCGCGCCCTTCTACAGAAACCAGATATTCTTCTTCTTGACGAACCAACAAATCATCTCGATGCTGAAACAGTGCAATGGATGGAAGAAACTCTTGCTAATTACCCTGGTAACGTCATCGTTTCCACCCACGATCGTTATTTTCTGGACAACATCACAAAATGGATCCTCGAGTTAGAAAATGGCCGAGGCATTCCTTTTGAGGGTAACTATACTTCATGGCTAGAACAAAAAGCCGGACTGCTCAAGCAAAGAGATAAAACCGCTTCCAGCTTACAGAGAAAAGTCGAGCAAGAACTGGAATGGCTTCGAGCAAGTCCTAGCGCACGGCGAAAAAAAAATAAAAGCCGAATAAGTGACTATGAAAAACTCGTGGCCCAAAAAGTGGAGGTTGATGAAAATACCCTCGATATACAAATCGACTCTGGACCTCAGTTAGGGGAAAAGGTAATTGAAGCAATGGGCTTGACCAAAGGCTACAATGACAATCCTCTCATTAAAGACTTAACGTTTTCTATCCCCCGTGGTGCAGTTGTCGGACTCATCGGCCCTAATGGAACGGGAAAAACAACTCTTTTCCGAATGGTTATAGGAGAAGAATCTCCGGACGCAGGGAAAATAGAGATTGGTTCTTCGGTAAAGTTATCATACGTTGACCAACACCGGCATGACCTTGACGGCGATAAAACTATTTTCGAGGAAATCACAGGCGGTACCGACCAGATAGAAGTTGGTGGCCATTCCATCAATTCGCGATCTTATGTGGGAAAATTCAACTTCAAAGGAAGTGATCAACAAAAAAAGGTAGCTAATTTGTCAGGAGGTGAACGTAACCGCGTTCACTTAGCGAAACTACTACGACGAGGTGGCAACGTCCTACTTCTTGACGAACCTACAAATGATCTCGACGTTACCACTTTACGTAACCTAGAAAGCGCCATTCTGAATTTTGCTGGCTGTGTTCTAGTAATAAGTCATGATCGATTTTTTCTAAATCGTATCTGTACTCACCTACTCGTTTTCGAAGGCGAAAGCAAGGTACGCTGGTTTGAAGGAAACTTTGAGGAATACCAAGAAAAACGTCGCGAGGAATTGGGTGGGCGGGAAGAGAACAGACGCTCCAAATATAAAAAGCTAACCATCCGTTGATGCAAGTTACTTGTGAAGAGTAACGTCAACCAGCAAAACGCTTTAAGTAATGAATGATCTGCCAAATATCCTTATCGCTCAGGGTAAATTTATGAGCCGGCATGGCAGTTCCTTTGGACCCATTTTTAATAACCCAAAACAACTGGCCATCTGACAAAGACTTCATTGTATCTTCACAGGTAAAATTTCTCGGTGCAGGTTCCAACCCTCGTGCCAAACGTCCATTCCCATTGCCTCTAATACCGTGACACATTTTACAGGCCGTAGGTTTTGCTTCCATTTGATAAAGCGATTTTCCTCGCTCAATATTTTTTGTAGTACCAAACAAAGGGTTTTCTTTGAGGGTGTACCTTGATGGCGCTTTTTCAGTTTTGCGCGGCTGAGGGCAAATGCCCGAAGCAACAATCAGATTAGCAGGATACTCATTTTTTGGTGACAGCTGACGAGTTAAAGAACCCGATTGTTGATCTGCCGAAACCCTTGCCGCAGGAAACACAAAAACCGAGACCACAAATATCAAGAGAAAAAGCTTCACCGCTTACTCCCTTCAAGCTCCATTACTTTGCTAAAAATTTTACCAAGAAAACAAGGCTCGAAAGTCAACAAATTGCCTTAAATGGAAGATGTGCATCTACTGAATTGATACAACACCAAAAAAACTACCTTAGGCCTTAGATATTCCAAACCATTGGCTAACTCTGCTCATCACGTCTAGTTAGCCAGGGTCCGAAGATATAGAATGATTTGCCAGACCTGCTCATCACTCAAACTTTTGTAAGCAACCATTCCTGTACCGGGCAATCCGTTTTTTACAACCCAGAACATCTGACCATCTGAAATATCATTCATTGTTTCGGAGCAAGAAAAATTTCTTGGTGGAGGATTAAGGCCAGGGGCCATCATACCCATTCCATTTCCAGTTGATCCATGACAAATCTTGCAAGCAGTCGGTTGCGCATCGGTATGGAAAAGTGACTCTCCCGCAAACAAGTTAATCGAGTCAGGCTTTAGCGGGTTTTTTAATCGCAAGAATTCATCAGGAGCTGATACCGTGAAGCGTACCTGCGGACAACTACCTTTGCCCATATGTCCCATCCCATGATGCATGTCATGTTGCCGGTATTGCCTTAAACCATGCCTCACGCTTGGGCCAGAAAAAGCATCCCCTACCAAAACCAACGAAAAAATAAACAAAATGAAAAGTGCTAAAGACTTGGGGAAAACCATAATGTTTTTTTTTTGGTCTTAAGGAAAACCACCACTCTCTCGACAAAGGTTTGCAATTTAATAGCTAAATGCTCTTTCTTAAATTTTTTATTGCGGGAACTCCGTAGGGACTTTCACATGCTGCCAACCTTCACCCTCTAAACTACGGAGCATTGCAACTAAATCTTTTATCTCTGGTCTAGAAAGATTAAGCGGGATAACCTGATTATCTAAGAAGGGGTTTTTAACGCCCCCCTTATTGTAATGGGCAATAACATCTTCAAGTGTTGCAAACCTACCATCATGCATATATGGAGCGGTCTTGGAAATTTCTCGAAGTGTTGGGGTCTTGAACGCTCCTAAATCTTTAACGTCCTTGGTGACACTATACCTACCCAAATCCAACGCATTCCCATCCCAACCAACTCCTATGTTGTGAAATTTTTCATCAGAAAAGTTGGTCCCCATATGGCAAAGATTACAACGCGCCTTATCAAAAAATAAAATTTTCCCCCGCTTAGCAGATTCTGAAATAGCCTTTTGGTCTCCATCATAGTCAAATCGGTCAAAAGGGCTATTGCCAGAAATCAGTGTTCTCTGAAACGAAGCGATGGCTTTCCCGACATGTTCTTTTTTTATATTGTCAGTTCCAAACACGTTCTTAAACATCTTTTTATATCCGTCAAACATGCTGATCTTGGCAACTAATTCATCATGGTTAGAAAAACCGTGTTCAATTGGGTTTGCAAATGGGCCGATAGACTGATCTTCCAGCATCGGAGCCCGACCATCCCAAAACTGTGCCTCGCTAAAACCTCTGTTGATCGCAGTTGGTGCGCTCCTACCACCCTGCAAGTGATGGATACCCGAAGAGACCGATTGCCCATCCGTAAATGCTAGTTCTGGGATATGGCAACTCGCACATGCGATTGTATTATTAGCTGAAAGACGCTTATCGAAGAAAAGCAGGCGACCCAGTCCAATTTTTTCTCTAGTCATCGGATTATCTTGTGGAACTTTAAAAGCTTCCTCATCCAACCCTAACGGAATTTTTAGTTTATAGAAGTTCTGAGAAGCAGCGTTGGTATTCATAGGGGAAGTAATCAACGCAGAAAAAACAGTTCCCAAAAACATAAATATCGTCAACCATTTTATTTTAAGTATTGTACCTGCCATTTTACTCACTCCTTAAAAAAGATAATTCAAGACAATCTATGGTTTAAGATGTAACGCTAATCTAAAAGTCGCATCATAAATCACAAAGTTATCATGACCAAATCTCGTTAGATTCCGGCAAAAGTTCTGATAAAAAGAATCACCTTCCAAGCTTCTTCCTCACTGATTCCCCTCCCAACTCTAATCGGCATGCTGGTACCCGGACTCCCATTTTTTAGCACCCACATCATTTCGCCGTCGGTCCGAACATCCTGCCATTTAGGATCAGTAAAGTTGCGTGGAGGGTGACCCGAAACTTCTAATCCTTTTCCGTTTACACCATGGCATTTCACACACAAACCTTTCCCAAAGTAAACTTTACTGCCCTCTTCAATATTTTTTCTCGTTGGGGAAAACGGGTTATCCATATCCTGAAGAATGTCAAGAAGCGCCTCCGGAGCTCTAGGATAATAAATACCCTTGTGAAATGCTTTTATTGAAGCTGAAGGAAAAGTTAGCAATATCAGAATTCCAAAAAATAATACGACCCTATATCTCGACATTGTTGGTTTACTTGTCATCCTTTTGGTAGCAATTCATCCCACCCTCTTTTACACACCGCAAAAAATTTCAGAATTTTCAAAACATGCCTCAACGATGAACTGCTAACACAGTCATTCTATAGACAGTTAAAACAGTTATGGCGTCACATGGCGAACAAGTCTCAAAAACGCGTCAGTTGCTGTAACCTTGTCTTGAAAAGATTTTCCCCCTTCATCCTTAAAAGAAACGAGAAGAGCTTTATTTTGTTTGTGCTCGATAGTCCAAGTACTCCAACCAGACCCTTTTGGAAAAATACTATCGATAAAAATCTTATCGCCATCCTTGTCTGTATTCCGCTTGCGTCTTTCGTAAAGCAAACTAGCCTCTTTGACTGACGGCAGGCGCCAATCATTGTATCCCGCAAATCTTTTATTATTCATCCGTTGAACATATTCCTTCGCGGTATACCAGTTGACCCATTTATGTTCCATTTGCCAGTAATCGTTACTCATCCACATCAAACCATTCCTCGTGTCAAGGGTAGTGCCATCCAAAAACCTTGCATACCTCTGATCAGAGGAAATTTTATCAGGCTTCATCTTATTGGTTTCAGCATTGACAATCGATACCATACCAACCAAAAACGCGGGAACTGTCAACCAACCGATTAAGATCACTAGAAAACGCGAACCCAATTGCATCACTATCCTCCTTAAAAAATTCGTCATTGATTCATGTCATTTTTATCGATTAATACAATTCTACAACGCCCAACAAAGCGTGTAAATCGGAATTCACCTTGACAGGTCCGCGTCTTCGAATAGAATTAAATTATCTTAATCTAAGGAGTCCCTCCTCGATGTTTTTTCACTCAAGAATCTTGTATAAAAACCTTAACTTATTTTTTCTAGTGATTTTAAGTGCCGTCATACCGATGGTTGTCTCAGCAGCCCCAAATGATCAGAATCGCTGGGATAAGTATTACAACATGGAAGAATTTCTTTATGGCAC
>JALPWY010000075.1 GCA_023271875.1 Nitrospinaceae bacterium | reverse complement strand
GCATCTTAACTGACCATCGTATTACTTTTGCAGTTTCGGTTCTGTCAAGTCTGCATTGAATGGCTATCAACTCCACAAAAATAACATTCGCTTTAAATGCATAAAGGAGCCGCAAACAGCACCCCTGCTATTCAAATTAATTCACACAAGAAAAAAATATCTAGGCTATAGATTGTTTGTCCTCATCATATTTGTATTGCAAGTCAACAAATTGCGCGTTCATCTCATCGAGATGAGTAGCAAGAGCCAACAGCAACTGCCGATGAAATTTTATTTGAGTAGGGTGGTTGAGACCATCGATTAATTTTTTAGTGATCTTCATAACTACTGCTTGTTCTGACTCAACCCGAGCGGTAGCGTTTCTTCTGCTTTCAGTAAGCATAGAAATCTCTCCAAAGATTGACCCAGGGTTCAATATGGTAATTTTTTTATCAACTTCTTCCTTCAGGGACACGCGCCCCTCGTCAACTTTAATAGTACCTAACCTGAACAAGGCGACCTTCCCCTGAAGCACTAAGAACAAAGTGTCACCTGGATCCCCCTGCTTGAAAATCACGTCCTCCTTACTGTACTTTTCAAAACAGTCTGCCCGGCTTATTAATTTCCCTTTTTCAACATCGGAAAAGCCTTTAAAAAACGGTACTGTATTGACAAATTTAGTAATACTATCTTCAACCATTAAACCTCCTATCTGCAAAAAATAAACGGTACGGTATCATATCATAAGTCTATAAAAATCAATAATTTATAATTTGAAATTTTTAAGACATACAAAGACTCCTAATACATGTATGTGTGCAAAATATAATATCAGTTATTTTATTCTCAAAATAAAGATTTCAAACTTTTGGCCGTTATAATGGTGTTAACCCTTTAAATTTGATAGTTTTATGCATAAAATTGGCCATTTGAGTTATTCAACCGTGAAACACCTCAATTCTACGTCTAGACAAAAACCTGCTTTTCACAAAATTCTGATTATTACCATAGCGTTTCTTTTGCTAGCTGTTCCAGCTCATGCATCCAATGAAGTGGGGCCATATTTTACTTTTACTGGTTCCATGGACATGTTTGAGGATATGGCATTAGTTAATAAGGACACTTCAGCCGTCCCATCGGCAGGCGATTCTTTAGAAACGGAGACTGGGCTAGGATTTAACCACTCCATAGGGTATCAATTTGGAAATTCGTTTAGCACGGAACTGGAATTCTCTTACAAAGGTGGAGACTTTGGTCCTGGTGCGCATGGTGATATCACCTCTAAGTCGTTTCTGGTGAATGGAATTTACTCATTTAACATTAGGGAATTTTATACCCCCTACATTGGATATGGAATGGGCATTGCGTTTCACGAAGCAAGCATCAACCACTCGGGTGATCGAGCAGACACGACATTAGCTTATCAGCTCAAAATGGGTGTCGATATGGAATTCTCGAGAAAGCTATCATTATTATTGGGATACAGATATTTCACCACAAATGACCCTAGCTTTGATGGGTATTTCACTGGAGAAACCACATCACACGGCATTGAAGCGGGAATGAAATTTTATTTTTAAATTATACTTTCCACCGCGTTTTACTAATTAACCCACCCACAGACCAGCTAACAACTCAACCCTGGATCAAAAAAATCACACATCCTCACAATAATCCAAATGTTAAAAAAAACTCTACTGGCATCCTCGTAATCTTAGCAAATACATTGCGATAAATTACTTTCTCGGATAAACTTCAGTAACTTAATATAGTTTTGATATATTTTAATTACGTTGAGCTTAAGGAGAAAAAATGCCATCAGCAGCTGCGCGCCATATTTTAGTAAATACTGAAGAAGAGTGTCTCAAGTTGAAAAATGAAATTGAAGCAGGTACGGATTTTACGGAATCTGCAAAAAAACATTCAAAATGTCCTTCCGGTGCTGAAGGGGGTAGCCTAGGCGAGTTCCACCCAGGCCAAATGGTACCCGAGTTTGACAAGGTTGTTTTTAATGAAGAAATCGGGAAGGTCCATGGTCCCGTTAAAACTCAATTTGGATACCATCTAATAGAAATCACAAGCAGAACCTAGCGTTAAAAAGATCTACCTTTATATCCTAACAAAGTCATAGCGTGACTATAAAACAAAACACATCAAAAAAGAGAAAAGAAAATCCTGTTTTTACTATTTGGGTACACGCTGGCTACACGGTTCTGATTATTTCCATGATCACATGGATGATATATATCGAACTTGCGATATAAAACGACATGCGATCAACTTACTAGTCTCTCGATTCATTGATAAAGATAACACAATGAAAGAAAAAACCCCCCTCATCGATCACATCGGTAGTTTCATTGGAATCGTAGTCATCGGCTTCATTCTTTTTATTTTGGCTTGGCCAATTATCGACCCAACTCCAAACAAATCTTCGACTTTAAAAGAAAACGCACGACACCTAACCAAGTAAAGCATGTAAAAATATTACCTTAATAGTGCACCAACAGGTCCCGAGGGGAACCACCGCTTCAACAGTTAAACTTAATTACCAACAATCTTAATCTTAAACCAGTTACGTTTTCCCACCTTAACAACGTCGCCAGTCATAATCTCTATACTCGCGTCAAAGAGTGAAATATTTTCACCGTTAACAGAAACCGCGCCCTGTTTAAACAAGCGACGCACTTCACTACTACTCTTGGAGTTATCGAAATACTTATTTACTAAATCTATGGCAACCCACTGAGAACCACCTATTTCCAAAACAGGAATATCTTTGGGAGTAATTTTTTTTGAAAAAGTATTTTCAAACCACTCTCGTTCGTTCTTAGCTGACGTTTCGTCGTGGTAACGTTTTATTATTTCTTCGGCAAGAAATTTTTTCCACCTCATCGGATCTCTTACAATCTCTTTTTCTATCATGTGAATCTCTTCTTTAGGGACCTTAGTGTAAATTTTAAGATAATCCAGAATCAATTCATCTGGAACTTTCATACAACGTCCAAACTTATCTCGAGAAGAATGCCCCAGTCCGATATAATTATCCAGACTCTTACTCTGCTTGGCCTTACCATCAATCCCTTGTGTTATTTTTGTGGTAATGATCACCTGGGGCTTCTGCCCAAACCTTTGCTGATAAAAGCGCCCTAGCATTTCATTGAATAATTGATCTGATCCTATTATGGTTAGGTCCGACTCGAGTACATAAGAGTCATAGCCCTGTAGTATTGGATAAATCATCTCATGCAAATAGATATCCTCCTGATTCTTAATCCGCCGTTGAAACATATCACGTGAAATAAGGCGAGAATGAGTGACCATGGACAGTAACTTTAAAAACTCTGAAAGCTGATATTTGGAAAACCATTCAGAGTTTCTCCTAACCTCTAGTAGGTCCGGATCATCAAACCTAAGAACCATCTTTGCTTGCCGGATAAACTCTTCAGCATTTTTATCAATTTCAGACTGAGGAATGATGGGTCGAGTATTATTCCTGCCGGTTGGGTCACCAATTTGTGTAGTAAAGTCACCAATTAAAAAAACCACCTTATGGCCAAGGTCCTGCAATTCTCGCATCATCCATAAATTAACAGCATGCCCTATGTGAAGGTAAGGGGATGTGACATCAACACCATATTTAATTCGAATCTTTTTTTTCGAATCTATTAGTTCCTCAAATTCATTTAGTGAAAAAATCTCATCTGTTGTTCTGGAAAAACTCTCCAGAAGTTGTTTTTTCGCATTACTAGCTGACATAAGCAAATTCCGATTACAAGTTAAAGTGACCCCTTCCGATAAAAATGACCAGTAAAAACAATTAGTTAGATCATGGGGAAAGTAGCAATGGCTGGAGTTTATGGGTTTTAAAATAGAAAGTCAATTAGAGCTATGTTTAATGAGACAAGCGCCTGCATTGACCCAGATATGTTGTATCTTAATAAACGGTTTAAGAAAAATCCAAGGAATGCAACTTAATGGAAAAAATAATTCCCCAGCTTATGCCTCGCAATTCAAACGACAAAACAAAAACTAACCATATTTAAAAAGTTAATGGAGACCATCTCATGCCTATTTATATGACCGCCGAGTATCAAGTACATCCCAGCCAAGTAGAAAAAACCAAAGGGAGTGTTCGTCAATTGGTGGAGCACGTAAAAACCAGTGAACCATTCACCACTATCTACATTGCTCAACAACAAATATTAAACCCATCAAGGTTCATGCATATTTTGAGGTTTGAGGATGAGACTGCACTAAAGACTCACCAAAGTTCACCGGCATCAGCCCAGTTTGTTCAAACAGTATACCCACAAACTCTAAAGCCAATCGAATTCATGGAGTACAATTTAATTGCAACCATCAATCCATGAAACAAATCTAGGGAAGGAGATTGTCAACTTAGTTCTTTCAACATTTGCGAAAGCTCAGACAAATGCTTCTCCATGTCAGGCGGAAGGTCCTCGGAGGAAGATGGGTTTTTGATGGGGAAATAACTGGCCAGTTGATAATGTCGATCAAGACGTACCCAGTTTTTCTCATCAGCGGAGATTTCATCATCTTTTTTAAGTCTTCCCTGCTTAATATCTGAAATCAACGATTGAGTCAGCACATTGCGAACTACTCTACCCGATCTACGAATCGATACATGCCTATGTAAAATATGCGGGGTGGACTCTTTAGCCATAGAACAAAAGCTCAATTAGATTAAGTCAACTGACTTGCACTAGGAAGAATGTCTTCTTAATTTTTCCCGATAAAGCGTCAACAACATAAATGCAGATAAAATAAAAATAAAAACCCCGACAAACTGTGAGGTTGAAAGAACCTGTTCGACGGCGAACCCTCTGTCATCACCTCGGAAATATTCAATCACAAACCTACCTATCGAATAGAGAATACCATAAGACCAGAGTATCTGCCCGTCAAACACCTTTCTCTTACTTAGCCACATTAAAAACATAAAAATAAATACCGCATTTAGCGAAAGATAAACTTGAGTAGGATGCAAAGGGATCTCAAGGGGGGCCAATGAACGAGGATCTGCAAAGGTTATCCCCCAGGTAACATCGGTTTCCTTTCCATAACAACACCCAGCAAAAAAACACCCCCACCGCCCTATCGATTGCCCGAGCGCAATCGAAGGCGCAAGCAGGTCAGCTGTTTTCCACATAGGCATCTCATTACGCTTTAGATACCATAAAGATATCAGAACACCTAAAATTAAACCCCCATAAAAAACCAACCCACCTTTCCAAAATTTAAAAATCTCTAAAGGAGAGGCCAAAAAATATCGGTGCTCGACAACAACATAAAGCAAACGCGCCCCAAGAAGAGCTGAAACCATGACATAAAAACAAAGATCTAGAACCTTTTGGGAGTCTAGTCCTTCCTTCTTCGCTCTTGAGGAAGCAAGAAGAATAGCAACCAAAAACCCAGTCGCCACTAACAATCCATATGTGAAAACTTTAAAAAAACCAAATTCTATTAGGATGGGATACATAAGTTTTGAGGCAATTACAACTCGCTATGTAAAAAGGCTAGTCCTGAACCTGTTAGCTCGGTGGACTTGAAACTCCCGCGTTTTTTGGGTAACCAAAAAACAGATCATAGATCATAAAACTGACCCCAATCGTAATACACGAGTCAGCAATGTTGAACGCAGGCCAGTGACTTCCCTTATAAAAAAAATCTATAAAATCGATCACTTCTTTATACAAAATACGATCGATAAGATTACCCACCGCCCCACTA
>JALPWY010000074.1 GCA_023271875.1 Nitrospinaceae bacterium | reverse complement strand
ACAACGGATGAGAACGAATCCCAGTACAATATGATAAGAAAGCTGGAATTGAACCGCGAAACCCATGAGGCGTTGATTAAACATTGTAAATCACGAGGAATCCAGTTTTTTTTCCACTGGTTTTGACACCGAAAGTATTGACCTACTTTTAGAGCTTGGGCTGGACAGCTTCAAAATACCCTCTGGAGAAATCACCAACCTTCCTTACTTGCGTCATATCGGGCGGTATAAAAAGCCAGTGATTTTATCCACCGGTATGGCTAATCAGGATGAAATAGAAGCTGCATTGAATGTCTTGGAACAGGAGGGCACTTCCCGCAAGTGTATTACCGTGCTTCATTGCAACACTGAGTACCCTACACCCATGATTGATGTGAACCTACGAGCCATGCTCTCCATTCGAGATACTTTTGGCGTAAAAGTAGGTTATTCGGACCATACTATGGGCATCGAAGTTGCGATTGCCGCTGTGGCTTTGGGAGCTACCGTGATCGAAAAACACTTTACTCTTGATCGCAACCTGTCTGGGCCTGATCACCACGCAAGTCTTGAGCCTGAAGAGCTAAAAGAAATGGTGGTTGCCATCCGTAATATAGAAAAGGCGATGGGGGATGGTATTAAGCGCCCCAGCTCAAGTGAAACGAAGAATATACCCATCTCACGCAAATCGCTGGTAGCGGCGCAGGCCATTCGCGAAGGAGAGGTTTTCTGTAAAACCAATCTCGCAGTCAAGCGTCCTGGCACAGGGCTTTCGCCCATGCGCTGGGATGAGGTATTGGGTTGCAAGGCACCACGTGATTTTGAAATCGATGAGTTGATCGAACTATGAACAAAAAAATTTGTATTGTAACCGGCACCCGTGCAGAATACGGTCTTTTACGCTGGCTGATGGAAGACATTCGCGAGACATCAGGTCTTGAACTTCAGGTCATCGCGACCGGAATGCATCTCTCGCCGGAGTTTGGACTCACCTACCGGGAAATTGAAAACGACGGATTCAGCATCGATCGCAAGGTAGAAATGTTGCTCAGTTCGGATACCCCTTCTGGACTGGCAAAGTCCATGGGGCTGGGACTGATCTGTTTTGGGGATGCCTTACAACAACTTCAACCAGATATAATACTGGTGCTGGGTGATAGGTTTGAGCTTTTTTCTGCCGTTGCTGCAGCCATGATAGCTCGAATTCCTGTGGCACATCTGCATGGAGGCGAATCTACCGAGGGCGCATTCGATGAAGCAATTCGTCACTCAATCACCAAAATGTCACACTTGCACTTTGTTGCTGCGGAGGAATATCGACAGCGGGTGATTCAACTTGGAGAACACCCTGATCGAGTGTTTCTGGTGGGTGGTTTGGGAATCGACAATATCAAAAAACTGGAGCTGCTGGATCGCTCAGAATTGGAAACCTTTCTTAAGTTTAAATTGGGACCTAAAAATCTTTTAATTACCTTTCATCCAGTCACATTAGAAAATGAATCATCTGCTAGGCAGATGAAAGAATTACTTGAAGCACTGGAAACACTGGAATACACTCACTTGATTTTTACTATGCCTAATGCTGATACCGATAGCCGAGTGTTAATTGAAATAATTGACCAGTTTGTGGCCAAACACCCCAATGCGCGGTCATACACTTCTTTGGGGCAGTTAAGATATCTATCATGTATACGACATGTGGATGGGGTGGTGGGAAATTCATCCAGCGGCTTGATTGAGGTACCAAGTTTTGCTAAAGGCACGATCAATATTGGCGACCGACAGCGAGGGCGACTCAAAGCAGATAGTGTTATTGATTGCAGTCCTGAACAAGAATCGATAGCCGCCGCTTTGCGAAAACTTTATTCTAAAGAATTCCAGCTAGCATTGAGGAGGGTTCAAAATCCATACGGGGAAGGGGGTGCGAGTAAAAAGATTGTAAAAATTTTACAAGATCATCCGCTAGATTCCATCTTGAAGAAACCATTTCATAACCTTGAACACGGATTACCATAATAGGTTTTATGATTGTAGAAGGATAAAAAAGTCTATGCCAAATAGCGAAGAGTCTCTAACCACAGGATCTTGGGAGAAAGCTTTGCTTTCCATTGATGCTACTTTGCAACATGCTATAAGCAACTTAAATAAAACCGCTTTCCAGATAGCAATCGTAGTCAAGTCTAATCGTGTTTTGGCGGGTACTCTTACGGATGGCGATGTTCGGCGAGGGTTATTGAATGGAATGCGTATGGATAGCTCTATTGAGCCAATTGTTAACCGCGATTCTTTAGTCGTTCCACCAGAACTTAGTCAGAATTCTGTGCTTCAGGTTATGAAGGCCAATAGAGTTCATCAATTGCCTATTGTAGACGAAGGCAGGCACGTGGTTGGATTGCATCTGTTGGATGAATTAATGGAACCACGTCAACTCCAAAACATAATGGTTATAATGGCTGGTGGTCTTGGGACACGGCTGAGACCTCATACTGAAAACTGCCCGAAACCGATGCTACCAGTAGATGGTAAACCTATACTGCGACATATTATTGAGCGAGCTAGGACAGAAGGTTTTAAACATTTTATTTTGGCTGTTCACTATCTTGGTAATATGATAGAAGAATATTGTGGTGATGGTAGCCAATGGAATGTTCAAATAGACTATTTGCGTGAAGAATCGCCCTTAGGTACAGCTGGTGCTATAAGTCTTTTAAATCCACGACCCGAGCAACCTTTTATTGTTTCGAATGCAGATGTGCTGACCGACATTCGCTATGGCGACATACTGGATTATCACTGCCAACACGGTGCATCAGCTACTATGGCTGTACGCATCCATAAATGGCAACACCCCTTTGGCGTTGTTCACACCAAAGGAGTGAAAATTATGGGTTTTGAGGAAAAACCTGTTTTTCAAAATCATATTAATGCTGGCGTTTATGTGTTAAACCCAGATGCTCTTGATACCTTAAAGACTGGCGAACACTGTGATATGCCTACATTATTCAGCCGTTTGCAAAGTAGTGACGCGCAGACTATTGTCTATCCCATACATGAACCTTGGTTGGATGTGGGGCATGTAGATGCTTTAAATCAGGCGCAATCAGAACGTCCTGAAAAAACTTAGGTCAAAGGACTTTTTATGGAAGTTATTCCTTACCCGGATGCCGTAAACCTAGCCCGATTTTCACGAGATGTAAAAAAACAAGAAGCTCTTTATGGTTTGCCAGGCGAGGTAATGTTTTGTCGCAGTTGCGTTATATCTAACCAATGACCCAATTCAGCAGTGGAGTTCAATCACACCAAAGACGCTGATAAGACCACTATTAATTTTGACGAGAACGGTATTTGTGATGCCTATAATTTTACTGAAAGCAAAAAAATAACATTGATTGGGAGGAACGTGACGATTTGTTACGGGACCTATGTGACCTACACCGGAAAAACGATGTTGAGTCCACTAATTTTTCATCCATAATGTAATATGATTCCAGAAACACAATATTTCAATCTATCCTGTGAGAAAGAATTTGGGCCCCCACCCACAACAGCGCATTAACTGGCATAGATGCAGTTAAATTAACACAGTCAATTGAAGGGAATCAAAATAAAGGGTTTAATTAAGATGAATGAAAAGGATTTAATAAAACTATACGACTTACCCATTGAGGTAAGGTTTTGCAAAAATTGCACAGTATCGAACCAGCGCCCACGAATCACATTTGACGAGAATGGCGTATGCTCTGCCTGTAATTTTGCAAAATATAAACGCAACGAGATTGACTGGGAAGAGCGCGAAAAAGAACTAGTTGATTTATGCAAAAAATACAAAAAAAATAATGGCGAATATGACGTTATAGTGCCATGCAGCGGCGGAAAGGATGGCGGTTTTGTAGCCCACCAGCTTAAATACAAATATGGTATGAACCCTCTTGCTGTAACATGGTCTCCTCTAAAGGCTACGGGAATTGGGCGACAAAATCTTGATGCTTTTATTGCATCAGGGTTCGACCACATCTTGGGCACACCTAACAGGAAAGTTACTCGGCAGATAACTAATTTAGCTTTCAAACATGTGGGAGATCCTTTCCAGCCTTTTATTTATGGACAAACTAATTTCCCCTTGCACATGGCTGTAAAGTATAAAGTCCCACTGATTATGTATGGAGAGAATGGTGAGGTTGAGTATGGGGGTGATATGGAAAATGCATTTCGCCCTGACAGAACCGTCAAGAATCATGACAAACATTATTTTTCAGGTCTTCCGCCAGAGTTTTGGTTGGAGCACGGGCTGTCTGGTGCAGATTTAAAATCCTTTATGGCACCAAAGTATGATGAAATTACAAAAAATAAAACAAAAATTCATTTCTTTGGTTATTATAAACTCTGGGATCCGCAAGAAAATTTTTATTATTGCACCAAAAATACTGGCTTCACGGCGAACCCTGAACGTACAGAAGGGACTTACTCAAAGTATGCAAGCCTTGATGATCGTTGTGATGGATTTCACTATTACCTTAGCTTTATCAAATTTGGAATTGGCAGGGCGACCTCCGATACGGCTCACGAAATCAGGGATGGCAAGATCACTCGGGAGGAAGGGATAGTTCTTGTGAAAAAATATGATGGGGAGTTCCCAAAGAAATATTTCCATGAATTTCTTGAGTATTGCTCTATCACAGAAAAAGAATTTAATGAAGTTATTGACAGTTGGCGCTCGGACCATCTTTGGGTTCATGAAGAAGGCGAGTGGAAATTACGCCATGCAGTTTGGCATAACGCAAAAGAGTATGCAGCAAAATGAGAAAAATTCGTCTTATTGCTCGGTTAGATATCAAAGGCCCCAATTTGATCAAAGGTATTCATCTTGAAGGTCTCAGGGTGATTGGTTCACCAAACGAACATGCTCTGAAATATTATCAACAGGGTGCCGACGAATTGATCTATATGGATTGTGTTGCAAGCCTGTATGGGCGCAACAGCCTTGGTGATATTATTCAGAGTACCGCCAAAGATGTTTTTGTGCCAATAACTGTGGGCGGTGGCATTCGAAGTGTGGGAGATGCTACAAACCTGCTTCGATGTGGTGCGGACAAGGTTGCGGTGAATACAGCTGCAGTAGCAAACCCACAACTCATTAGCGAAATCAGTCAACGTTTCGGTAGTCAATGCATGGTGCTGTCCATAGAAGCTAAACAAGTTGACCCAAATAAATGGGAAGTGTATGTGGATAATGGACGCGAACGGACCGGTTTAAATGTTGTTGATTGGATAAAAAAAGGAGTTGACTTAGGAGCAGGGGAAATCCTTTTGACGTCTGTGGATAGAGAAGGGACCCAGAAGGGTTTCGATATTCCTTTACTTCAAGCCGTAACACAAGAGGTCTCCGTTCCCGTTATTGCCAGTGGAGGAATGGGTAAACCTGAAGATATGGTTGATGCTGTTCTACAGGGGAAAACAGATGCCGTAGCCATGGCCGATATTCTGCACTATGAAAGAGCCAGCATAGACGATATTCGTAGTGCAGCAATTTCTGCTGATATTGAAGTTAGAGATTTTGAACATGCCTGAAGTAGCGGTGATCGATTATGGGCTGGGTAATTTATTCAGTGTTCGTCAAGGCTTGGAGCATTGTGGGGCAACAGTAATAGTTACTTCCGACGCCGATACCATTCTTTCAGCACCTCGCGTTATTTTGCCAGGGGTAGGGGCTTTTACTCATGGTATGGCTGAGCTGCGTAGCCGAGGCTTGGATGCTATTGTGCACAAGGTTGCAGCACAAGGTAGTGTTCTGTTAGGTATTTGCTTGGGCATGCAAATGTTGCTTGATGGGAGCGAAGAATTTGGGAAAACTAAGGGACTCGGAATTATTTCAGGAAGCGTAGTGCCTGTTCCCTCAACTACCACAAGTGGACTTTTACAAAAGATACCCCACATCGGTTGGAACAACCTGGCTTTACCTCCTAGTTTTGAAAATTGGGAAGGGAGCCTGTTGCAGGAGGTAAATCCTGGGGAAGCCGTCTATTTTGTTCACTC
>JALPWY010000073.1 GCA_023271875.1 Nitrospinaceae bacterium | reverse complement strand
CAAAAACTGTCTCAACGGTTTAATGAATTGAGTAAAAAAAACCCAATGATATCGTCAGAACTCTCGCAAGGAATGAAACAAACCGAACGTCACATGAAACAGGCAGAAACAAACCTTAGAGAACAGAACATGCGAGAAAGCATCGAATCTGCAAACCTAGCTCTCAAGGGACTAAACGAGACTCGTGACCTATTAAACCAGATGAAAAACTTTAAGGGAAAAACCAAGCAAGCAAAAAGACAAAATCCCAGAAAACTTGGTACGGGAAGCAATCCAGATTCTCGACGCGGAGGCGTCACAAGAATGCAAAAGGAGCGCGTGCTACTACCAGATGAAACACAATATAAGGCGCCAAAAGAATTTCGCGAAGAAATACTCAATGCGATGAAAAAACAAACACCTAAGGATTATGAACGCATGGTCATGGAATATTACAAGGACCTAGTGAAGTGAAACATACCTTTTTGACTATCGGTACCTGCCTAGTTGGGTTGATCTTAGCTTTTCCACCCATTACGTTAGCGATCGAATTACCTCCAGAAGAAGTATACGCGGGACATAAACTAATAGACGACTGGAATACTGAGGCAGCAGAACATTTCGCAAATACCCTGCTTAAAAAATACCCTAAATCAGGAGACGCCTATTTTCTCAAAGCACGCGTGGAGTTTTTAAAAGGGAACCATGAACTCGCCGCAAAAATCCTAAAACAAGTAACTGGCAAGCATAGTGAAGTCCACGAATTCAAGAATCTCGTATACAAAACATATGAGGAAACAAAATTATTTGCAACCAGCGAGTCAAAACATTTTATCTACCGATATCAAAAAGGATCAGATGAAATACTGGTACATTACGCAACCAAAGTCCTGGAAAAATCATACAAGATCCTAGGAAAAATTTTTGATTATTATCCAAAAGAAAAAGTCCTGGTTGAGTTCTACCCCAACAGAGAATCCTTTTCCAAAATTTCCCCATTAACTCTTGACGACATTGCCATCTCCGGCACCGTTGCTCTCTGTAAATACAACCGAATTATGATGATCTCTCCAGGGTCTCTGGTACGGGGCTATAATTGGATGGACACCTTGAGCCACGAATACACCCATTACATACTAACTAAAAAAAGCCGAAACAACTTGCCTTTATGGATACATGAGGGGATTGCAAAGTATTTCGAAGCTCGATGGCGAAACAACTACGCATATCTAACACCTATCATGGAAACAATGCTTGCAGGAGCGTTGCAAAAAAACTATCTAATATCATTAGACGACATGATGCCTTCGTTGGCAAAGCTAAAAACAGCCGAAGACGTCCAACTCGCCTATGCTGAAGTTTCTACAATGATTGAATATCTTACCCAGGTCCATGGAGATGAAGTGATTTCAACTCTTCTTGAAAAATTGGCTAAAGAAAAACCTTTTGACTTGGCAATATCTGACACTATAGGAATAAACTTGAGTATCTTTCAGAGAAAATGGAAGAACTTCGTAAAACAAAAAAAACTCAAAACTATCCCTGGTCTCAAACCTCCAGGGGTCCATTTCAAAGCAGACCGTTTATCCGGTGAACCAAGCAAAGAATATCGTGAGATTGATGATCGAAAGAGCCGAGACCTGACATTTTTAGGCGATATTTTACAATCAAGAAATTTCTACAAAGCAGCTGTTATCGAATACCAGCGCGCCATCACGCAATCAAAAACATTCTCCCCTATACTCCATAACAAATTAGCCAAGGCTCACCTCATCACTAAGGAATATAATAAGGCCGAAGTTATCCTAAATAGGAGCTTATATTACTACCCTATGTTTCACTCAACTCTAGCAACTATGGGCGAATTATATTTTGATAAAGGCGACACAAAAAGATCTCATGATTTCTATGAGCGGGCTATTCACATTAACCCATTCAATCCTTTTGTACATATGCGGCTAATGACAATTTACCAAAAACTCGAGTGGAAAAAAGAAAAAAAATTGCAAACAAAGCTTTTCGGATATATAGATCATTAATCATACCTTCTACCAGAGATTAGAATGACTGAAAACTTAGAGCTAGCAAAAGAACTAGTAGACTCAAAAAGTCGCATAGTAAATGAAATTAGCAAAGTAATCATAGGGCAAGACGAAGTGCTAGAAGACTTACTAGTAGCACTTTTTTGCAAAGGGCATTGCCTTTTTGTCGGCGTCCCCGGTTTGGCAAAAACCCTACTCGTAAAAACTCTAGCAAGAGTACTCAACCTTAGTTTTAGTAGAATTCAATTTACTCCTGATTTGATGCCCTCCGATATTACTGGCACGGATATACTTTACGAAGATCAAACAACCAATAAAAGAAAATTTCGCTTTATCAAAGGTCCGATTTTTTCAAATATTGTTTTAGCAGATGAAATAAACCGAACCCCACCAAAGACGCAAGCCGCACTACTCCAGGCAATGCAGGAACAACAGGTAACAGTTGGCGGGAACACCTACGAACTTGATCAGCCTTTCCTAGTTTTTGCGACACAAAACCCCATTGAACACGAAGGCACTTACCCCTTACCTGAGGCGCAACTTGACCGTTTCATGTTCATCATAAACGTCACCTACCCTACCCTGATGCAGGAAGTGGAAATCGCAACAACCACTACTTCTGGAGTACGCCCTGAAATGGACATGGTGTTAAACGCGAAACAAGTTCAGGAATTCCAACAATTGGTACCTAGTGTTCCCGTTTCAAAACATATCGCAGAATACGCGGTAAGACTGGCGCAAAGTTCACGCCCAAATAAAAATGGGACCACCCCGGATTTTATAAACGAGTGGGTTGACTGGGGGGCCGGGCCACGCGCGTCTCAATACCTCCTAATGGGAGCAAAGGCAAGAGCCCTGATGGACAACCGGGTCGCTGCCACTATCGAAGATGTTAAACGTGTAAGCCATCAAGTGCTGGAACATAGAATTATACTCAACTTCAAGGCCGAAGCTGAAAGTATCACCACCAATGATATTATCAAAAAACTTTTGAACTCCATAAAACCATGAGCTAGGAAAGACTTATTAGGGTGGCTCTTTCCCAATCTACTTGCAAGTCTTTAGCTACCCCTGAGCGAGTAGAATATTTTACGTAGCCATGTGATTCACCATAGAGAAACAAATCACGAGTAATCTCTACATCCTGTTTGCAATACTCAATGATCTTATCTATCTTCCCTTCTTTGTACCATTGTAACGAGACCAAACCATCTGCACTTTTTTTCGCATTCAGTGTATTTTCTGCCAAGTGATTCAGGCTAAGCCGATGGCCAAGTTTTTTATTAATATCAATAAGCATGTCGAAAGTGGTGATTTCCTCAAGATCAAAATCCATTTTAGTAGCGTAAGGCTGGAGCACTCCATAATCGAATTTAGCTACGTTGAAACCCACAACAAGATCGGCTGTCTTAAGTTTTTCTACCAGTTGAGAGGCCTCACTTTCAATGTAGCTAAAAAATTTTTGCTCCAAGCTATCCCACACCACACCGACAGCCAGTTTCATCTTGTGGACTTTGTCCCACCCACCAACGTCATCGGCACTTTTTTGAGTTTCCAAGTCGAAATAGAGAATGCGGAACGCATTTGAACCTTTTGGAACAATTTCAGAGTCCAATTTATCTTTTTTAGGTTCTGCAAATAGATCTAATTGCTCTGACATAGCACTCAAACTCCAAATATTAAGACCACTCCCTTCAGACCATCATTTGGACAGAATTTGACAACTCTAGCACTCCCCAGCACCAAATCAAGGAAAACAACTTAACAGTAGATAAAACATGTATTTATCGGAAGACACTTTAAATTCTTTATGACCATGATAAATAGCTACAAACAATGGCTTAAACCCTTTAAATCCATTAAAGGTATGAATTTTATAAACCGATAAAATTATGAAGAGATTTGTAAAATTATTCCCGTCCTAGAGACCTAATTCATCTAATGGCACAAAACGCCGTATTTGGCATTAATTCTAACTTAGATACCCAAGACATCATCAACAAGATGGTTTCTCTTGAAGCTCGATCAATGGATCTGGTCGAAGCCAAAAAACAAATCGAGCAGCAAAAGTTAGCTAGTTTTCAGGAATTAAAAAATAGGTTGCAAACATTTAAAAGCGTTACAACCACACTGAATACCGAAAGTCGCTTCGTAGTCAATAAGAGCGTTTTTTCAAACAATAGTTTTTCAGATAGTAATAAGGTTCTAGATATTACTACCACTAGTTCAGCGTCATCTGGAACCTATTCTCTCACCGTTAATAACCTCGCCACAGAAAGTAAACTCATAACAAGTGGGTATGCAGAAACTACAACATCAATTCCATCCGGAACCGTAAGAATCGTTATTGGATCATCTGCTTCCTCAACAGTAACTATTGATAGCACTAACAACACGCTTGATGGGTTAAGACTAGCTATTAATAACCTAGGACTCGACGTCAAGGCGTCCTTTCTTAATGACGGTGACGCCACCAATCCTTATCGTCTACTTATTTCAGGCACCCAAACAGGCAGCAGCGGTACTGTAACAATGAACACTAATATCACAAGTGGTACTGTAACAATGGGTTTTGAAACAACACAAACGGCACAGGATGCAAGGTTGTCACTAGATGGGGTTTCCATTACCAAATCATCTAATACCATTACAGACGTTATTACTGGTGCAGCACTTAAACTGCAATCAGCAGGTTCAGGAACCATTTCTCTTTCCACTGACACAGAAGCCATAACAACCAAGGTATCAGACTTTGTTGATGAATATAACGATCTCTCACTATTCTTACGTGAACAATTAGCGTTAGATACAGAGACCGAAGAGACAGGCGTATTATTCGGTAATTTTGCAGTACAAAATCTGCAACAAATTCTCCGAAGCTCAATAAGTAATAAAGTGACAGGCGTCAGCGGCGACTACTCATATCTGTCGCAAATCGGTATTACGACCCAGCCAGATGGGACACTAATTCTGGATACTGATAAGCTTTCAGATGCTTTATTAAGTGACATAAAAAATGTTAGTCAGCTTTTCTCAAGTGGCGGCATTACAACTAACTCATCCGTAGCCTTTGTAGGGTTTACTCGAGATACCCAACCAGGATCCTATGAGGTGCAGGTATCATCTTCCGGAACAAGCACTTTTGTTCAATTAAGCAACTCCGGTGCAAGCACTTTTGTAAATGCCTCAGGATCGGGAAATTTTTACGCAGGTTCCTCGGGAGACTCAACTGGACTTAATTTTCGTCTTGGTAATTTAAACAATGGGAACTATGGGCACATTACTCTTTCAATTGGAGTAGCCGAAATTCTTAATCGACAATTAACAAATTTGGTTGATTCGTCCTTGAATGGACCATTGGTCACAGAGCTCGACACCATCAAAGAGACTGTTGATGATTTCAACATAACACTCCTAGAAAAGGCAGAACGTCTACTTGAATTCGAGGAAAGCCTTAAAGCAAGATTCACAAATTTAGAAATTGTACTGGGAAGACTTAACGCACAAAAGGATACTTTTAATAGTGCTCTGGCAGGAATTCAAAATATTTTCTCTCAGAAAAAATAATAACTACCTTTTTTACTCTTAAGGACGTCTAAATATGGTTTCACGTAGATTTCACAACGAATATCGTCACAACGAAGTAGCAACTTCTAGTCAAGGGAAGCTAATCATAATGATGTACGAAGGGGCTCTGAAGTTTGTCACTTTGGCTATAGAGGGAGTTGACACTAAAAACCTGTCGAAAAAAGGAACATATATCAATAAAGCTCACGATATTATAAATGAATTGTCATGTGCTCTTGACATGAAAAAAGGTGGCGATGTGGCTCACAAGCTGGAATCACTTTATCAGTTCATTCTTCATCAATTGACCTTAGCTAATATTAAATCAGACCGCAAGGCCCTCGAGTCGATAGTAAATGTACTCACACCCTTGTTGGAAGCTTGGAAAGAGTTATTATCCAAAAGCAACAACGATGGCGCGAACAATAGCCACAAAAACCTAACTGCCAACGCACACAAGAAAATAGCCTCCAAGTGTTGACCAGGCCTCGCTCTTTGTAGTTCCAAAACTTCTCTTTTGCCTTTTCGTTCACCCAAACCTAATTTTTTTACATCCATACCCAGCACCTATTAGCACTAAATGCCAATGGATTATTTTTGACAAGCCATACGAGCTATGATAAAAAAACCGACTTGCATATAGATTTTTTCAATTATCGTCTCTAAGTTTCTTTTTTTTTAAAATCATGAATATTCACGAGTATCAGGCAAAAGAAGTCCTCGCAAAACACGGTGTTGCCGTTCCCAAGGGTATGGTCGTCGACAATCCTGATAAAGCAGAGACCGCTGCTCGCGAGCTGGGAACAGATGTTGTCGTAGTTAAGGCACAAATTCACGCTGGTGGCCGAGGCAAAGGTGGAGGTGTGAAACTCGCCAAAAGTCCTGGAGAAGCTAAAACTCATGCAAGTAAGATTATCGGGATGACCTTGGTGACACCACAAACTGGATCAGAGGGGCGAAAAGTCAAAAAAGTTCTAATAGAGGAAGGCATGCCCATTGCCAAAGAACTGTACCT
>JALPWY010000072.1 GCA_023271875.1 Nitrospinaceae bacterium | reverse complement strand
AAGAATGCCGATGATTGCAATGACAATCAGCAATTCTATGAGAGTGAAGCCTGATGCACTTTTGTGAGTTGAATATTGTTACATTACCATTCTCCATGGCTGCCAATGAAGTTACTTTATGCTAGTTGGTGAGGGTATTCAGGAGGCTTTAAATAAGGGTCTTAAGGGAGGAGAAGAATTCAGTCTCTGGTTAATCCGTCAGTCACCCCAAGGCTACTTTTAGTTCACTGTGGGTTTGCTGTGGGGTATATTTATTTTTTTATTAAGACAAGTAACTAATGTTAGCGTTTTTTTGCATCTGCTTCACTCTCAACCCTATCATTAACATATTTAATCAAATATGGTTTCCACCCATCTGATTCTTTTATAAATTCTTCGTCATCTTGCATACTTTTCGTATAAAGATCAACTTCATCTCTTATGCCTTCTTTGCTAAACCCTAATCTATTAAGGTATAATTTAAACAATTGTTTTGACTCGCCCTTACTATATATATAGGTGTCTTCAGTGCTAAAAGTATCTTTTGATACTTCTTCCCATTCTGGAGCTTTACCAAAAATAAAATCAAGTAAGCCCATGTTGCCCCCTTTATCTAAACCCCCTAACAAAACTACCTTCTCGCCTTATTTTATTAAATTTAAGTTGCTTCGTTACTGGCACCATCATCATATGCAAACATCTCAGCCAATACATCATCATCTTCATCATATTTAATTACTGCAACGGGACACAGATCGGCGGCCATCTTGATTTTTTCCTCCAAGCCTGAATAGTCTACACCTTTTATCACTACTGTTGATCCTTCAGCCTTAACTTTAAAAACCTCTGGGCAGGTGCTTTCTGACAAGCCACATGAAACGCAGCCTTTTTCAATCCATACACGCGTAATAGCCATTGCTCTCACCCCCCTTATTTAAAACCACTAACAAAACTACCTTTAAAATATAAAGAATACGCAATCATATACAATCCACCTACCGCTTTTGATGTTTAATTTTGTTGATTTATTCGATGGATAAGGGCAGCGCCGTATCAGACTTAGTTGAGTTATAAAGCCGTCGGTTGAGTTTTGCATGAATGTCAGCAAAGAGGACGTAGTCCATGATTTTGGTTTCCAATGGAATCAGGTGATCAGATGCCCAAAACAATAATTCACCTGTCTCAGTATTAAATATTTCTTTTGGGATATTTGCCTGTATCAAATACCCGTTATCATTAGTTCGATTTCCGCCTAACATGAATTCCCCTTGTTTGTTTTGGTCGATGATATGTACATCGATTTTTTCAGCGTCTTTTTCGGGTATGGTGTGGATAGTATACTTAGCCCCTTTTTGAATTTTTCCATAGATACTATTTCTGAAATTATAAAATATGGCGAGAATATCATCAAAGTTGGTGTCTAGTGGTATGATTCTGTTCCCATCTTCTACCATTTTGCCATCTATAAATTTCTCCCACTTGTGAGTTCGACTTTTGTAGTCAAAGGAATGACTGGTCACATCCTCCACGTCACCTATGTTGACTTTGCGTTCAAAGGTTTTTGTGCGCAACCGATTTCCTTCATTTACTAAATCAAAGGTAGCTTTGTAATAATGTTTACGGTAGCTCGTGAAAAAACCGATAAATCCTTTGGTTTCCGCTTCAAGGATTGAATATAGAACGCCATTTTTTTCATAGAGACCAACTCGCGCGATCACCGCATTGTCAAACCATAAAAAGCTGACGTCTATATAGAGTGTTTCACCAACAAATCTTCTTATATTGCCTTCTAGTGTGAAATTTGAGTATTCCCCTAGGCGAATGGACTTTGATTTTTCTGTCAGTAGTGGTTCTGCCTTAGCTACAGGCGTGAATATTATGCTCGTGGCTAAAACGGCAGAGAAGACATATGATGTAATCTTGATTTTTTGTAACATTCTCTCCTCTGGAATATATCCATAAGCCATTATTTTATTTGGCGCGCCTGGCAGGATTCGAACCTGCGACCTACGGATTAGAAGTCTATTAGTCAAAAATAACTCATTGTATCTAAAGGACTTAAAACCACATTTCAAAAGTGTGCATGAAAGTGTGTTATAGTTTCATGCATATTCCTCGGTAGTTACCCGAGGTCTTAAAGGATTGTATCACTCACACTTCACTATTCAAAACATGAATGATCTGTACTTTAGAGAAGGTAATGTAATTCTATATCGAAGGGATAGAAGTAAATACTTTCAAGCAAGAATAAAACTGCAAAATAATAAGTGGAAAAGGATTTCTACAGGAGAAACCACCAAGAAAAAAGCATCTGGTGTTGCTTGTGATCTTTATGATGAAATAAAGTTTAAAAAGAAAAATCAAATTTCCATTGATACAAGAAGATTCAAAGATGTTGCAAAACTTGCTATATCTGAAATGCAAGTCGAACTTGATACAGGATATGGAAAGAAAAGTTTTGTTGATTATATCTCTGCATTAGAAAACTACTTCATCCCCTACTTTGGTAATAGCAATATAGATACTATTGACTACAAGAAACTTCAAAAGTTTGATGAATGGAGGGTCAAGAAAGTTGGTAGGAAATTAAATCACTCAACAATAAACAATCACAACTCAGGTCTTAAAAGGGTATTCAAAGTTGCAGTTGAACGAGGATGGATTCATTCCCTTCAAGTACCAGAACTTAAAAACAAAGGAGTGAAGGGAAAACGCAGACCATACTTTACACAAAAGGAATACCAACAACTTTTTAGACACATGAGGACTTGGTATAACGAAACTAATAAACAAAGTTCATTAGAAATGCGAGAACTCCTTAGAGATTATGTTCTCATTCTTGTTAATACTGGTATGCGACCCGGAACTGAAACTTATAATTTAAAATGGAAACAAGTTGAAGAATTTGAAAAGAATAATGTGAAGTTTGTAAGATTTTGGGTTTCTGGTAAGACAGGACAAAGAGAACTAATAGCAAGACATAATGTAAGACGATACTTGGATAGGATTAAGTCTAGGTTTGAAAAAGTAAAACCAAATGATTATGTATTTAGGATGAGGTCTGGTAAAAGGACTTACAGTATGAACGCAACATTTGAGGAACTTTTAAAAGAAGCAAATCTTCTTAAAGATAAACACGACACAAATAGAACTTTATATTCCCTCAGACATACCTATGCAACATTTCAAATATTAAATGGGGTGGATTACCATGCATTGTCTGTAAATATGGGGACGAGCATTTCCATGTTAGAGAAGCATTACTCCCACTTAACACCTACTCTTGCAGCAAATCAACTTGCTGGAAAAAGATTTCCAGACCAACCTCAATAACCTTTCTTCTTTATCCATCCTTCAATCAAGTTTGCAACCACACCCGACTTAGTTATTCCAGAAGCAGATTCTCCTTTCCTAATCAACTTCTCCTTTTCTTTCATAATGGCAAGTGTGTATTTCTGATGGGTATCATCATCCAGATAAACACCAAATGAAGGGGTAGTTCTAGTCCCAGTTCTCTTTGGTTTGACCTTCTTTGTACCCATTAAAACCTCTCTGATTGAAGATAAACATCAATTCCAGACAACATACTACAATACTACCCCAAATTCCAATAACTTACTACATCAGTATTTTTATGCAATTTACTTGACCTTATCCATGTAGTATTGTAGTATTGTATTACTATTAACGAAACATATTTTTTCATGGAGGGTTTAAAGATGCTTATGGTTAAAGAGAAAATCAAAAGAAACAATCTCAAAAACATCCCATTTATCCATGCAGATGGATCGGATAGATTCAAACCAGTTGAACACCATGAACTGGCAAACACTATTGTTAATCAAACTAAGGATATGGGTCTTTCCATTAAGAAGGAACAATGGGGAGTATCACCAGATCATACTTCTTTGTTTGGTGAAATCGTTTTGGATAAGGTTCTGGATAACCCGACAATGGAATTTACTATTGGTATCCGTCAGAACAACAATATGCGATTTCCAATTACCTTAGTATCTGGAACAAATGTTTTTGTATGTTCCAACTTAATGATCTCAGGTGAAATCGTATTGAAGAAACGACACACCATAGGTCTGCATCTTCAGGATGAAGTTAGGTCTGGTCTTACTAGATGTATTGGTAACAGTAAGGACATAACAGACACAATGGAGATGATGCAGAACAATGAGATCAATAATTCAAGAGCAAATGACTTGATGATGGAGTCTGCACATCAAGGTTTATTCTCTTACAGTCATCTTAAAGAGGTTCAGAAAGAATGGATTACTCCTTCTTATGATGACTTTAAACCAAGAACTGAATGGTCACTCTATAATTCTTTTACAGAGGTAGCAAAAAAATATAATCCAATCCGACAACAAACAGCAGTTGGTGGATTAGTAGAACTTTTTTCAAACAACTAAAAACTTACACCATGCCAGAGGGGTTTTTCTTCTCTGGCATTTTTGCGTCTAAATTTAATGGAGGAAATTATTATGAAGAACTTTTATTTAATCATTATGTTGGTTTTATTAAATGCGTGTGCATCGGGTTCAAATCCCTACATGAATAATGCAAACACTATTGGCATGGTAGGTGGTGCGGCAGGTGCAGCAGGTGGTGCAATTCTTTGTAAGAACTGTAAAGGGGTCGCAAAGGTTGCAGCAATCGGTGGTGGTGCATTGTTAGGTTTTCTTTTTGGCAAAACTGCGGGGGAATATTTTGATCGTAGGGACATGAAAAGAAACCGTGACCTAATCACTCAGGTACTCAATGAGAATCAAGATAATGAGATGGGTCAAATAACATACAACAAATCATTTGTAAATCCAGATACAGGACAAACACAAAATGGAACTGTTACTCAATCTGTAACACCAAGAAGAACCTATCAATCACAACATCTTGGTGCAGATGGAAAACCACTTGTTCCAGGTGGATACAATGATTCGTTATATGCACAAAACGATATTGGTAAAGGTCGTTATGGATATGGTGCAAGACCACTACAAGGATCTACAGTTTGTCGTGATGTAACTGTAGATATAGAAATAACAGGATTGTCTGCAACACCAGCAAGAAATCAATTTTATTCTTTCTGTAAGACAGAACAGGGATGGAGGCAAACGCAATGATAATTACATCCTACATAGTTCTTGGAATAGTTGGAACGGTTGCACTAGGTTATTTGATAGGTGCATTATAATTTTTGTTAATCAAGTCCAGATACCATTCGGTGTCTGGACTTTTTTATTTGGGGGAACACTATGTTTAAAAATATATTCATACTCATTGTCTTGTATTTAATCCTTACTCTGGACTTCTCTTGTTTTAAGTCATTTGATTCATCTTGCATGGAATCAGTTCAGGATAAACTGAGTGGAATCTTTAAATGGATAATAGATTTCGTTGAGAACACATTCATACCATTTGTAGATGGCATTTTTGAGTCAGACTACTGGAAGTCGTTAGATCAAGAAAAATCACTTGCTGGCAATTTAGTTGATAATTTGAAGAAGTGATTTTGCGTCAAACAACAGTATTTGAAGATATATTGCGGGGGAGTTAGTGTTATATATGAGAGTGAAATATAAAAACACTTTTAAAAATTTCCAAAATAAAAAAATTCCCCGATAAAATTTTTCGTGTGGGACATTTGTGTCCCAAGTCCTGAAAAAAGTTGGACACCCACCAGACGGAATCCCTCTACAATTCAACTCCTACCAGAACCGAAAATGTATTAGTTATGTAATAGATACTAATTAGTCTATAGATACTGGTATTACTATGCCATCCAATGGTGTCCGTAACCCCTTTAAATACAATACTTTACATAGCTACTAAACCATTGTAAATAAAGGACTTACGGGTACTGGATTCTTGAGAAAAACTCCAATTCTTACTCTGGTTGATACCAATTCTTGATGTAATTTTTGTCCTTAATCTTCTTGTCAAATCTCTTTGATCTACTCAAATACTTTCTATCTTTAATAGATGGAATACTGATTCTCTTTGGTAATTTCTTTCCCATATCTTTACCAAGTAGATTACTCCAAAAATACTCAATACCACCTTGTTCTTTGAGTCTTGGGAAAATTGAAATCTTGAATAGTTTCTTTGCAAAATATGCAAAACTTGTCTGCATAATCCAATCTAAACTATCTTCCCGATCTCCGATATTTGCTTTGTCCCATTGAATGACAAATGAATCATGCACACAAAGAACTGGAATATTCATTTCAGTAAATTGTTTAATAATTTTCTCTGCAATCATAGAATCCAAATACTGCAACTTGATACCTTTACCAGAATAAAAATGCTTTGCGATTGGTTGGTGATAATCTGCAAAATGATTTATCAACTTCTCAATATCAATATAATTTTTAGTCCATGAGTAATATTCATAGTTTGAATTGATTTCAAACTGGACTGCTTTTTTTGCAATAGATAAATCTTTCTTCTTCCCTTTATCTGCATTGATAGATGCAAGTAGTACGACCTTCAGTAAGTTCCTCATTTGTTCATCCATCACATATCCATATGCAGATAAATCGTAGGGGTCTTTATCTATCTCAGTCCAATAATCTATTCCTTGCATGGCATACAGTAAGACTATGTGCATACCAGAATAATCAAATTCAATTACTGGTTTTCCATTGATTCTGATTTGTTGCCTCCACTCAGAAGATATTTTTTGCCACCACCCACCATAATATCTTCCACCTTCTTTCCATGAACCATTGTTGAATATTCTCCTTACAAATTTATGGTTTTCATCTGCAAAGTTGATTGTGATTTTACGAT
>JALPWY010000071.1 GCA_023271875.1 Nitrospinaceae bacterium | reverse complement strand
AGCGTGAGCCGTTTTCCCCTGTTTGCCTATTACCTTACCTAAATCCTCTTTGGCAACCTTAAGCTCAAGAATTGTCGTAACGTCACCCTCGATCTCCTTAATTTCGACTTCGTCAGGCTTGTCAACCAAAGCCCTAGCCATTACTAAAATAAGCTCTTTCATTGTGATCCTCCTGGTCAGTTATCACACAACGTTATGCCTGTTTCACTACATTACGTTTTCAATTGGAACATGAAATATAAAACTCAACTTTTCCTAATTCACGTTTTCGTACGACGGAGGAGGCTTTAAAAGAGTCCTATTCAGCCCCCTTCTTTAAAAGCGAAGCCACTGTTTCACTTGGCTTAGCACCCTTCTTAATCCAGGAAGTTACCTTTTCAGCATCAATTTTGATATTGTTCTCAGATTTCAGTGGGTCATAAGTTCCTAGCATCTCCAGAAACTTGCCATCCCTAGGACTTCGGGAATCCGCCGCCACAATTCGATAAAATGGTTTTTTCTTCGCTCCGCGTCTAGTCATTCTTAATACAACAGCCAAAGTATTTCCTCCTTAAACTTGAATTTATAGGTTTTTAAAGTACAGTCTTTTCTTTTTCAAAATTTATAAACTATATTTATATGCTATCAGAATGGACTCATTCCACGCCCACCCATCATTGAACCAAGGTCAAATCCTCCGCGTCCCTTTCCTGAGGACATTTTTTTCATCATCTTCTGCATCTGCACAAACTGCTTAAGCAATTTATTTACATCGTTAACAGTAGTCCCACTACCCGAAGCAATCCGACGTTTTCGACTAGAGTTAACGATATTGTGCTTGTTCCGTTCAGAAAGAGTCATCGAATTAATGATTGCCTCAATCTTAACAAAGGCCCTTTCGTCTACATTTAATCCTTTTAATTTATTTGCGCCGGGAATCATTCCGATCAACTGCTGAATCGATCCCATCTTTTGTATCTGCTTAAGTTGATTTTTAAAGTCCTCCAGAGTAAAAGCATTTTTCTTGATTTTTTTTTCAAGGTTCGCTTGCTCTTCAAGGTCGTATGCAATTTCGGCTTTTTCGATCAGGGACATCATATCACCCATGCCAAGCAAGCGCGAAACTACCCTTTCGGCATGAAAAGGTTCCAACGCATCAAGCTTTTCACCTGTACCAACGAAACAAACTGGTTTCCCTCCCGTTACACTATTAATAGAAAGAGCCGCGCCACCACGAGCATCACCATCCATTTTTGTGAGAATCACACCATCAATACCGATTGCCTCATTGAAGGTGCGAGCCACCTCTGCCGCTTGTTGACCCATCATCGCATCAACAATAAATAATGACTGATGCGGTTGGACATTTTCCTTAATGGCTTTAAGCTCTGCCATCAACTCTTCATCAACCTGAAGTCGCCCAGCAGTGTCGAGAATAACCACATGAATCATTTTCTTTGAGGCCGCTTCAACAGCGCTCTGGCAAATTTTAACTGGGTTTATTTCACCTTCTGCTTGATAGACTTCAACATCAAGATCTTGACCAATTATGTTCAACTGCTCAATCGCTGCAGGGCGGGACACATCTGCTGGAACAAGTAGGCAGCTTTTTCCCTTGTCATTAAACCTCTTTGCCAACTTGCCCGCGGTCGTAGTCTTACCTGCCCCCTGAAGACCCGCCATCAAAACAACTGTTGGCAGACTGGGCGCAAGCCCTAACTCTTTAAACTCACCGCCCAGTAAAGATATCAACTCATCATTGACAATCTTGACCATCTGGTGGCCCGGCATAAGGCTCTTTAGAACTTCCTGCCCAACTCCCTTTTCCCTAATGTCCTTAAGAAAAGGCTTTATCACCGACAAACTCACATCCGCTTCAATCATTGCTATTCTGATTTCGCGAAGGGCCTCATCGACATCGGCTTCTTTGAGTACACCACGACCTTTTAACTTCTTGTAGATCGAGCCCAATCGATCTGAAAGGTTTTCAAACATTTAAAACTCCAGAAACTCTTTTACCAGAAGAGCTTTATGATATTCTGTAAACGATTTAGTATATAATACCACTAGTTAAAGTCAATCTGATAATACTTCTTCCAATGACCCCGAAAGCCATTGTTTTGTTTAGTGGTGGACTTGATTCTACTACCACTCTGGCAGTCGCGAAAAGTGCTGGATATGCCCTTCTTGCCATTAGTTTTAATTATGGCCAACGACACAAGGTTGAAATAGATAAGGCTAAAATAATTGCCGAGGATTTTGGTGTTAAAGAACATCGTATTACAAATATAGATCTTCGACAATTCGGGAACTCCGCCCTTACCGATTCTATTGATATCCCTACCCTCCGTGAGGAAGAAGAGATGTCTTCAGCCATCCCGGTTACCTACGTGCCTGCGAGAAATACTATATTTTTATCCTATGCCTTGGCATACGCCGAGGTGAAAAAGTGCGAGAATATTTTTATTGGCGTAAACACGGTCGACTACAGTGGATATCCAGATTGTCGTCCCGAGTTTATCACTGCATTCGAAATACTTGCCAACCTGGCCACCAAAGCCAGTGTGGAAGGGTCAAGTAAAATCAGAATTCACACCCCGCTCATACAAATGACCAAAGCAGAGATCATTAAAAAAGGGTTAAGCCTAGGTGTTAATTATGGACTCACCCATAGCTGCTATGACCCTTCTGAAACAGGGTTAGCCTGCGGAATCTGCGATAGTTGTTTACTCCGCCTGAAAGGATTTAAAAAAGTAGGAATGGAAGACCCTGTGAAATACCGTTGAAAACTTCTCGAGAGGACCAAATCACAAAAATCGGGTGGTTTTTTACAAGGATTTTCGTGAAAATTTGGAAACAGTCATGATATTATGAAAGCTTTATCATCTACTTGGCATCGTTTCAGGTTGATAGCACCTTTCTTCTTAATCACTATAGGTTTGTATTTTACAAATGTTGAATCCAGATACAATTAAAACTTACCTAACTTTCGACGATGTTCTCCTACTCCCTGGTCACTCAAAGGTTTTGCCGACAGAAGTGAGCCTAAAAACACAACTCACTCAAAAAATATCCATCAATTGTCCACTGGTCAGCGCACCGATGGATACCGTTACCGAGGCAGCTTTGGCAATTGCGTTGGCTCAGGAAGGGGGGATAGGTATCATCCATCGAAACCTGCCTCCAGAGCGACAACGTAAAATGGTCGACCAAGTTAAACGCTCGGTAAGCGCAATGATCCCGGATCCCATCACAATGGATCCAGACCAAACATTGTCGACAGCACTCCGTCTGATGGGAAAATATCATATCACCGGCATTCCTATAACGAAAAAAAATAAATTGGTCGGGATCCTTACCAACAGGGATCTGCGGACCGCCCAAAAACACTCGACCCCCATCCGGGATGTGATGACAAAATCGAAACTAGTCACTCTACCGGAAGGCAGTTCTCTCAAAAAAGCAAAGAAGCTTCTCAACGATAACCGTATTGAAAAACTGCCCATTGTGGATAAAAAAGGGAACCTCAGAGGCCTTATAACACTCAAAGATGTTGAAAAATACGCTCAATTCCCAAACGCAACCAAAGATTCCAAAGGACGCCTCATGGTCGGTGCCGCACTCGGTGTGGCACAAAATCGAATGGAACATATTGAAGATTTGATGCGGGTCGGGCTTGACATTTTAGTGATAGATAGCGCACATGGACATTCTGAAAAGGTCTTGAAAGCCATCCGCGAGATCAAGAAAACATTTCCGAAGATTCAGATCATTGGCGGAAATGTTGCAACCGCCGAAGGCACACGCGACCTAATCAAAGCAGGGGTAGACGCAGTCAAAGTTGGCGTAGGACCAGGTTCGATTTGCACGACAAGGGTTGTAACCGGTGTCGGAGTTCCTCAAATTACCGCTATTGCAGAATGTGAAAAAGTGGCATCCAAAAAAAATATCCCCATCATTTCGGATGGCGGTATCAAACTGTCTGGCGACATCACCAAAGCCATAGCCGCCGGAGCACACACTGTCATGATTGGCTCTCTCTTTGCTGGCACTGAAGAAAGCCCAGGTGAAAAAATTCTCTACCAAGGGAGGAGCTATAAAGAGTATCGAGGAATGGGCTCTATAGCGGCTATGAGTCAGGGGTCTAGTGACCGTTATTTTCAGGAACTTGAACTTTCAGACAGTAAACTAGTTCCTGAAGGAGTCGAAGCACGAATTCCTTATCGAGGAGGACTCGCCTTCACGGTACACCAAATGCTAGGAGGAGTCCGCGCTGGAATGGGTTATTGCGGAGCAAAAGATATAGAAGAATTGAGAAAAAAATCAACCTTCATTAAAATTACCGCCGCTGGCCTACGTGAAAGCCATGTCCACGATGTGGTGGTTACGAAAGAAGCTCCTAACTACCACGTTGAATAGATAGGTAAGTTGGGCAACTACCAAGAAAAGCTTAATTTAATGCCACAAGCTCCTGAGAAAATTTCTACCGCCGTACTGCACGAACAACAAATTCTTATCCTTGATTTTGGGTCTCAGTACACTCATAACATTGCCAGAAGAGTTCGCGAAGCACAAGTCTTTTGCGAAATTTATCCCTACACCAAATCGATTGACGAAATTAAAACCCTGCGCCCAAATGGAATTATTCTGTCCGGCGGACCGGCTAGTGTTCTTGAAAAAGATGCGATCCTTTGTGATAAAAAATTATTCGAGTTAGGCATACCCATATTAGGGATTTGCTATGGAATGCAATTGATAACCCACATGCTCAGTGGGAAAGTATCACCCGCAGATGATCGAGAATACGGGCGTGCTCAAGTCAAAATTAAAGAACCCTCGCGTCTACTTAAAGATGTAAAGAACAATTCCACGATATGGATGAGTCACGGCGACCTCATCAAAAAATTACCAGCGGGATTTAAATGTACTGCCTTTACAGATAATTCCCCTATCGCGGCGATAGAAAATCCAATAAAAAAAATATATGGCCTTCAGTTTCACCCTGAAGTGGCCCATACAAGCGATGGAACAACACTGCTTAATAATTTTATTTTTGATATTTGCAAATGCAACAAGAACTGGAAAGTCGACTCTCTTGCTGAGTATTCAATACAAAATATAAGAACACAGGTAGGCGATGGACATGTTTTATGTGGGTTAAGTGGCGGTGTTGACTCATCTGTTGTCGCTATGTTGGTACATAAAGCCATAGGTGATCGGTTAACATGTATTTTTGTAGACAATGGTTTACTTAGAGCAGACGAACGTCAAAAGGTGGAACATGCATTCCGTGATAACTTTCATATCAACCTCGACGTTGTGGATGCCGCTGACCGTTTTCTAGAAAAGCTTCAAGGAGTAAGCGACCCTGAAAAAAAACGTAAGGTAATTGGCAAGACCTTCATCGAAATTTTTGAAGAAGAAGCGAAACGACTCGGAAATTTCGAGTACTTGGCTCAAGGGACATTGTATCCGGATGTCATCGAATCTATATCATTTAAAGGTGGCCCATCAGCAGTGATAAAATCACATCATAATGTAGGTGGCCTGCCTGAAAAAATGCACCTCAAACTTGTTGAACCACTTCGCGAACTGTTTAAGGATGAAGCGAGAAAACTCGGGCGCGAAATTGGTTTGCCCGACACGATGATCCAACGCCAACCATTTCCTGGCCCTGGGCTGGCGATCCGTATTATAGGCAATGTAACCAAGAACCGTTTAAAAATTCTGCGAGAAGCGGATAAAATTATCCTTGAAGAAATAAAAACAGCGAACCTGTACAACAAATTATGGCAATCATTTGCAGTTTTGCTTCCAGTGAAGACGGTAGGTGTGATGGGAGATGCCCGTACCTATGAAAACGTTGTTGCCATCCGCGCGGTGACTAGTACTGACGGAATGACTGCTGACTGGGCCCACCTCCCATACGAACTGTTGGCACAATTCTCAAACCGAATCATCAACGAAGTCAAGGGAGTTAATAGAGTAGTCTACGACATTAGTTCCAAACCCCCTGGAACTATTGAATGGGAATAAGCAACCCCCCCCCCTAGAATTAGGCAGGGCATTTAGTTACAACAACTTAGTTTTTTAGAAAAAGTTTTCAACGAATTACACCCCCCCTTATATATCAGTAGGTTATAAATTCGAGTTACAAAGATATTACAAAAAAGGGTCGACTATTGTTTATCATTAAAACTTTAAGACCAATACTTTTTATATTCAATGGTTTAACCCCCTAAATACAAGTTACAAACTAGTTACAAAGATTGAGTTACAAACATTGGAATTTTTCAATGTTTACAATGAGATAGTGTCCACCCGACACGATTGACAACTGCATTTAAACGCATAAAATGAAGATGAAACAATCGTATCGGATATAACTTATTGTTTTATATTTTGTAATTTGAATAGACTCACCAATCCCCCTCCTCTCTGATATACTCCACAAATCCCAAAAGTCCTAGGAGTTCCACCATGCGAACCACTTGGAAACCATTGAGCAACGAAACCAAACGAGATGACTCTATCGAGTTGTCCCTTTTTTTATTGAAAATAAAATGTAGATGGACAATTTAAAAGAGATTTTAGAAGAAGCAAAGAGTGCATTCGGTGCAAAGGATTACCAAACTGCATTTGAAATATGGAAATCTCTAGCAGAACAGAGAAATGCCGAAGCACAATTCAATTTGGGACGGATGTATTCATACGGAAGAGGAGTTAAACAAAACCACAAAAAAGCAGTCAAGTGGTATCAACTTGCAGGAGAACAGAGAAATGCCGAAGCACAATTCAATTGTGGACTGATGCATCACAACGG
>JALPWY010000070.1 GCA_023271875.1 Nitrospinaceae bacterium | reverse complement strand
ATTTTGACAACTCAGTAACTATGGTTTGCAACGCTGGTTTTGGTTCATGCGCAGATTCTACATCTTCTAGGGTTAATTCAACACGTTGAGGAACGGGAGATGAGGATATGGTCTCTGGTGCCGAGATACCATCAGTTGCCTCATCAAATTCTAATGGTTTTGTCTCTAGTGTCTCTGGAGTACTAGCATTAGAAGCTTTTGGTGCAGAGGCACTCAACTCTTCTTCTTCAATAAGTTCAGCGAGTTCATCGATACCAATATTTGAAGATTGTTCAGATGTTGATTCGGTTGTTGGGTCAATGCCTACGGTTATTTCCTCTCTCGGTGCTAATGTTTCGTTTGTTTGGTCAATATTTAAAACTGTTTCCTCTTCTTCGATGAGCTCGGCGAGTTCATCGATACCCATATTTGAAGACTCTTCAGTAGTTTCGTCTTTTGAAATAGCTTCTTCTATAATTTGATCGGCAAGTTTATCAATGTCCGCAGATACTTCAGTTGTTACTTGGGTTGCCTGGTCAATACTTGCAGTTATTTCTTCTTTTGGCACAGGTTCAGTAGAGAGCTCTTCTTTCGATTCAGGGAGAGCTTCGTTCGAGGAAACCGCCGTTTGTTTATCTGTTTGGAATGGTTTAGAAATATAATCATAAAGTTCATCCCATTCCTCGACACTAGTTTCCCAACCAAAATCGTCGTCTGAAATCCTTCGGTTCTTAAATATTTCCTGTGGGGTTTGATTAAGGTCTTCAGGAGCGGTCGCTTTTCTTTTTGACTCTTGAGGAAGAGTTGTCGATTCACCTTCTTGTTTCGATTTGTCTACTTGGAATGGTTTAGAAATATAATCATAAAGTTCATCCCACTCCTCGACACTGGTTTCCCAACCAAAATCGTCATCTGAAATTCTTCGGTTCTTAAATATTTCCTGTGGGGTTTGATTCAGGTCTTCTGAGGTAACTGTTGTTTTCTCCGAGCTTGGCGATTCGAACTCATCACCATATGCTTTACTGTCTGATTCATTAGCTGGTTCTTCAAGACTATAATCTTTTGTGTTTTGGTTTTGGAACAGGGGTTTGCTTGTATCCGCTTCCGCACTATTTTCTTCGTCGTCTAACTCACGCAGTAAAGCATCCAGTCGTGTTTTTTTCTCGGCGTAGGCATTTTTAACTTTGTAAATGGTGTATGGGATGATCGTAATAACAGCCAAAGTTAACCCGAGGAGGAGGGGGTCGGATAAAATATTAGCTAAAATCGGTTGAAGAAAGTCTAGGGTTCCTATCTCTTCCAAGTTCAAGAGAGTAGTAAGTTTAAACCAGACGGCTTCAATAACACCTATAATGTTTTCAAGGATAGTTTCCATTTGGCGAATTAGGCAGAAAAATAAATGCCGAGAGGTCACTGTTCTTGACCTTACACAAGCTCATTCTATATTAACATATTTAAAAAAAAACCAAAAAAATTAATCACTTAGAGTTGAATTATAAATAAAATGATATAATCCGCTCGCTTTAGAAAATGAGTCTAATAGGATCAGTAAGTATGTTGATAGGTTGATCTTGGTTTGAAAAAATGATTGTTTGCACAGGTATTTCATGAATAAGATCTCAGTTACTATAATCACCAAAAATGAAGAAAAAAACATCAGACGTTGCTTGAGTAGCATTCAATGGGCTGATGAAATAGTGATCGTTGACACCTTTAGCAGCGATCGCACAGTGGAGATTTGTCGTGAGTTTACTGCTAAGGTGTTTCAAGAAAGTTGGCTAGGTTATGGACCGCAGAAAAATCTTTGTGCTTCAAAGGCAACTAATAGATGGGTGTTAAACCTAGATGCCGATGAAGTAATTTCTTCCGAATGCGCAGCAGAGATTCAAAAATTGCTGTCAGGGCAACCAGAGTTTTCGCTTTATCGGTTCCCTAGAAAAAACTTTATCGCTGATCGCTGGGTTCGTTATGCAGGTTGGTATCCCGACTTAATATCCAGACTTTACGATAAGGATCGGGTCTCATTTTCAGGGTCCATGGTGCATGAAAGGTTAATCCCAGACGAAATAGGGGGCGTTATAAATCGACCTATTTTTCATTATTCCTTTGACGGAATGGAAGATTATATTGAACGTCAGAATCGATATTCATCTCTTTACGCGGAGGAAAAGAAACGGTTGAATTGGGAAGTTAACTGGACCCATCTTTACATAAGACCGATTTGGGCATTCATAAGAACTTACTTTTTTAGACAAGGCTTTAGGGAGGGATTTCTTGGTGTTTTTTTGGCTTTGGCAATGATGTTTTATACCTATCTTAAATATGCCAAAATCCGTTCAATACAATAAATACACTTATAAAATTGGGAATTTAAATTGTTTTAAGATAATATATTTTCGTGGCAAGGTTATAAGTTTTGGCTGATATGTTGTTTCCCGCCTCATCCCTTTAATGTCAGGGTCATAGGTACTCACCTTTAATCAAGGTCTTGAAAACTGAAAAAGTGGTTGATGTGAAAAACTATTTCTTGGTCGTTACTTTATTCGGAGTAAATTTTTGAATAAATCACAGTTGTTGATATTGATGATCCCAGTAGTACTGTTTTCGCTCACGGCTCACGAATATTCTCATGGGAGAATAGCTTTTTTACTAGGTGACAATACGGCGCAGCGTTTGGGCCGACTCTCTTTTAATCCGCTTAAACATCTGGACCCAATAGGCACCTTGTTTTTTTATTTTATGGGTTTCGGTTGGGCAAAGCCGGTGCCTGTAGATCCAGGAAATTTTGATCGCCCAAGAAGAGATATGATGTATGTCGCAATTGCCGGTCCCCTATGTAACTTGGCGCTTGCAGTAGCGTGTAGTTTTTTTATCCGGATTATTGAACCTTATGATAGCTGGGTTTTATTTACTTTGTTGAGTTTTGGGGTATACATCAATGTAGCGTTGGCCATTTTTAATTTATTGCCTATATTCCCATTGGATGGTTCAAGCGTTATCAAAGGATTGGTTCCTGTTTCTGTGGCTGCCCGACTCGGTGATATGGATCGTTTTGGTGCTTTTCTTCTTATGGGTGTCATTTTACTGGATCATTTTGCTCATACCGGAATACTTGGTGTTGTTCTATGGATACCAATTATTACTGCCGTGCAGTTTTTATCTCAGGATGCGTTTCCTGATCTTTATAATGTTCTTAAGATAAGTTTTTCAACTATCAGTGGTTAGGTTAAAAAATACTTATGGCAGGGAATAGAATTTTAAGTGGTATGCAGCCTTCGGGCCAGTTGCATTTGGGGAACTATCATGGTGCACTAAAAAACTGGGTTTCCATGCAGGACAGTTTTGACTGTTTTTTCTTCATTGCTGACTTGCATTCGCTTACAACGTTATATGAAGACCCTCAAGTTCTTAAAAAGTATTCATTTGAGGTAGCTGTTGACTGGTTAAGTTCGGGGTTAGATCCAGAGAAATGCACTTTATTTGTACAGTCCGAAATTCCCGAACATGCCGAATTACATTTGATTCTTTCCATGATGGTGCCGATACCCTGGCTTGAGCGTAACCCTACCTATAAAGAAAAGCAGGATGAAGTTAAAAACATAGATATGAGTTCTTATGGATTTTTGGGGTACCCGGTTTTGCAGACTGCTGACATCGTTCTTTACAAAGCGAATGCTGTTCCAGTAGGGATTGATCAAGTTCCTCACTTGGAGCTTTCGCGGGAGATCATCCGTCGTTTTAATAAGTTGTATAAGAAAAAAGTGTTTATCGAACCTGAGGCTAAGATTTCAGATGTTCCCAAACTCAACGGGATCGATGGGCGTAAAATGAGCAAGAGTTATAATAATGCTATTTTTCTTTCGGACTCAGAAAAAGATATTACAAAAAAAGTTAAAGGCATGCTTACTGATCCTGCACGTGGAAGACGAGTTGATCCAGGCGATCCGGAGGCGTGTAATTTGTTTCCTATGCATAAAATTTATTCCCCTGTGGAAATGCAGGACGAGATTATTTCTGCTTGTAAGAAGGCGGAAATTGGTTGCGGCGACTGTAAACAGAAACTAGCGGACAACTTGTTGAAATCGATGCTTCCCAAAATGGAAAAGAGAAAAGAAGTAGCTGCAAAACCTAAAGAGGTTTATGAAATGCTTCGTGCAGGAACAGAAAAGGCAAGAGAAGTAGCACGGGCTACACTGCTAGAGGCAAAAACGGCCATGAAAATCATTTGATCTTATGACTATGGACTATAAAGAAACACTTAATTTGCCAGAAACAGATTTTCCTATGAAAGCGAACTTGGTTAAGAGAGAACCAGAAATTCTTGCCCGGTGGGAGAAGGATAATGTCTATGCTTCGATCCGTGAAAAACTTAAAGGAAAGCCCAAGTTCGTTTTTCATGATGGCCCACCTTATGCGAATGGGCATATTCATATGGGGCATGCTCTCAATAAAATTCTCAAAGATTTTATAGTTCGTTTCATGTCAATGCGAGGTTACGATGCCACCTTTATTCCAGGGTGGGATTGTCACGGTCTTCCCATTGAGCATCAAGTAACAAAGGAACAAAGAGAAAAAAAGAAGATTCCTTCAAAATCAGAAATCCGTAAATTGTGCCGCGAATATGCAGGTAGGTTTGTTGATATTCAGGCGCAGGAGTTTAAGCGCTTGGGGGTATTCGCTGACTGGGAGAACCCTTACCTTACGATGTCTTATTCTTACGAGGCCGCGATTGTAGAGGAACTGGGAAAGTTTGCGGTAAACGGGTCAGTTTTTAATGGATTAAAACCAGTGCATTGGTGTACTTCATGCCGTACAGCATTAGCGGAAGCGGAAGTCGAGTATGCAGATCATCAATCGCCAACGATTTATGTCAAATTTCCCGTCAAGTCTGGTTTGAATGGGCAATTAGGTAATATCGATCCAACAACAGTCAATTTTGTTATATGGACTACTACTCCATGGACCTTACCTGCAAATCTTGCCGTATGTTTGCATCCTGAGTTCCAGTATTCGGCTGTCGAAATTGGGGGTGAAGTTTATGTGGTTGCAGAAAAACTGTTATCGAAGCTAGTTTCGGAGTGGGACATAAAAAAGCATAAGGTGCTTGGTGGTTGTTTGGGAAAAAAATTAGAAGAAGTCATTTGTAGACATCCGTTTGTTGATCGCGATTCGCGCATTGTTCTCGGTGATCATGTGACTTTAGAGCAAGGGACAGGGTGTGTTCATACTGCTCCTGGTCATGGACAAGAGGACTATGTTGTTGGCCAGAAATATAATCTCGAAACATACAACCCGGTTGATGATGGGGGGGTGTTTAAGTCTGAAGTTGCAGAGTTTGGTGGACTCTTCGTGAGAAAAGCCAACCCATTGATTGTTGAAAAACTTAGAGAAGACGGATATTTGATTCATGACAATAAGGTGAATCACTCTTATCCACATTGTTGGCGTTGCCATCAACCGATTATATTTCGAGCCACAAGTCAGTGGTTCATATCTATGGACACCAACAGTTTGCGTGATAAAGCTCTAAATGCTATCAGAGAGATAAAATGGATACCAAGTTGGGGAGAAGATAGAATTTTTAGCATGGTAGAGAATCGTCCTGACTGGTGTATTTCTCGCCAAAGGGCATGGGGTGTTCCAATCACGTTATTTAACTGTGTTTCCTGTAATGAGATGCTGCGCTCACCAGAAGTCTTTTCTCATATTGTCAATCTTGTGAAAAAACACGGGGCCGACTTCTGGTTTGAAAAAGATTCTCTAGAGCTACTTCCTGAAGGTACCACTTGTCTCTGCGGGGGTAAGGAGTTTTCTAAGACGAACGATATTCTAGATGTTTGGTTTGATTCGGGGGTGAGTCATGCAGCTGTTCTTGAAGGCGACCCCAACCTGGATTGGCCAGCGGACCTATATCTTGAGGGAAGCGATCAGCATCGAGGGTGGTTTCATAGCTCGTTGCTAGAGTCAATCGGAACGAGAGCTAAAGCCCCTTATAAAGCGGCCCTCACCCATGGATACGTTGTCGATGGCAAGGGAAAGAAGATGTCAAAGTCCGCGGGCAATGTCATAGCTCCGCAAAAAATTATTGATCAATATGGTGCGGAAATTCTAAGACTTTGGGTGGCGTCTGAAAATTACCGTGAAGATATTCGTGTTTCCCAGGAAATATTAAAGCGTTTGACTGAAGCTTATCGAAAAATCAGGAACACGTTCCGGTACCTTCTAGGCAACTTATACGACTTTGATCTCGTATCCGATTCTGTTCCCGCAGAGAATCTTCTAGAAATAGATAAGTATATTCTTTATCGCTTTAAGTTGTTGAATGAAAAAATCATAAAGGCTTTCGAGAATTATGAGTTTCATATTTTTTACCATAGTTTTTATAATTTTTGCGTTGTCGATCTCAGTGCTTTTTATCTAGATATTCTGAAAGATCGTCTATACACCTATCCGAAAAACTCTAAAGAACGGAGGTCAGGTCAAACGGTTTTAAATGAACTATTGACTGGGATGACTCGTTTGATGGCCCCTGTGCTGAGCTTTACAGCAGAAGAGGTCTGGTCTTACTTCTCTCATTCAGACGGTAAAAGCGTTCATATGAATTCATTTACAGATTCGATTGATGTGTCGGTTGACGAAGGATTTATTTGTAGGTGGGATATGTTGACAGACCTGAAGAGCGAGGTAAGTAAAGCGTTGGAATTGTGTCGTCGTGAAAAGGTAATTGGCCACTCCTTGGATGCGCAGGTGAGGCTGGTATTGCCAAGTAATGTTAGTTCTGTTTTAGATGGTGAGTATTCGGATTTAAAATTTCTTTTCATTGTGTCTTCTGTTGAGCTAGTCAACGTTTTGGGAGATGAGGATAAAGTTTACTCCAGTGAGAAAATGAAAGATCTGGAAATTGGGGTTAGTCGTATGGGAGGAGAAAAGTGCGAACGCTGCTGGAATTACTTTAAGGAAGATAGCAGCGATAAGGGAGAACATTTAACGATTTGCTTTCGGTGTATTAAAAACCTAGAACTGACGAGGGCGTGACATATTTTGAGAAATAAATACCTGCAGCTTTTTCTGACCTCCAATATTTTGATCATGCTGGACCAAGTCACTAAATTTTGGGTCACTCTTCATATTCCAATGCATTATTCGATT
>JALPWY010000007.1 GCA_023271875.1 Nitrospinaceae bacterium | reverse complement strand
GTACTTTGTCTGGCATTAATCCATTGGTAAAAATCCCGAGAAAGCTGAAGGGCTGCATATTATCAAGAGCACTAGAAAGTATGTCGTTGAAACGCGGGTGAAGAGTAGGCTCCCCACCCATAAAGTTTATTAGAGACGCTGTCTTAACTCGCGGCAAAACATCTCCCGTAAAAAAATCAAAATCCATAGACTTCCCAGGGGTTTTGACCGTCTCTTCCATATATTCATCGGCAAAGCAGTAGTTGCATTTTAAATTACAATAACTGTTTAAAATAATGTTCATAACATCTATCTTTCAAATGCTATATTTGATCGAAAAAAATATGAAGAGCTATTTCACCTGCAAATCTTAATTCTTTGAATACACGTGGTAGACTACCATACAATAATAAAGCATTTCGCACGCAACAGGTTAATTAATGCTCAAGTTAGTCTAAATTTTGTAAGATTTGTTAAATTTACACGCATAAATAAGGTTGAAATTAGGCTCCATTCAAGTCAGAATGAGCAATCCAAACATAAACTTGAGTAAACGAATGTTAGCTTTTGCCAAAGATATCAGTATGAAGGAACCAAACCATCCCGAGGAAGGAAAAAACTCGGAATTGAAGGAATACATGGACTACCAACGGGCCTTGGATCACGAACGTCTTATCTACCATGCTCTGGATTATTCGAAAACAGAACTGCAAAATAGCATAACTAAACTTCAAGGTAAGCAGGAAAAACTGGAGGATTATCTAAAAAATAATTTCCCTATCTCCTACAAACCTCTTAAAAGTGCCGACACAATCATCTTTATGCTTCGTAAACTTATCAACGGACATAATTCATCTAATAATTGGTATAAGATGAATGCTTATTATCATGCACTGGTCTACGATTGCATAAAATGTTTTACGGCTTTTTACAATACAATCATCCAGAAAAACCCAGAGAAAGCCGAAGAGTTCAAAGTTTCTAAAGGAATAGAGGTTGACTTTGATGACTGGACCCATCTTTTTTTCCCTGATCTAGATTTTCATTTAGGAAAAAACGTAGAGGGCTCGCAGTATCCCTTTGCAAAAAGAAACAAAGCGATCGAAGAGAATATTACTAAAGAAGTGGACACTGGAAAGTCATTTGAGGAAGCTCTACAAGTAGTTAAGGAAAAACATGATATTGACGATGCTTGCACAAATTTTTTGCAAAATAAAGAAATCAGCAAAGAGAATATGGAACTATTTTATACCTCTGCGGAAAACCCAATATACGAATACCTAACTGAAAGAGAAGATGGCAGTTGGGGAGCCGTCGAAGGGGAATCTCTTCTAGACCAAGCTTATTATTTAGGGTCAACTCTTAAAGTCTGGGTGTGGAGAAAAAAAGAGGACGCTGAATCTACAATGGAAGGTATGTCCAGCGTGCTAAAAAAATAGCTCCCGCTATTATTTTTCATAGGAAAACTAGTGTTTTTATCAGTTTCCCACACATCCTCTCACACCTTACAAATTCTTGCCAGAAAAACAGATTACATTATCTTAAAAATTGGGTCGCTCTCAAGTTTAGCCAAGAAAATAAAATCAATATTTCTTTCGTTCGAGTATTGTTTACGTAATTCTTTTATTTCTCAATAAATTTCAGCATGTCGATCGCGGTTTAAGCTCCCTTAATTCATAACTTGACTTAGAATTTTTAAAAAAGTGACGCAATCATTCAATGTTTGACAATAGCGTTTTAGAAATTTTCATTCTAGGAGTCATCCTCGGCGTCTTGATTCTTATCTCGATCAAATGTTTTGGAGTAATAAAGCTACGCTACCTCAATTTCAAGTGGCTATACAAATTTAAACAATCGATGCAAGGTGCCGATGACCTTAAAAAAAAGGAGGCTCTGACAACCATCATAAATTATTGCCAGAGTCTAAATTCAAAGTGGATACTCGATGAATCTGATCTCCACTTCTCAAACAACACATACCAGTTGGTAAAAAAAATTGCGCGCGCTTACCACCCCAACTCTAAGACACCACTGGAGGATGCGCGGATTCGATGTGTATTGAATGCTTTTATGGAATTAAGAAACCACCTCTTTGAACTAACCACTTTTAAAGGAATTCGCGCCATTACCCAGTTTCGCATACGCCATATTCTTAATTTATCTCACGCAGGAAAAGCAAGGAAATCATGGCAACAATGGAAATTTTTTATTTTTTTAAATGATCACGGACTTTATCCTTTATTTAGGTGGCTTTTCTTTATTATTCGTTGTCTTGATTTGACATTCTGGGCAATGAAAATGGCCACTTATATACTTCAGGATATCGTACTCAAAATATTTTTGGTGAGATGGTATCTTGTTATAGGGGAACTAGCTACTCAAGTATACAGCGATAAAGTGGAAAACCCTGAAATACAAATCGAGTCGATTCTTGATAACCTTGGTGCAATACCCGAACCTGAAAACCAATCAAAGAATAATCTTCCAAAAAAAATCAAGAAGATCTCAGAGGCTTCGCGCAATGAAATCCTTTATCACACCTGGAGCGTTGAGTGGATAAAAGTGAAAGAAATATACATCAACCTTATAAATAGTATTGCACGTGAGCATCATCCAAATTCAGAGCAGCCGATTTATGAGGTAAGACTTTCTGGGCTATTAGCAATCGGACTGCATTTGTCAGAACAAATTGCTACCATTCAAACCTATCCTTTTGTAAACAAAATTCTCGATCTCAGGGTTTCACACGCATTAATGACTAGAGATGCTTCTGGTTTTTTGACGAACAACCAAGTACTGTCTTGGGTTAGAAAACATAAACTCGGACATATCTTTAAATATTCTTTACTGTTATTTAAGATAATACAAAAAAAACATCCGGCACTCCTTTTTAGAGATTTCGCGTTTACTCTCGCTGGAGAAGGGTGTAAGCGTTGGCTTTACTTATATCTGCATGATAAAATTGCCGTGGAAACAAATACCCTCTATCAAATCCCAAAAAATGCACCGCCTAAGACAGATTAGGATCTTTATATTTTGAAATGTCTTCTTCGTTGGTTTGATTTAAGTCCCGATCCAAATGGAATAAAACTACTAAAATAGCACTCATGCCACCCAAGACAGAACTGTATTTTTCCCAATTCTTTACCCAACTTTTACTCATAAATGCTTGAGACGGATCAGTCGTAATCTGATAACCCTTTATTAATTAGGATTTAATACCCATAATTGATATTGATATTGATATTGATATTCATTGACAATAATTTAGATAATGAGTATTATTATCAATAATACCTTTTGTATATTTTTCCTCTCATTTTGTGGATCAAAAAATGAAAACAGAGCCCCCCATTGAAATTGAAGAGGATGAGATTATATGTAATTGCTTTCAGATTACTGAAAATACGATTCGATATCATATTTTAAAAAATGATATTAACCAAGTAGAAGACGTAACTTCAGCTTGTGAGGCTGGAGGGAATTGTGGTTCATGTCATATTCTCATTCAACTGTTCATTGATCAAAATAAACACCAAAAAAAATTGGAGCAAGTGCTTGAACAGCCTGTATCAAAACCAAAAAACCATAACAGAAGTTTTTGGAAAAAGTTGTTGCCGAGCTCATGATTAATCAAAGTACGCTGAAACCCAAAAAAACACCCCCCCTAAACTGTCAAAGTTCATTAATAAACGGCTTTTAGTGCGGTTTTTGTAAAGTTTTTATTGGAGTTAACTCTGACTCATTATGAAACACAATTATTTTATCCAGAATATTACCCTACTAATGCTTCAAACAATATCGACCTAGCAACCTTCTAACAACTGAATAAACTTAACATGAAAACCAAAACCAGTTTCTTAAGGTTAGATTTAATCAAACAAACCTTTATATTTTTTCTTTTATTTTTATTTTTTCTAACCACCTTACCTTCATCGGTAATAGCTAAAACAACCCCCGAAGTAGTAGTCAATAAAGTCAAGAAAGTTGTCATGATGCTTGATATTTTGCCAAAAGAATACGAAATCGCCATTAAAAATGGAACGGTTATTAATGCCGCAGAATATGAAGAAAGCCGAATATTTTTGAAACAATCTTTTGGGAGATATCAAACCATTATTGGCTATATGCCAAATTCAAAAAATGCTGAGGCGCTAAAAACAAAGTTTACAGACCTTCGGGCAAGTATAGAAAATAAAAATGACCCAAGTGAAATAAAAATTTCTGCTAACGCAATCAGCTCTCAATTATTGAAGGAATTAGGGATTGAAATAAGTAAATCTCCCCCACGACCAATCAATATTCAGAATGGTAAAACGATCTTTAAGGCTAATTGTGCTGTATGTCATGGTTTGACGGGAGATGGAGATGGGCCTCTTGCCTCAAAGATCGAGCCAGCACCTGCCGTTCTTTCTAACCCTGAGATAACAGGTAATGACCAGAGTACTGCATATGATAACTTTCAAGTAATTTCTGTAGGAATAGCTAATACTTTAATGATGGCTTGGTCAGAAATTCTTCCAGAAGAAGACTTGTGGGACGTTACCTACTATATTCGAACATTTTCAAATAAAAATTTGGAGCTTCCAATTGTAGCAACAGCTGTAGACACATCTGGCGCTTCAGGTTTTATAAAACAAGCGGTCGCTGATGTAATCAGTGTTTTAAATCAGAGTATAAAAGCCTTTAAAGCGGGTGAGGTTGAACAATCAGCTGAACTGGCATTCGATGCTTATCTAAACTTTGAAGGCATTGAGACAACCTTAGTAACAAAAAATAAAGAATTAGGGCTCCGACTTGAGTCTTCTTTTGGTCGTTTGCGTGCTGAAATCAAAAGAGGTGCCGACTTAAGCCATGTAGAAAAAATTAATCAGAATATTCAAAGTGATTTGCAAGAAGCTCAAACCATTCTCGAGCAAAAAGTTGGTTTCACGGGCTTATTTTTGCAATCTTTTTCAATAATTGTTCGCGAAGGCTTTGAGGCAATATTAATAGTTGCTGCATTAATTGCTTTTCTTGTTAAATCGAAAAACAAAGAAAAGGTTAAAATAATTTATCAAGGAGTGATTGTTGGAATTGGTGCGAGCTTTCTTACCGCTTATATCATCCATGAGGTTCTTAATATTAGCATGGCTAAGCAAGAACTTCTGGAGGGTTGGATCATGCTTGTTGCTGTGGTCGTCTTATTCTGGGTCAGTTATTGGTTACTTACAAAAATCGAAACCCAAAAATGGCAAAGTTATATCACTGGGAAGATGACTCAAGCCATAACAACGGGAAACGTTTTTGCCTTAGGTATGGTTGCCTTTCTTGCAGTCTATCGTGAAGGGTTTGAAACCGTTTTGTTCTATAAAGCTCTATATTTATATTCAGGAGAAGTTAGTAACGGCATCGTTCCTGGTTTTTTAGTGGGTTGTGTCTTTCTAGCAATTATGTTCTTTTTAATCAACAAAATCGGGGTTAAAGTTCCCATTAAATGGTTTTTTGGATTTACCAGTGTCTTACTTTATTTCATGGCATTTACCTTTATGGGTAAAGGCCTCCATGAACTACAAATGGGAGAGGCCCTTTCCTTGACGGCAGCAGAGTTTGCTCCTGAGATTCCCTGGTTGGGAATGTACCCTACATGGGAAACATTTATTGGGCAGGCTATTCTTTTAGTAATATTTGTTGCCGGGGTTCTTTATACTTTCGTAATCAAACCTGAAGTCGACTCCAAAGATCTGTTAGAAGAAACCAACCATATTCAAAATGATATTAGTTTTGTTCATGATTTAGCAGAGCATATTTCCGGTCACGCGCAACGCTGTGAAACATTTCTTAAAGATACAAAAGATAAAGACCTGAAAGAACTTTCTGGTCACCTAAAGGAAATAGATACGCAAGTTCATGAATTATCGGATCACGTTCGTTCTCTAGAGGAAAAACTAATTGATGGATATGAACGATTGGGCTTCGCGATTATGCCGAAGAAAAAAGGACAAGAATCTCCTTGAGCACCTTCTATTTTAAACCAACCCGAACTCTCCACAGGTGGTTGGGTTTGGCCTGTTTTCTTTTTGTGATTGTTCTGTCGGTCTCCGGTATCCTGTTGATGCATACAGACTCATTAGAGCTCAGCAAACGAATGGTAGGAGGCCAATTTCTTCCCGAAAAATATTTTCATATAGCTGGAATAAATCGGTCTATTCAATCTCTTACTTATATTCCTAATGAGAAACAACCCGTGCTTTTTGCAGGGACAGATCATGGCTTATTTCGTTCTATTGACTCAGGTGAAAACTGGACAGAATCAAAACAAGGATTATTCAGTCAGGATATTCGTGCGCTAGCAGTAGATCCAAAAGATCCCCAGCAAGTATATGCGGGCACTCCTAAAGGCATTTTTAAATCAGAAGATCAAGGTGAAAACTGGAATGAGTGGTTCGACCAAGCCAGTGGTTTAACAAGTGTCTTTATTAACGATCTTCTGATTGACCCTAACCAAGCGGAAACTATTTACGCTGCCACCCAAGGTGGTCTATTCGTCTCACATGAAGGAGGGGATCTTTGGGAACTTGCAGGTAATGGAACTCTAAAAAATAAAAATATTCAAACTGTTCAATTTTCTGCTGCCCACCCAGATCAACTCATAATAAGCACAAAAAATAGTGTTTTTAGAAGCAACAATGATGGTGGAGAGTGGGAAAAAAAATGGACCGAACTCCCTAATAACATATCTAGCGTCATAACCTTTAATACAGATCCAGAGTTTATTTTTGTTGGGACGAAAAATGGTTTTTACAAATCATTCAATGGAGGGCGAAATTGGATCAAAGATAAAAATAAAAACACAAAAAATATTTTTTCTCTGGCTATAGACACAAAGGACAACACTGGTATCTTTCTAACTTCTACTAAAGGACTATTTTATTCAAATAACAGCGGCGATACGTGGTTGAAAATCACACCGCACAAAAAAAACCTAGCGAAACAAGGCAAATTAGAAATAAGTCAAATTAATAAAATTTTATCTATTACTGCTTCCAATAACCGGGCTTCGCTTCTTCTTGCCGGGTCGGAGACAGGATTATTTATCTCAAGAAACAATGGAGCTCTTTGGAGTTTTGTCAATTTAGGAGAATCAGGCAATACAGTGCCAAAAAAAGATTTTAAAATGGATCTTGGTAAGTTAGTTACCGAAATTCATACGGGAAGATTTTTTGGAACATACTTTTACTGGTTGGTAGACATAGCTACTATTGGAATGATCGGCTTAGCTATTTCTGGATTAATGATTATTTCTTATCGCAAAAAAATTAAAAAAAATAAACTTTCTATAAATAAAACTTTAGATGAAGAAACAGAAATTGATCGGATAATCGATATGTCAGAATCCTTTGATAATGAAGATATCAATGACATGGTCAATCATATAAATATACATCTTGAAAAATGTAAAACTATATACAAAAACCCAAAAACAAAAGATGACACCAGTACAATCGACAAACATATCTCAATGCTTGATACAAAAATCCAACTTCTAGCAGAACAAATAAAGAATTTTTCTACAATGTCACAAGACATCGCATCGAATCAGCCTTTTCCTACTAAGACAAGTCATTCGGACAATCGAAACAAAAAACTAGAAAATTAATCGACACATAAACATACAATATTTAATTTCCCCTTAATTTTGAAAACTAAGCCATAAATTTGATGGTCAACCTATTGAACAATATGTTTATCCCTTTCCGGTCCCGTAACTTTTACCTGACATTTTCCTTTAGTCTGGTTTCCTTTGTATTTTTATCTACTTTTGCCTTCGCCGAAGAAGAAAAGAAATTTCAACTTCAAGTATACCTTACCAAAAAACAGGCATTTGAAATAGCTTTTCCTGGAGCAGACGAAATAAAAAAAGAAAGACTCTGGCTAACTAAAGAGGAAATTCGTGCAATCGAAGAAATTTATATGTATAAAATCTATGAAACGCGATTCACCTTTTATACCGGAATAAAAAATGGGAAACCTATGGGATCCATGTTAATTGATAACATTATTGGGAAATCATTCCCCATTACTTTCATGACAGTTCTCAATACAGATGGAACGGTTCGCGATGTAGAGATCATGGTCTACAGGGAACCCCAAGGGTGGGAGGTCAGATACAAATCTTTTCGTAGCCAGTTTTATGGGAAAGACACCTCTTCTAACCCAAATGAAATTCTCTCGATTAGCGGAGCAACCTTATCCGTAAGAGCCATAAAAATCGGTGTTTACAAAGCCATGGCAGCCTATAAAGTTCTATACCTCGATAAATAAAAACCAAGTTTAATACCACTCTCCTATTTTTTCTATTAAAATTGTTCGAGATTTAGAAACTTTAAGGTTTTAAGATCGAACTAATCATACACCATTCACTAACTAGAATTTTTAATAAATTCAATTTTACAGGTGGATCTTAAGTTATGGCCTGTCCGAAGTTTTTTTATTTTTTTTAAGTATATCTAAACCCCATGACCTCTCAAAAGTTATTAGTGATAACAGGAAACCAGTTGACACATAAGTATTTTCTAAACCAATTGGGTTCTCAGTTTGAGTTGTCTGCAGTTTTTATTGAAAATACTCAATACCCAGACCCACCTTTTAACTCAGACGAAGAAAGAAAAACGTGGGATGAGTTTTTCTTAATTCGTGATAAAACCGAAAAATCCTTGTTGCAAGTTTATGAAAATAATCTTTTTCAAGAAAATCCGAAAATATTTAACATTGAAAAAGGCTGTCTAAATAGCGACAAAACCTTACAACTTATTCAAAAACTCAACCCAACCAAAATAATTATTTTTGGAACCAGTCTGCTGGATTCAAAATACCTAAAATTATATCCAGATCAAATTTGGAACCTTCATGTTGGCTTATCACAATATTATCGAGGTTCTTCCTGTAATTTTTGGCCCATCTATGATTTGAAACCTCAATTCTTGGGAGCAACTGTGCACTTTGTAGGGAAAGGAATTGATGACGGCAACATTGTGATTCAAAACACAATTGCTCTAGACAAAAATGATTCTGAATTTGTTTTAATGACCAAACCAATTATTTTAGGAACCAAACTTATGATTGAAGCTATAAAAGATACCAAAACTAATTTAGCGGTAAACGGAAAACTAAAAAATAAGGGTAATCTTTATCAAATTAAGGACTTCAACCCCAAAGCCATAATTAAAGTAAAAAATCTTGTCGCATCAGGAAAACTCAAACAAACAATAGAACTGGAAACGGGAAGTTAAAATAAACATCAACATTTCCCCTTTATCCAAAATACTTACCTAACCTAAAAACATATTTAAGTGTCTGAGACCAGAAGCCTAAACTATAGAAAAAACTATCTTTATGCATTGATCCATTTAAATTTAATTGTGAAACAAGTTAACCTAAAAATATTTTTATACACCACAATACTATTAACGGGTATTTTTTTTCACAGTACCAATGAAGCGAATCAACAACTGGGTTTTCACGATAAGGCATTTAATTTTTTCATTAAAGGAAAAACAAATGAAGCAATCCAAACATACCTCCAGACCCTAAAACTCAAACCTGATTCCGCAGAAACTCACCATTATTTGGGCGTGCTTTATTTTCAAATTGGCAGTGGTGCTAAAGCAATTAACCATTTCAAACAAGCTGAGTCATTCTATAAAAAGCGTAAAGACAAAAATTCAAAGTTTAATTTGGATGTAATTAGAAATAATCTCAAAATGGCCTATGAAAAACTTGGGCTAAATCCAGAGGATTTTAGAACTGATGTGTTAATACCGGTTGAGCATGGGTGGAAATCTTCTGGCGTTGGTTTTTTCATTGGAAAACAAGGGAACTTATTGACCACCGCTTCATCGATAGCGGGGGCTGATAAAATTCGAGTGAGATTCCCAAATAATCAAACAGAACCTGTGATATTAATTCGGGAATTTATTGTATATAAAATTGCTATTTTACAACTATCTAATCCTGAAAAATACTTACTTAATTCATTAGAATTTGAAAACAACCCTCATTTCGAAGAAGGTGAAACTGTTTATGCAATGGATTTTTCAAAACTACATTCCCTCAACCCTTCTATGTCAAAAGGAAAAATTCTTAAAGAAAATGCTCTTGAGAATAGCAACAAGATAGTCCAACTGGACCTTGCGGTTAAAGAGGGCCAAGACGGAGGCCCTCTATTTAATGAACTCGGGAATGTAATTGGATTGATATTTGGGAAATCTATGGCTCAAAAATCATTTACTTATTTAAAGGATGCACCTGAACACGTGAATTTTGCCATTAAATCTTCTTATCTTAAACGAATCATTCCAATATCGACTGATAAAAAAAATCAAAATAAAGGTGTTGTGACTAGCTCAGACTTGAATTCTGGAGTAAATATAAAAAGTGTTTCTAGCGAAGCCATTAATAATTTTGTTGTTTTGGAAATTTTTAAATAGAGCCTTTCCCTAATGGTAATCAATCGTACTTTGGCCTGCTTTTTCTCAACTAAAGCATTTACAGTTTTATGGATTTATCGCGTTCCAGGTTTGCTGGTATTTATCATCCAAATATTTTTAATAGCCCCGAGCATATGCCAAGGTTCAGAAATCATAATCCGACTGTCTGAAGATATAAATTATCCTGGGGATTTGTCAGTTCTTGGCGAAACCATTAAACTTAGAAAAGTTTGTTTTCTCGGAGTCGATGCGAAAGGAAAAATAGACAAAGATTTCATAAGGTTAATATCAAGTGGAGGAGCACCAGAAGGCAACTATAATGTCGTACCCCCTTTTCCTGATGAAAAATGGCCGGTTAAAAGTTTTACAAAAAACGGAGCATTACGCCTTAAGGTAACGGACGGCTCCGGTCTGAATATTTTAAATTTAGTTAAGAAAAGGGGCCTTGCCATTCATGGACGCGATTTCTACCCTCTTTTAGATGGAATTGTGAAAAAGAAAACAATGATCAATTTCTACAACGATCAGCTCTTCGAGGGACTAAAAAATTTTTGGGGTCCACTACGTATTTCAAATTGGGACATGGGGCGACTAGCTGACTCTTGGATTAAGATGAATCGAGTTGCCGTAAAGTGGGAAGTACGAGTTGTCAAAACAATGCCCCAGGAAATAAAAAGCTTTTGCAAGCCTCCTATAACCAAACGCACCCCAGACTAACATTACTAGTTATTTTCTGTTTTCTATAAATTCACTCTTAATACAAGTGGAGATTTGTCCAAAAAGTCTATTTCAAGAATATAATTTTGCGACTTGCGCGGCGTAACCGTTATAGAGCATAGTCTTTTCTTTTTTTGTTTTTCCCAGAAGCACTTCAAAGCGTTGATCCCATTTCGCATATGGAACATCGGGTTCCACATTTGCCCAGAAGTCATACTCTAATGGAGAAACTGTTTGCCAGAAAGTGTTTGGTCGATCCTTGACGAATTCAATAACATCGATAGACTTAATACTTTTAAAGCCATATTTCCACGGAACAACTAGGCGTATCGGTGCGCCATTTTGTGGGTTCAATTGATGTCCGTACATACCGACTGCTACAAACGCCAGATTATGCATGGCTTCAGGCATACTCAAACCTTCAACATAGGGCCACGGCTCCCAAAAACGGTTTTTTTGCCCGGGTGCTATGTTTGGATCGACAAATGTCTTGAACTTGATATATCGTGCTGTTGATAAAGGACTCGACATCTTGATTAACTCCCGCAAGGGAAAACCTGACCAGGGAATAATTGCCGACCAAGTTTCAACGCACCTTAACCTATACACCCTTTGTTCTAGAGGCATTACCTGAATAATTTTATCAACATCCAATATTCGTGGTTCATGAACCAACCCCTCTATCTTAATTTTCCAGTTTTCCACTGGTAATTTTTTCGCGAGAAAGGATATATCGCTTTTATTGGTTCCAAATTCATAAAAATTGTTGTAACTGGAAGTAAGGACCTCTGAAGTGATTTTATCGCGAAAATCAGTAAGGTTATTTTCATTCTGTGATATAGATTCATTGGAAGATGAGTTTGCAGAAAAAACTTCTTTAGAGTTTAATAGATTAGTGAGTGTACTAAGTGCCAGAATATTACCCCCTAATTTCCCGACACTCCCAAGAAATTTTCTGCGATTTAAGTATATTTCCTCAGGCGTAGTATCATTTTCTGAAATATCCCAGTCTGTGGAAATTTTAATTCCAAACATTTCGAAGCCCTAATCTCAGTAAGCAGAATAACGAATTTAACCTCTCATTCATTGCTGAACATCCCATGCACAACGAAAACCAATAGAATTTAATTTAATATCTGGGTTAATCTTAAAACGCATGCTCACATTTATATAATAAGCTGTATTATACCAGCTTCCACCCCGAAGTATTTTTTCAGTAAACACCATTCCTTCTTTCCGTGTTTTTTTTTTGGCTTTGGCATAAAAAGAAAACCAGTCGTCGACCCACTCCCAAACGTTTCCGCTCATATTATATAAACCAAATCCATTAGGTTGGAATGAGTTTACAGCTTGTACCCCAACCTGAAACTCATGTCCAAAATTACTTTTAGACTGATCTGGGTTTTCTCCAAAGGAATAACGGTACCCAGCAGGTCCTCTTGCTGCCTTTTCCCATTCTGCTTCAGATGGCAAACGTCCATTTTTGTTCTTGCAGTAAGAACTAGCCTCAAACCAGTTGATCATTGTTACAGGACATTGATCGCAAGGAGAACTTACACTTCGTGTATGGCTCGGCTGAAATATTTCGAATTCGATGTTGCTCACTTCGAACCGGCTAATTCTAAATTCCCCCAAATAGACTTTATGAACAGGGCGTTCGATTTTCGTCCCCTCTTCTGTACCCATTAAAAATTCTCCCGCTGGGATCAGAGAAGTATTCTCATGTATCTGCAAAGAATTCGCTAAATGAACTTGAATAAACAAAAGTATAAAAAAAACTAAAAAGAATGTTTTTGTTTTTCTCATAACCCAATAAAATGCTTTGAGGTTGTGCTACCGGAAAACCAAAGTCTGCCAAAAGCTAACCATTTTATTTGAATTCATCTCTTTTTTACTTCCATCCCACAAAGCAAAAGCTAGAACAACTTGATTCTCATCACTAAAATCAATATCCCATTTGCTTGTAGCCTCTAAATTTCTAATGAAAACTACATTCCAATGCCCATTATACCAATATCCTCTTCCCTCTAACTTTTGATCCCCAAGCGGTTGAACAGTTAACGCACCGATCCCCCTTGAATTCATTTCTTCCACGGAAGATTCTGTGAATGGATTCACAAACATCCCAGCACGCGATTTGGCATTTTTTGCTATTTGTTTTTGTATTGATTTGCCACTTTTAATTATCTTCTGGCGAACATCGGCTTTCCAATGCCAGATGTTAACCATCTTTCCTTTCTCTCCCATCCCATAAAATGGACTATCTTCAATATCTGAGTCATCGACAGCAAATTGAATTGCGCTTTGGTCTACATAATTATTATTTAGAATACTATCTGGAGTGGGATCTTCCCATTTTATTTTAATTGCTATTTTGTTTTTGTTATGCACAGATCGAATTGTCAAACGGGAAACTGGATTCCTGCGTGCCCTCAATGGCCTTATACCTATCGAGGTTTCGAGTGCCTTTTCCCAAATAGATTCCTCTAAATCCAACGTTATTGGTCTATCAATTCTTTTTGATGTTATTTTATTTATAGCGAGAAAAGTTTCACCTCTTTTGATGCTATGTAAAGATTGCAAAAAATGAACTAAATGCCAACGCTCGAAATCACTAATATAATCGTATGCATTCATTGGGGAACCATCTAATCCTGTTGCAAGTGTCCGATAGATATCGATTCCGGACGATCCTGCTTTATAAAAGTTTTTGCGACGCAAATCATAAACAAACCAGGTTGTATCTCGAAAAGTTTTTAATGTTTTCGAAATTTTTCCCTCTTTATCACCATTCTCTCCGTGGCATTTCTCACAACGCAATTCTTTATATATTTTTTTTCCATATGCTATGGACAAACTATCAAAGGGTGGCTCCATGCTAATGGCAATTTTTCGTCCTGGAACTTCCATCCCAAATCTAGTGGAAAATGTTTTTATAAATTTCACTATCGAGTTAATAATCTCATCATTCAAAATACCATCCCAAGGTGGCATAGCAGTCCCAGGAATTCCTTGTTTAATAGTCCGAATTATGTCCTCATCCAGAGGGAGCGTGTTAGTCTGCGTAGCATGAAATTTGAATACTCCCTGGCTTAGTTCCCTTGGTTGCGGAAAGATGTGGTTAGAAGCTCTCCCATCGCCTTTCCCTTCTTTGCCATGACAATGAACGCAAAATTTAAAATAATATTCTTTGCCCTGCATTAGAATTGATTCTTTTTCTTGAATTCGTAGTTTATTTTCTATAGGCGATTGCGCACCCTCAATTAATTTTTCTATTTTTCTGCTTTCAATAGCCTGAGAAATTTGAGGACAAAACAAAAAAGTGAACACAAGCATTACATGGAGATATTTCGTTGACGGCAGGAAACAAACTGTTGAATTGCTCATCGGATTACCCATAAAAGATTAGCTTCATTGAGCAAAAAAATGTTAACACTGCGTTGCTATCTGCAGCAATAAATAACCAGTATTACCTGAAAATTTCATGCAACGACCCCATTTATTGCCATCCAAGCAAAAATAGCTTGATTAATTCGTTATATACTGATATATATAACGAATTAATCCATTTATTGTAATACGCCATTGTTTCACTGATTTTTTTTTCGGGAAAAATCCTATGTCTAAAAAATTTAATCCCCTATTTTATATTATTTTATTTCTCTGGAATTTTATTAATCCAGTCTCCTATCCCATAGCCTGGGCCGATGAAATCCAGGCCGCTGTAGCAACAAATTTTCACAACCCCTTCAAGGCAGTTGTAAAACAATTTGAAAAGACAACCAGCCATAAAGTAATAATTATTACTGGATCGACTGGAAAACTTTATGCCCAAATAGTTAACGGCGCGCCTTTTGATATTTTTCTTTCAGCAGACAGCCTTAGACCTAAGTTGCTGATGCAAGAAGGGAGAGCTGTTTCTGGAACTCAATATAGCTACGCATTTGGGAAAATCACACTTTGGAGCCCTATTCCGAGTTTAATATCAGAAAGTGTGAAATCAACATTACTTAAAAATAAATTTTCTCACATAGCAATAGCTAACCCGATCACTGCTCCTTATGGCAAAGCTGCCCTCCAGACTCTAGAAAAGATTGGCCAGTGGGATCGACTCAAACCACTCGTAGTACAAGGAGAAAACATTGGCCAAACATTCCAATTTGTCTTTTCCAAAAATGCTGAATTAGGGTTTGTTGCTTTATCACAGGTTCTGGATCCAAAAAATAATCAAAAAGGAAAACGAGTGGAAATCCCCAGTGACTATTACGACCCCATCAGACAAGACATCGTGATTTTAACAAGAGGAAAAAACAATACCGGGGTGATGTCGCTGTGGCGCTTTTTGAAGAGCGATCAAGCCAAACAAATCATTAAAAAATATGGCTACGAATTATCATAGCAACTTACCTAACAACCGCCTTGATTTCTAAAATAACATGGACATTCCAAGCTTAGACTATCAGCCCATTATTTTAACATTACAGCTTGCCGCTGTTACAGTTCTAGTGTTACTAGTAATTGGTATTCCAATTTCCTGGTGGCTTGCCCATACTCGCACGAGGTTTCGTCCAGTTTTTGAAGCTATCGTTGCATTACCCCTAGTTTTACCTCCTACGGTGCTTGGGTTTTATTTACTTATCATTCTTGGTCCCCATGGATGGATCGGGAAACCTGTTGAAGAAATATTTGGCTCCCCTCTTTCGTTCACCTTTACGGGCCTTGTGATCGCCTCTACCTTTTACTCCTTACCCTTTGTAGTCCAACCGCTTTACAACGCATTCGAAGCAATTGGGAAAGATCCCCTTGAAGCAGCCTGGACTCTGGGTGCTTCGAAATGGGATGCATTCTGGACCGTCGCAAGTCCGATGGCTTTACGCGGGTACATTACTGCTATCGTATTGGGATTTGCCCACACACTAGGTGAATTTGGAGTTGTCCTCATGGTTGGTGGCAGCATTCCGGGAAGAACAAAAGTACTATCTATTGAAATCTATGACAGGGTGGAAACTCTAGACTACAGCCAAGCTCACCTATTATCTGCAGGCTTACTGTCGTTTACTTTTCTGATTTTACTCATCGTCTATTATATCAACCGAAAATTACCTATTCACGTATCATGAACCTCTTATCTGCCAAGTTCAAGCTAGTGTTGGGTGAATTCACGCTTAAAGTTGAAATCGAGATCCCAATTCATGGATTCACTGTGCTGTTTGGGCCGTCGGGTAGCGGGAAAACTTCATTTTTGCGTTGCATATCTGGTTTGGAGCGTGCGCCTGAAGGATTTTTACAGATCGAAAGCGAAACGTGGCAGGATGAAAAGAAGGGGATTTTTATTCCGGCCCACGAAAGAAAAATTGGTTATGTTTTTCAGGAAATGCGCCTGTTCCCTCATTTGAACGTTGAAGAAAATCTCCGTTATGGGCTTAAGCGCCACACTCCACAAAACGGTGATGCCCTTTTTAGCCAGATCGTTGATATCATGGGTTTGGGGTCCTTTCTAAGTCGTGGTTCACGTAGTCTTTCTGGTGGGGAGAAACAACGCGTAGCATTGGCACGAGCACTTCTGACTCGTCCACGCCTACTCCTAATGGACGAACCATTAGCAGCATTGGATACAAAACGCAAACAAGAAATTCTTCCTTACTTCCAACGGATGCAATACGAGCTTAACATCCCAATCTTCTACGTCACCCACTCCCTAAATGAAGTTCTACAGCTCATTGATACTATGCTGCTGATGGACCAAGGAAAAATAGTTGCTGCAGGATCAGTAGAAGACGTGCTCTCTCGTCACGACCTCGGAAGACATCTTGGGCACACATTGGTCGGCACCGTTTTGGATACCACTGTAGTCCGGCAAGATAAAGAGTTCCAACTAACCGTACTTAAGTTTAATGCTCATACCCTCTACGTACCTCGCCGTGATGTTTCCCCCGGGGACCGCTTGCGTATTCATATCCGAGCAGAAGACGTGACCTTAGCAGTCGCACCAATCGAAGAACAAACTAGCGTGCTCAACGTTTTACCTGCCCAGGTAATTGAAACACGACCCAGCGTCGAAGATGAGTGTAAGGTTGATGTCAAACTTGATATCGGTTGCCATCTTTTGGCATCAATTACCAAAAAATCGTTATTCCACCTCAACCTTCAATCAGGACAAAACATATATGCCCATATTAAAGCCATTCGAATGGCTCACGAGTTTGACTAGCTAAGGCTTTTAATTTTAAAAAAACTACTATTGAGGGATAAGGCTTTCAGTATCTCACTTGAAACACAATTCCCACCTGGATACGCCCGTTGATGTTAAAGGATTCATCTGACGAGCAAAATTCTCTCAGTTTCAACATAGCGAAACATGAAGGGCATAACAGAAACTAAAGATTCACATCAATAGGCGAGAGAAGGCGAATACGGCGAAGTGGCTAGAGTTTTACTTTTCCCAGTGGAAATTATCTCTTCTAGATTGGTTGGACCTTTTTTTTTCTCCCTTTGGTTTGCTTACTAAAAAGAGTAGGGTTAAGACATATTTCATCTGACCTTCTATTTAGAATCTTTTGGGAAATAACTTTTTTTAATTTTCCAGATGGATCGTAAACTTTAACAGGGTGAAGCATCTCTATTTAATACCTCATTTTAATATATTAAACACTGATCAAGACCTAAGCAAAACTATGAAATAACAAATAAATCAAAGGTATATAAAACTACATGCATTGATCTCAACCTCTAGTATAATCTAAGGCTATTGATTCTAACCGTTGAAAATTAAAAACCCGTTAATATTGTGTTAAGATTTATTAATGTGCTACCAGCTTTTGGCATAACCGGTGCGAACCAGAGGAAAAGTATATTGTTTTTCAATAAATTTTTATCCTTCCACCCTTTATTATTTAATTTTCAACATTGTCATAACAGTTATCAAGCTCAAAAAATTCGGACTGGACGCAAAAAAACTCTTTTCAAACAAATAATCCTCAGTAAACTTTCCACCCATCCCCCTCAGTATCTTAGATAATTATAAAATAACTTAAAAAAAACTCTCCGGATTTGAGTGAGGGGTTCATGGATCACGATGCATAGGGCTATACAGGTAGCTGACCAATTAAATCCAGAGAATGCGGGTGAAAGGTCGAATCATAATGCTATAATCCATATTCTGATTTATTCATCACCTTTTTAGGCTCTTTTTAGATGACCTTTTAAGATTCAGAAAATTTTAAAACCTTGGCTATTTAACGGGGCAACTGATGATAAAACCAAAGCTTGCCTGGTCCCCAAGGTTCTCTACGAATCTGTCGCTGAAAAATGAAGAGCTTATCCGCCTTCGACATCTTATTCGAGATTAATGAAGTAAACTAACTATGTTTAATAAAAATGTTTTGGACAGACTCCGACTTATCCTTAAGAACAGGGATTACTCCAGCGTAACTACGGCTTTTTTATATGCGGGGTTTCACTTTCTGGGTCTAATTTTTGCTGTACCAGTAATCCTCATATTATGGATTTTAAAACCAATTTTATGGATAAAAGTGGGTGGCTTGATTTATGGAAGAATAGGTCACTTGGCAATGAATACCGACTTATTTCTAAGACGACGTCAATTGGGTATCCACCCCGATGGCCCCTATTATTGTTTTATAAGTAACCCTAATAATCTTGCAAATCGCCAACTGTTAAATATGTTTAAAAGGGTTATACCTATATACGAAAACAGAGTTTTAAGTTGGCTGTATTACGGCATGCTCCCGATACTAAAAAGGACACCCTTCTATCAGGATTTACCCCTGAATTCTAACGAGTATTATGAATTTAACAATGCTAAATCATCACTTTATTTCAAAGCTGATGAAACCGAAAAAGGCCGCAAACTCCTCAACCAGATGAACGTGGACCTTGACAAAGATGAATTTGTTTGTATTTTTGCCAGAGACGATGCCTACCTGAAGCAATTTATCTCTCATAATAACTGGGATTACCATAACTGGCGTAATTCGGACATAGACAGCCTCATCGAAACGGCGAAGTATCTTATAGAAAAAGGCTTCACCGTAATCCGAATAGGCTCAATTGTAAAAAAACCTATTAATTTCTTTCATGAAAAAATGATAGATTACCCCTATTCTGGCCACCAAAATGATTTCCTGGATATTTTTCTTCTCGCACACTGTAAATTTACAATAGCATCTGGGGTTTCGGGGCTTCTTGGTGTTGCTAATATTTTGGACAGACCCGTTCTGGAGGTTAATGCATCTGAATGCTACACTTTCACCCCTATTGGAAAAAATTGCCTATATGTCCCCAAAAAATATAAATATAGCAACTCGAATAGCTACATTCATTTTGAAGATGCTCTAAAATTTGGACACACTTGGCATAACCCAACCGATTTGGGTCTTGAAGTAGAAGAAAATAGCCCGCAGGATATACTTGAAGCCACACAGGAAATGTTAGCCCGGTTGGAGGGCAGGTTCAGATATTCTCCTGATTCAGAAAGGCTAATCCAAGCTTATCACAAACTTTGGGCCAGATCAGGCACTATTGGGAGCCCAAGCAAAACACCTATAGGAATTGCTTGGCTAAAAAAAAATCAGGATTTATATTTCTAGCTCAATTTTTGTACTTAAAATTGAATCGAGGTATGAATATTTCTGGCGTATAAGTTGATTGAGAAGATAGTATAATCTTTGTTATAAAATTGTTTTCACAACAAAAGCGGTCCAAACAGTAGAGCGAGCTTTTGACCTGTTCCTAAAAACCTACCAACTTAAAATATCCCAAAGCCACCCAGCTCCTTGAGAAAGATCAAGAAGTTCTATTGGCCTTAATGAGTGTCTGGTCAGATAATGAACATCACATCCGGTCCCACCTTAAAAACTAATCACAGTTGATAGGTTGCACAGCGAGTGCCATCAGATAATGACACATAGATCCAAACCCAGTATGCAACACCTCGTCGTTCATTCCAAACATAAATACATTGCGATAGTATCGACTAAGGGATTCTTTCAATGAGCTAAAAGATTTTAAGTTGATATGACCAACTCGACTAACTTCTGAAGCATAAGAGCTAGCAGACATGTTTGGGGTCCCAATAATTAAAACCCCATTCTCCTTAGTGGAGCTCACAATATTACTAAAAAAAAGATGCTCCTCCTCAAGGGGGATATGTTCGATAACGTCAAGAGAGTAAACAGCCTCAAATTTTTCCGGGTAAGGAGAAGACAGAATATCATGAACAACTATTTTTTCTGATAACCCAACATTCTCACTGTTTTCAATAACATACGGCTCATTATCAATGCCCACAAGCCGTTGCACTTCCTGAGCAACAATTGCCGCACCAAAACCATCTCCACATCCTACTTCCAAGGCGGACTCTCTTCCGCTTAACATTTTTGCAACAAACTTATACCTTGAAAGGGTAAATACTAAATGCTTTGGATCCAAAGAAAATGCAGATGAGGTATGAGGACCTAAATACCGTCTCTTAGAAGCTTTCATCAATCTCAAGGTATTTTCATCGCTCATTATTATGTCCCCTTAAGCTTGGAAAATTTGAATCAATTGAAATTTCATTAATATTCTTCATAGTGCGTTGCTTTACCCCCATAGGTTCTTAGGGGAGTTAAATAATCGTTCCCTAAAGTCTGCCTAATTCGTGTCATTGGCCCCTGCTTCAAATTCTCAAATCCATATCCCTTTTGCTGCATTGTCAGAGGAGCAAAAGTATTTCTATAATTGATCTGGACTGCATATCTAATATGCTCACCTCTCCCACTGGTGCCATGTAACAATAGGGAGTGAAAAAAAACAATATCCCCTTTCTGTATTTGTAATGGAATGGCTTCAGGTATTTCAAAACCTTCAACAGGTAATAGTTTGCGATTTCTATTGGGAAGCATCCCAAAAAGATGGGAACCTGGGACAACCAAAAGAGTATCTTCTGGGCGGGTGTTATGCAGGGGGGTCCAGGAAACCACATCGTCTGGGCCGACACCCGTCCACACTTCCTGATGCAACGATTTGAAAATGGGTGATGAATTGTCATCAGGGTCTACCGGAAAAAATCCGGTCGCACAAATTTTTGACAGATCAGGACCGAGAATTCTTTCCAAAGCTTCCAGCAATGCTGGCGTATGCGTCAATTCAGAGTACAAAGAACTGCCTTCAAGCTCCCTAATAAGCTTTTTGGTTATCCCTATATATGGGACTTGGTAGTTGGGACTCGCCTTAATAAACTCTTCTTTATATTCACAATACCGAGAAGAAACAAATTCATACATCCTCTCGATAAAGTCAGAGGGGAACACGCTCTTAACTATAACAAAACCGAATTCCACAAAGGACTCAATAAATTGAGAGTCAGTGGATGTCCATTTATATTTATCGTGACTAATGGTGTCTTTTTTTTTTGCCTTCATTGGCCCTCCCAAACTGGTTCAAACTTCTTCTCTTTATTTTAAGATTTCTGTTGGGTCAACAATCATGTTCTCCAGAAACTCTTCTCGACTCAAGAAGGGATAGAGGTCTTCAATCGGTTTCGAAATTATGGTTCCATCTGGCTTTTTAAGTGAGGAAACCCTTGGAATTAGAGGCTGATTTTCCCCCATGATAATTTCACAAACCATAGGTCCCAGAGCTTCTAAGACGGAATCGATTTTTAAATTCAATTCTTCCGTATTAGAGATTCGGATACTTGGGAGCCCATAGGCCGTAGCAATTTTAATTATATCAGGACAAGTCACCCCAGAACTCTCCTCAGCGCCGACAAACCTGCCAAAATGATTCTGTTGGGTGGCTTTAATTGTCAAATAACCATTGTTGTTTAAGACAAATAGTTTGATGGGCAGGTTGTAATGTACAATGGTTTGCAGCTCCTGGATATTCATTTGCAATCCACCATCACCACTGATGCAAATTGTGTCTTTTCGGTTGTTACCTACACAGGCACCAATAGCCCCTGGAAGACCAAAACCCATTGATGCATGTCCGCTAGATGTAGAAAGTCTTTGTCCTAGTTTTGTTTTAAACGTCTGCATAGTACAAGTAAAGCTGGTTCCCATATCTGTAATAATCACTGCTTTTTCGTCCAGCTTCTCGGATAAGACCTGAATAAAATAAAATGAGTTCACTACATCCTTACACTCTTTATATTCTGGAAGAACAACAGGGTAATTCAGCTTCCATCCCTGACACCTTTGAAGCCAGTTACTAACTTCAAAAGGCTTTAAATCTTTTAACTGAGACAGCAATTCAAGCATAAACTCTTTGGCATCGGCTTTAATGGGAAGATCAGGATCTAGCGAAGGTTTTTTTAATTCGGCAGGATCAATATCTACAATTATTTTCTTTGCTGCTCTCGCAAATAGAGAAAAATTATAACCCACCTGTGGCACGGACAATCTAGATCCGATGCTCAACAGCAAGTCAGAATTTTGTACCGTGAAATTTCCGGCCCGATCACCAAAATTTCCACTTCGCCCAATATAAAGTTCATGGAAGCTGGAAATCAGGTCGCTGGTAGTCCAGGAAGAAATGACTGGGATCCCCAGTTTTTGAACCAGCTGCAAAAACTCCTTCTCACCTTTTGCTAGACGGATTCCATAACCACTTATCAGAACAGGCCGCTCGGATTTTTTCAGCAATTCGACACAATTACTGACTTGCTTTTTTAATAAATCGTTTCCAGTTATTTTTCGTTCTTCAGGTTTAAATAAAGAACATTTATCTGGGGTAATCCGTTTACTTTGGATGTCCAGAGGGATATCCAACCAGACGGGACCGGGTCTGCCTGAAGTTGCGAGATAAATTGCTTTTTGCAAATGGTACTTCACCTGGTTTGGATCTTTAATAGTGACGGCATATTTTGTTACGCTTTTGACCATACTGACTATGTCTGATTCCTGAACCCCAAATTGTCTTAGCCCGGTACCCTCAATAAGGGTATTGGATGTTACCTGACCAGATATAAATATCGCCGGTATGGAATCAATCCAAGCCCCACAGACTCCCGTCAGAGTATTGGTTGCACCAGGTCCAGAGGTGACCAATGCAACTCCTGGTTTTCCAGTAATACGGGCGTTCCCTTCTGCAGCCATGGCTGCAGCCTGTTCATGATGAGTGCTAATATAATTCATGTCTTTATTGGTCCCTAGGGAATCCAACAAATGCATTGCGGCTCCTCCTGAAACGGTAAACACATCTTTAATCCCTAATGCAGCCAACTCTGAAAAAATATAATCGGAAACTTTCATGGTCACAGATGTCTTCTCAATGGTTAACACATTATAGTTATCCAAGTTTTCATTTTCGGTATTTTCACAAAAATCCTTGAACGTCGCAAGCCCCCCTATTTTGAGGTAGGGGTTGGTCGATACTTCCCCACCTTTTTGCCTTATCACAGACACCAGCGCATCTTGAGATAAGGATGTCAAGTCAAGAGCAGATGCTCTAGCAAGAGAAAATATGCAATCATTAAACCTTTCATGAATGATTTTCCCTGGTTCTGGTTCTTGAAACTTGATGCAGTTAGAGGGATCAAAGACCATATTCTCCGTGCCTTCGTATGCTTTCCCAGAACGCCCATACTCATCTTTCATACGTATAAGATCAGCTTTATTTGGCGGTGACTCAATCTCCATCACCCAAATTCCGTTTTCAGACTGGGGATCAATCGGCAGTTCGTTTGAGGCTTCTGTCATATGAAAAACTCCCTCTTCAATGACAATTCCCTCCATAGGATTTAATTTTTCCGAACCCTCCAAGTGAGAACAAGTAGCGTTTCCAGCAAGTAGAATTAATGAGGTTCTCTTTTTTGGGTGGCTATGCATCGATGTTTTACGCTTGCGAACTATGTGCAACATCCAGATCGCGACAAACTCATTTTCAAAGACCAGATATTCGTAGCCCCAGGGTTTCTTGACAATAACCTTTGAATAGTCAAAAGGATCCTGCTTTGCCCGTATTTCTGACTCAAGTTTAGTTGTCCTACTATCAGAGATCAGTTTTTCATCGGACCCTTTAATTTTAAAGCTTTTAATCATTCAGGATAGCCAAATTTAAAGTTCTTTCTTACTTGCAAGACTCAAAGGACTTTGATATTTTTTTTTAACATTTTCAAAGAACTCGCCAAAAAATCCTAATAAAGGGGGCACTATGGGGAAAACTTTCCCTAACTTTTTGGAATACAGGTTTTTGGATAGTATTTGTTCAACAGAAAACAGGCCCATTTCTACCCCTTCCATTAAATTGAGTTTGGCAAGTGAAACGTTCATATTGCAATAAAATATATGAAGATTTAGATTGTGGTCATCTATACAAACCTCTCGAAAGAAACTAAACGATTTTGGCGAATACCCTATTTCCTCTATTAGTTCGCGACCAACAGCAATTTCCGGAGACTCACCTTCTTCCACCTCTCCTCCAAAAGCGCCCCAATGGCCTGGGTATATTATAGACGATTTAAAATCTCTTAACTGTAAGAGGTATGAATCAAAGTTGTTATGGAGAAAAACAATCACCGCTTTCTTGTATGCGTTTTTGGTCATAATTTGGAAGTCTTTTTACTCTTGTCTTCTATCAAGAAACCACTGGTGAGAAAGGAATTCAATAACCTCTCACTAAATGAAGCGATTTAGCAGAGGTAAAAAAATAGTCGCCCGTGTAACCAGTTTCCTTAAACACTTCCAGCCATTCGTCTTCATGCAAGACGGTTGTTCCAAGTAATGTCCATTCAAGAAATAATTCTTTTTCCTCTTTGGTTTGATAAGCTCCGAGCGTAACATAACTCTTCCCCTTGCCAACCCTTTGAATTTCACGGAGAGCGCTGAGAACATCTCCAAAATTCAGCATATAAATGGCAGCAAACGCCATCACAAAATCAAAGCTTTTATCTTCAAAAGGTAGTTTTTCATAGGGGCATAATATCATGTCCTCTTTAACAGATTCCATGGCTTGCCCTATGGGATAGGGATGGTTCTCTACGCCTTTCAAGTTGATTCGAGGAAGAGCTGCCTTTAAATCATGCATAAAAAAACCTTTTTTACAACCAACATCCAGAACCGAGGATTGAGCATTGAGTCCATATTCCTTTATCACGCTAGGTATAATTTTAGCCCACCGGCCATCGTAACTAAAACCTCCATATCCATTGCCCCGAGCCCCATCATAATATTCCTGATCGAGCTCCCACGCCGCAATTTTGTTCTGTATAGTCCTTGCCCCCGCAAGCAATACGCGGGGCGTTTGAGAATGGGGATATCCAATATCAAACTCTCTCATAATAATTCATCCTTTCCCTAGCTGCTTCAGTATAAAGAAAATGTATATAATTCTGGTTTTTTTCAAGAGGAGGGGGGGGGGATTTATGGTTAAAATCGAGACTTGGGAATAACTCTTAAAAAGTAGGTATTTGTATTAGACAAACTCAACGTGCTTCTCGTCGGCCGCCAAATACTCATGTAATAAAAGATTTTTCTGATGTTCGACACAATGGTGAATACAATCAACACTGGGGTTAATGCTCTTGATCCGATTATAATTTTCTTCTGAAAACCAAAACTCTTTAAACCGTTTATTCTCTATAGAACCAAGCAGCCCCTCATTCGTATAAGCTTTGTCCTGGCAAGAGTAAACCTTGCTGTCAGCGCCAATCACAATCAAAAACTGCTGGCTCGGGCAAGTCGTATATTCCTTATCAAATCTTTCGGCCATTTCATGGTAGTGGTCGACGATCTTCAAGGTATCATCTTCCAACAATTTTGCACGATCAATCTGTTCCCGAACCTCTTCGCGTATTCCATCGTGATACTGGTTACTTTCCAGTCCATCATTGCTTACGATCACCCCCATGATTTTCACATGGTTGACACCTACATCTTTCATGAGGGAAACAAAGTCAAAAACATGCTTATAGTTTTTTTGATCCACAATATAACTGATTCCCAAAACACAGTCTGACTTTAAGCTGGCGAAATCCCGCATATTCTGGATCACCCTATCGAACTCACCCAACTTGACGTTTCTTAATTTGGCGTAACTTTCCGAGTCCCATCCATCAATGGAGATCCGAACCCATGTGCCGTACCTCGCAAAAGCCTCAGCCACGGCTCCCTTCAAACCCGATCCATTGGTGAGGGAGGCTACCTTAATTCCCTTCTCGCCCAGCCTGTTAATGGATTCTTCCAAATGAGGGTAGATGGTCGGCTCTCCTCCTCCAGAAAAAGTAACGGCCTTGACCCCCATATCTGCCAGATCGTCGATGATCTCCATCATTTTGTCTCGGGGGATAACGTCCTTCATTTCCATCAACTTGCCCAACTGCAAATCATCCACATGATACGCGCAATACCAGCAATCGTGATTGCAGGCATTGATAGGTTTGATTCTTATATGAACTGGAGACGCCATATGACCGTTCTCCAGAGCATCTAATTGCTCTTTGAACCGGAGAAATTTTAGATTGGAATAAACAGCTTTCATAATTTTCTCATTTTTTTCAAAGGAGACATTGGAACAGTGAATCCCAAGGGATTCAAAAACCAAAGCTGACTGGCTAGTCTCGGCCTACCTTAACAACATTATAAATTTCGGCTTCGATTGATCTGTCGTGTCGACGAGACCATCGGCATTATGAAAAGTGACCAACAACTCATTCAAGTCTACCAATATAATGCAATTTATCGACAGACTAAAAATAAAATCTCTTTAAAAAACTAGATTACCTACCGACCAATCACTCGCACCTAATCATATAGCTACTCATTGAAATGAGCTATGAATCTTCGCCGACCATTTCAAACTCTCGGGAGTGTTTATACAAGGAGGATGTATCGAAATTCATGCAAACCTGCCTTTGAAAACGCACTCCCAACTTAGTAAGAGTAATTTTATCTTTATCAATGACTAACAATCCATCCTCGACCGGCCCTTTCTCCAACAACGCCAACTCAGGACCAAAGTAACTCTCAAATTGAACCCCAAACTTTTCTTCAAGTTCCACAAAGCTGACTTCGCCATAAAGGATGATAGAGTTGATAACATGACGACGAATAAGGTCATCCTGACTAGCCTTGTGGCCGCGAAAAATGGGCAGCTCGTCATCGTCTATTGCATCGTAATACTTGTCAAGCTCGTAAGTATTTTGAAAATAATACTCATTTACTGCCCCCATAGCCGAAGGCCCAAACGATATCATCTCAGTATATCGCCCCGGGGTGTAGCCCATAGCATTTCTCAGCATGGACTTTTTCACTTTGGCCTTAGCGAGATCATCGGTAGGTTTGGAGAAGTGATCAATTCCTATTCGCTCATAACCCTCGCTAAACAGGAATTGTTTCGCGTCCTCATTAATTAGAGTCCTTTCCTGCAAGCTCGGGAGGTCTTTCTCCTTGATTACACTCTGAAACTTAAAAACATCAGGACGGTAACCTAAAACACAGAGAGCTATCCTGTCAGGGGAAATCTTTTTAACAGTTTCCATGGTTTTCTGGAAAGTCTCGCGAGTCTGAAAAGGAAGGCCATATATCAGGTCAACATTAACGCTCTTGAAAAGGCTCTTGATCTTCGGAGGGAATAATCCCTCAACCTGCTCCGGAGAATGGATTCTGTTCAGCGACTTCTGAACAACGGGATCAAAATCTTGTATGCCAATAGAAACCCTATTGATACCCAACGTGGAATAAAATCGGATTTTTTCCTGGGTCATGTCAAAGCGTGGATCAATCTCAATTGAGAACTCATCAAGAGATTTAATGTCAACCATTTCCTTTAGCTTTTCAACCACCATATTGATTTCCGGCTCCCGCAAATGGGAAGGAGAGCCACCGCCAAAATGGACCTCTCGAATGTTAGGCTTGAAAGAAATTTTTCGAAAAAAATCGAACAGCAAATCCATTTCTCGCAAAACATAACTCACGACCTTCTGCGTTTTTGAATAGTCGCCGGAAATAACGGTATAACATTGGCAAAAGAAACACTGCTTGGGGCAATAGGGAAAATGAAAATAAATGGCTGTGGGTGCACTAGGGTTGTTTAGACTCAGTGATGTAAAAGCTTTTCTATAATCATCCGCATTAATTTCTTCACCCCATATGCCGGTATGCGGGTAAAAAGTATAGAATGATCCCTTTATAGCCTCATATTTTTCTATTACCTGCGCATTCAAATTGAGGGCATTTTCCATTAAGCTACTCCTGTATCATTAAGATTAAAAAACCAATTCTAGGCAAGCCAGTTTTCGGTCAATAGCCATTTACTAAGCCCGACAGAAATATCCACTTGCTTCATATTTTCACTGATTTTTAGATATTTTATGGCAATCCTTTACACCTATCATTTAAAAGCAGGGATAAAATGTTCTGGAAGATTCCACCGAATTCTTTCCTCATCAAAGTTAAAGAGAAACTCTCCTCGCCTCAAATGATCTACAGACAAATTGAACAAATCAAATCGCTCACGCCAATAGACTGAGACCTTCAAACGCATATCCAACTTTTCAATTAAGGTAGGATCCACTACCCCTTCCACTCGATACTGCAACAAACCCAAATAGTACATAATGAACCCATTATCAGGAGCAGAAAGAGTATGAAGATACGTCATCCATTTGAGCCCTTGCTCTAACTTGAGAGGTCGGCTTTCTCCCCTCAGCCGGAAAAAGTTAATCCGATAATTCATATAGAACCAAATGTCGTCCAATGTCTCAGGAGAAGGGACCTTATCCAAGCTCAGATGATTTAATGTATTAAAGTAATCACTATCATCAACAATGACCCCCTTTTCGATTGCCCGTTGACGAGAATAGGGGCCCAAATTATAGGGCGCATATTTATTGTCTTTGGTTTTGAGCTTCCCTTCCTCCCCCAATAACCCTTGCTCCAGCATTGTTTCGTAAATAGGGGTCGCTTTCCAAGGCTGCAAAACAGCCACATTGTACCAATCCAAATTCATTTTTTCTGCTAGAGAAATCGTTTCAAACATCATACGCAAAGTTTCACCCGGAAAACCAAACATCAAAAAACCCTTCGTATTGATCTGCTCATAGTTCTGTAAGACTTCAGCCGCACGCAGAAATGTTTCCACGGTCCCTGGTTTTTTAATGTCTTTGAGGATTTTAGGGTTTCCAGACTCAATCCCAAAGTACATTCCAATGCAACCACTTTCTGCAGCGGCAGAAATCACCTCATCCTTACAGGAGTGAGCAATAATCCCATTACTAGCATCCCAGGTCATCCCTAAGTTACGGCGAACTATCTCGTTAAACAAAGCAGTAGCTCGCTTTTCATCGTGCAATAGGTCATCGTCTAACCAAATAATGTGACCAACACCGTACTCGTTTTTAAGAATCTCTAGTTCTTCAACAACTGAATCCACAGATCGGTGGCGAACCCCTATACCATTAAAATTGCGCACGTTACAAAATGTACAGGCAGCTCTACACCCTCGATTCGACAAGACGGTTGCAATTGGGGTTTCCTGACCAACAAACCCATACCAAGAACCCAACACCCCAACCCGAGAATTTTCCTCTATGCTCATCAATTCAAATGCCGGAATTATGTTTAAATCTTCCTCTTGGGGGAGCGATTGGGAACTAAAGTATAATCGCTTTTTAGAGGCATTGATTATGAGCTGACTTAAGTCCTCTAATGGGCGTTTTTGATTTACAATCTCAACAAAATGCACAAAAGAACGTTCGGCTTCGTTCAAAAAAGCAAAATCTGCTTCAGGCATACTATCTAATATATTTTCAACATCATGAGTCACATGAACCCCACCGATGGCCAAGGGAATTCTAGCCTTCTCTCCAAGCCAAGAGGCAGGGATCTGGTTAATCTTCTGACACACTCGAACCAGAGAAGGATGAGTGACGGTAAATAAGCAAGTGGCTCCAATTAAATCGGGCTTAAATCTGCCTATGTCCTGCTCTAACTGAGATTCCCAAGTATCCTCAAAATCGAATTCGGAGGGACCAGCAGATTGCTGGCAACGCTTCAAAATTTCATGATTCAAATTACAAATCCGCACTTCCAGCCCATGGTTAAGCAAATGACGGCCCAAAACGGCAAGTCCATAAGGGGGATAGTTATTACTTCGGCCTCTTTTAGTTAGATCGTAATCGAACAGATTAACATCAATATCTGGAGGAGCAACAAGCAAGATTTTCTTAATCGACCGCCCATCAAAAAGCCCATTCAATTCAATTTTAGCTTGGATGAATTGGGCTTCGATGTCTAAATCTTCTTTCGACAAAGCTTTGGTTTTCATAGGTATATTAGGTATATTCTAATTAACAGAGCAGATCATTTTACAGCACTCCGGGGGAACTTTCAATTTAAACCGCATAAGCCTTTCCCTCGCCAGCATCAATTGGAACACAGCTTCCTGACATCATGGAAGCCGAATCACTGGAAAGAAACAAAATCAGTGGGACTATTTCTTCTGCCTCGGCTATTTTTTTGCGTGGGAGGTTTTTTTGAATGAAATCCTGAACCACTTCGGGCTCATTAGCCTCCAAGCGTCGCCATGCGTTATTCGGTGCATAAAATGCTCCTGGTAAAATACCAGTGATAATAACGCCAGAAGAAGCCAAATCCCTCCCCAAACCTCTCACGTAAGCAGCCAAGGCAGATTTAACCGTATTATACCCAACTGAGCCGGTGGCCTCCTGCGATGCAATGGATCCCACGTGAATTACATACCCCGACTGTTTTTTCACCATCTCTGGGATAGCCAGACGATTAATTTCTGCAGCAGAAGCAATATTTACCTTAAACAGAGTATTCATTTGATCCCAAGTTAACAGAGGGTCTCTAAACCCATATCCGCCACCAGCAACATGAACAATGACATCAACCCCGCCTAAAAAATTCATAGCCTGGCCCACCAAATCCTTGCAAATCTCAGGACAGGTCAAGTCACCGGCGAAGACCCGATGACTGTCGGGATCGGGAAAAGTTTGCCGCAACTCCTCCAGCTTCTTGACATTTCTTCCAGAAATCATTAGCCGAGCACCCCGATCAGCGAATTCTTTGGCACAAACTGACCCCAACCCCTTGGAGGCACCTGTGATGAGAACTCTCTTATTGTTAATTTTCCCCTCCACGCTTGTCCTTATTTCCCAAAATCACTGGGATAGCTTATAATTTTTCCACCACACCCCAAAATCTGTCCCTCATCTGCTTAATGGTTTGCTGAGCTTCCAATTTGTTCTTGGGTGGATTTTCCATGATCTCATCGAGAAAAAACTGCTTGAACCGACGCGTCCAGTAATCTGATTGCTGCAATATTTCCCGAGCACGAGAATACTGAACGACAGCCTTTTCATCTTGGCAGGACAACCTAAGAGCCAAGCAATGAAATAATCTCATGACCGCATTCTCGGGATAACTGAGCTGAAGAATTGTGACCCATCTGATAAATCGCTCCGGAGAACCCCCTGGCAAAAGGTTCTTATTAAAAACATAGTTAGTCAACAAGTTAAACGTGTACCACATCTCATGCAGATTCTCTGAGGACGGAACTGAATCCTTTGGGAGAATAAAAATCGAGTCCTGCTCACCATCTCTGGCATTGATCGTGCGATCCGCGGTTTCCTTAGATGGGACGAAATCCGTTACCCTCTTATAAGATCCTTCCTGATGATCCGCTTCAAACTCTTCGTCAACGCTCGCATCTCTAACCTCTTGACATTCCGAAAATCCTGCCCACGAAAGATTCATTTCAAGAGAAAATTTAAAGGTGTCGAATATCTGGCCCACGGTTTCATTTTCGAACCCAATGATGTAGCATCCAACGACGAAAAGCTCAGGAGACTGAGCAAGCAGCTTCGATGCCTGTCTCAAAGATTGCTTGCTAGCAGGTTTTTTAATTTTTTTCAATATTGTGTCATTCCCAGACTCTATGCCGACACGAAAACCAACACACCCAGAATCGACCATATGCTTCAGGAGCTCCTGATCCAGAAAAGAAGCAATTAGGCCATTATTGGCGGCCCAAGTAAGCCCAAGATCGAGATCGATCATTTTTCGAAATAGTTCAATAACAGCCTCTCGATCCGCCAAGAGGTCATCGTCAAGCCACTCAATATGCTTGACCCCTCTTTCCCGGACCAAGTAAACGATTTCTCGAATCACATTATCCACCGGATACTGGCGCACTGACCCCATGAATGGGGTGACTCCACAAAAAGTGCATTGAGCTCGACATCCCCTAACAAGCTGAACTGTTGCATATATCTGTTCGGGGCCAACCATTCGAGAAAAGGGGCTGAGACATCCCACTTGGTTGTAACTTTCAATTTTTATTTGGTCATAAGCAGGAATTAGATCCTTCTGGAAAATAACGATATCTTTTTCACCGGAAGTTTCCCCAATTTCCCCATCACATTTAAAATAAATCCCCTGCATGGGTGAGCCGGTTTCTTTTCCCATCAGATATTTTAAAACATAAGTCAGCTTATTTTCAGCTTCCTCTCCAAGGACTAAATGGGTAAGGTTACTTTTCAATAGATTTTTCCATTCGTTGTTGGCAATAACCCCTCCGGCAAGAACCATGCAGTCTTTTTTCTCCATGAGATAACTCAGGGTCTGAGGGAAAGGATGATTAGCAACACCAAAAATATTGGAAACGATAACTCCAGCTGAAACGCCTACTACGGAGACCCTATGAGAGTCAAAATATTCATCAAGTATAGAACGCAAATCCAAGGGATCCACAGGCTCACCTTGACAAATCCGCTCCAGCAATAAAAAATTCAAATCAAGGATGTCGACCTGGATACCCAAATCCAAAAGAACAGCTTTTAGACATTGCAGTCCGGTTGGAGGGTAGGCGTAATAAGCCCTGTTTTTGGCTACTTCGATATTGAATGAATCAAAATTAAAAGTGGGGCAATGGATCAGGGTAACTCGATTGTCAAATGGAAACTCTGCCTTGATGCGGTTTAAATATTCAAAAAACCTCTGATTAGCTATCTTGCTAGAGACAGACACCTTATTTGCAAGTGAAACAGACATGGTTTTTTTTGATCATCCTTAGAATAAAAAAGAAAGCTCTTTGATTCAAGCTGTTATTTGAGATATTCGATCACAGCTTTCATAAAATCCCCATTATTATTGTAATGAGGCGATGTAATAAAGTTATTATCAATTACCACAGGAACTTTATGCTGATAATCAGCACCGGAATTCCGCATATCCGCCTCAATACTCCAAAAGGCGGTCATCTTACGGCCTTTACAGATTCCAGCGGAAATCATTATCCACGGGCCATGGCATATCGCTGCCACTAGTTTCTTCTGTTGGTCCATTTCCCGGACAAATTCCTGCACTTCCAAAAGCAATCTTACCCGGTCTGGAGCTTCAAATCCTCCAGGCAAGACAACACAATCGAAGTTACTGGATTTCAATTCGGTCGTTGCCATGGTAGCCCGAGCCGGAACCCCATATTTTCCATAAACCACAGCCCCACCTTTTGTTGCGACTTCTACTGAATGCCCCTCCTCCATAAGCCGGTAATAGGGATAGACAACCTCCTCATCCTGAAAACCAGAGGCGGTGATAATTACACATTTTTTTGACATCTCTTTACCTTGATAATAGTTAAAAAATTAATGGACGGAATACTTTTTCAACACTTCCTCGTTAAGCTCTACACCCAGCCCAGGGAATTCAGGAACTCTGACAATCCCATCCTTTATCTGTAAGGGTTCAACTAACAACTCTTGATATACGGCATTGTCAGAGGTGTCTATCTCCAAAAGATGCGCATTAGGAATGCTGGCCATCAATTGGATTGTGGCCCCCAGCAGAACTCCGGAGGAATAATTGTGAGGCGAAACCAGAATTCCATACGCTTCGGCCAAAGCACAAATATTCCGGGTTTCCTGAATACCTCCGACACGACCAATATCGGGCATTGCAACATCTACTGCATTTTTATCAAAAAGTTGTTTGAAGCCATGCACGCGAAATTCATTTTCTCCTGCCGCTATGGGCACAGAGGTTCTGCTTCGCAAGTCTGCCAAACAATCTATTTGATTGGGGTTTACCGGTTCTTCTAACCAGTAAAGGTTGAAGGGCTCCCATAATTTGGCCGCCTGAAATGCCTGCAGTCGATTATATCCCCCGTTTAAATCAATCATCAAATCAATATCCGGGCCTATCGCGTCTCGCAAGGCTTGAATCCTTGAGATATCTTCGCGGGGAGACTTACAACCCAAGTGAGCCTTTATGGCACCATACCCCAAGCTTTTTATGCGTGAAGCATTTTCTCCCATCTTTTCAGGATCTTCCTCCCAATAAACATCACTCGCGTAAGCCTCTATCTTATCTAGGTAATGCCCTCCCAGCAATTGAAATACAGGCACATTCAAGGCTTTTCCTTTAATATCCCAGCAGGCCATTTCAATGGCACTGGCGGCACAAATTACGGAGCCTTTTTGCTCCATATAGACTTGACTGTCTATCAGTTTGCTCCGAACCGCTTCTATGCTCATGGGGTCCAGTCCCAGAGCTTGCTCAATCATAAAGCCCTGCAAGATTTGCTGGATTATACGAGCACTCCCGACCCCTTCCCCTAGACCTGTAATTCCCTCATCAGTAACAACCTCAACAATAAGGTGGTGTCGGACATCAAAACCACCCCTAGAGATTATCATGGAAGAGGTTAGTTTTTTCTGAAGTAAGTGAACACGAATTTCTTTTATTTTCATGAATAACCGAAGAAAGAAATGGTTGTTCCTAAGTTAGGACAATCAAAGATTAGTGTAGAACCTTATACAACGAAGACAAGTCCAAGACAAACATAACATTGAAGTTTTGCCAATCAACCAAACCTGAGCAACGCCCCACAAAGTCTAGGTTATTAGCCCTTGCCGAATCCCGATCATTATTAGAATCCCCCACATACACGGATCTATCATGACTCCAATTTAGCTCCGATAATAAAGCGGCTATGTTATCTTTTTTTTCAGCGGGGGAACCCAATATCGCTTTAAAAAAATGATCTATTTTCCGTTTTTTACAAACTCTTCTCAGTTCTGCTTGATCAGAGCCCGAGACAATTGCGAAATCAAAATGATTGAAATACTCCCGCAAAAACTCTAAAGAACCCTCGACAGATTTGGCTTCTACAATATCCTGCTCAACCAATTCGGAAAATTGAACCGCCCAATGATCAACCTGCCCATCCGAAACCGGCTCCTGACGTATTTCATTGAAGAAATATTCGATTTTTTTATATCGCGAAACTCCTCCATTAGCTTTTGCGTAGCTCACTAATCTTTCAATCTGGTCTTGAGGATAATCCTTAAAGAGTTTTCTAAAACCATTAAACCGTATTTCATTTGATTCAACGAGCACCCCATCAAAATCAAAAATAATATGCTGATACTTCACGACTTTAATAGGGTGTTAATATATTTGTATAAATTGACAGGAATGATGGGCTTCCGATTACAAACTACCTGCACGTCCAATGCGGCGGCAGCACTTCCTATAAATAGGGCAATCTCTGATTTCAAACCTCTTCCAAGGCATAATCCGGCTAAAGATAAAAATGCGTCCCCGGCACCAATACGGTCCAGCACTTTCGTGGACAGTATTGGAGATTTGTGGACAGTGTTCTGGTCTCTGTCAAAGAGAATGGCACCCTTACTTCCAAGTGTTACAGCGAAATGGTCGACACCAATTTCCCCAGCTAATTCCGTAGCTAATTTTTCATAGGCATCGTGCCGATTGTGGGTGGCCATCCTAAGCTCGGGACCATTTAATGAAACAAAATCTGCACGTGGATACCGGTTAATCGAGTGGTAGCCACGGTTTCCACTATTAACCTGCGTATTTACAGCCAGAAAACGAGCGTGGTCGCAAATTTTTTTAATCATGCTTGTAGATATAAACCCATTGCCAAAATCAGGAACAATGACTACATCGAACTCTGCCGTGTTTTTTTCCAGCCAGGCGCAAACATCTTGGTCAATATATTCTGAGGAGGGCTCATCGTTATAAAAATATACCTCAAAAAGCTTTAGCAAATCCCCATCTACATAACGTCTTTTTACAATCGTAGGGGCATCCTCGAAAAAGAAAAATTCAGAATTCACATTCTTTTGCAATTTAGAGCGAATAAATTCTTCATGGCTGTTTTGCTTCCCCAGCCCCGTTACAATGGTGACGTTCTTAACAAAACTCGCAATATGATTAGCAACTGCCAAAACCCCCCCGGCAAATTGTTCTTGCGAGCCGAATTTCACAGCCAGGTTCGCCCCTTTGCTAGATTGGCCAAGGGGTTCTACATAATGATACTCATCCACGATTGCATCACCGATCACCAATACATTCAAATTTCTCAAGCTTTGAAGCATGCCAATGATGTCTTCATGGCTATACTTTTGTCTAAAACTATGGAGGTAGTCCTTGGTCTCGGTGGGGAAAACCCCAAAATGCTCATTTAAAAGACTGGTGGAACTGAAAGTAACATCATCCGTGAAAACTATTTTTCCACCATGAGCCTCGACGGCTTTTTTTTCGGCGTGGATATTCCCAGTTATGTCATCTTCCATATTTTTATAATCAGGACCTTTGACATAAGCATGCGGCTTGACTTTAGAAAGCACGTTAACAGCGGTGGAGGCATTATTCACGGCAACGAAATCCACAAAACTCAAATACCCCAAGTTTTCAACTCGCAAATCCTGTGAAAACACAGGTCGACCGGGGCCCTTGTTGACAAACTCATCTGCGGTTAAAGTAACAAACAGAACGTCTCCTTCATTACGAGCACTTTTCAAGTACCTGATGTGCCCTGCATGAAGCAAATCGAAAGTACCATGACACAGAACTACTTTTTTCCCGGAGTCTCTGCATTCTTTTGACTTTGCAGACAATTCGTCAAGAGTAAGAATTTTCTTGTCAGTAGCTTGCATTTACGGCCCTTTTAATTTGAGATGCCCGGATAGATAATGAAGATAAAAGAGGTGACCAATTTCCACTAAACCATAATTCGTAGAATCGAGCCAGACATTCAGATCTCCCATTGATCTCAAGGGATTATCCTCACTAAATCCGCTAAGAGTGATCGCCTCTCCTCCGGCTTTTTTAACACTCTTAACGGCATTGTGGATGTTTGGAGAACGTCCTGAACTACTCACCGCGATCAACAAATCCCTTTCCCGGGCCAGGGTGGAAAGCGGCTCGGAAAATGAATTTTCATATCCATAGTCATTGCTCATGCATGACAGGAGTGATGATTCATGCAGAGTCCTAGCATTAAGCTTATTGACATTAATAAAATCGGTAAGGATATGACTAACGACCCCAGCACTTCCACCATTACCTACGAGAAATAAATTTCCTCTTCGGTCCCTCAAGCTTTCCAGCATTCCAAGGTTTTTCTGGATTCCCTTTTCACAATCCAACGAGTTTCCCTCATGATCCAAAAATTCTGCTTTTTCTACAAGACCCTGAAACTGCCCCACCTGTTCCATAAGGGTAACATTTTTAGACATTCGTTACTTTATCTCCGAGATATTGAAACCACTTTGAGGTTGCCTGTTGAATGGTTTCAGGGTTCCAAACAGGGGCATCACGCCAATCCTCCAACCTGTCAAGCATTTGCTGGACCCCTTCTTCCAGAGAAACTTTTGCCTTCCATCCAAGCATGCGGCTTATTTTACTAACATCCGCAAAAGTGCAATCTGGTTCGCCGGGCCGTCTTGGTATGTTCACCACATCCCCTCCCAGCAGGGCTATCAGTTGGTTTACACTATAATGATTTCCACTTCCAACATTAAAAGCTTCGCCAGAAAGATCAGATTCAGCCGCTGAGATAAAAGCATCTACCACATCAGTAACATAGGTGAAATCCCTTGTTTGAGCACCATCCCCAACTACGGTAAAAGGTTTTCCATTTAGTTTCTGCGCTAAAAAAACTCCAAAAACAGCACCATATGCTCCAGTGGTTCTAGAGCGAGGACCATATACATTAAATAGACGCAACGAAAGCGCGGGGAGCTTGTACAATTCCGCCCAATGTAGAACAAGCTCTTCACCTTGGTACTTCGTTAGAGCATAAGGGTATTGCGGATTTATCGGGGCCGTTTCCCCGGTGGGGTAACTGTCCGGAATGCCATAACTGGAAGAGGAAGCAGCATAAAGAAACCGGCCGACTCCTGTTTCCCGGGCACACTCCAAGACGTGGAGGGTCCCATTAACGTTTATATCGAAATACAAAGAGGGGTTTTCTATTGAAGGTACAATGTCAGCAAGCCCCGCCAGGTGGAACACCCAATCCACACCTTTCATAGCAGACAAAAGAGCCTTTCGATCTCTGATATCTGCCTGAACAAAATTAAAGTTCGGTTCATTTTTGAACTCATCAAGATTTTTCAATCGACCGCAAACCAAATTATCGACTCCGACGACCTCAAGACCATTGACGAGCAGCCGCTGGCACAAATAGCTCCCTATAAAACCCGCTCCTCCGGTAACCAGAGCTCTCATGATGTATTCCTAATGAAATTGACGAGGTTGAATAAGGTTAAATGAAGTTGACATGAGGAATTTGATTTTCCTTAAGAGCAAACAAATATCGATTCGCCTCGTCCATGCGACAATTCTTTCTGCATTCTTTTATGTCTAGCTCTTTTAAAACATAATGAAAGTTTTGTCTGCGTTTTTCACCTTGCCAGATGTCTTTGAAAGTAAGCTCGTTGAGATTGCCATATTCAAAACGTTCATCCAAAAGATAAGCACTGCACCCATAAACAGCACCATCGGCCATAACATATCCCCAAAGAAAGGGCGTTGAATTGCACTTGCTATAACGTTCATCATCTGCTAAAGCATACTTTTTTATAGTATGACCACGAAAGACAACACTGAAATCGTTCGTGCCAAGGAGACTCAGTTTCTCTCCCAAGGAGAGACTATCGCTGTAGTCAATGTTTTCATACTGGCGTGTTTCACTGAAGCTATGTTGAGAATAAGGTTTGATCACCAGGTAATCTACGCCAATTTCATCTCGGCAGAGCTTGGCAAGATCGCACATTTCATCGGTGTTCTCAGGAAGCAATAAAGTTTGGACCCCAATTGTGCAAGAAATATCGTTGTCCTGTTTGAATTTTACAGCTTTCTTTAAATTGTCGACCACAAAGTGAAAATCCTTCTCCTTGGTTTGATGAACCTCTGCATAAGTTTGAGACGAACCAGCGTTCAAAGAAACCTTGATCCATTCCAATTTGCCTAGTGATTTTTCAATGAAGGATTCATCCATTGCCGTACCATTAGTGGTAAAAGAAATGGAAATCCCTGAATCATAGGTGCATTGAACAATTTCATTAATATGTTTATGCAAAAGAGGTTCACCTTCCCCAGCATACATAATGCTCTTGACTCCAAGTCTACCAATTTCGGGGAGACGGCCTTTAAGCATCTCCAAGCTCAACGACCTCGACTTGTACCCAATATAATCAACACCGCAAAAAGTGCAACGGTGGTTACAGGCCCCAACGGGAGACACTTCCATATAAATGGGGTAAACACTCTTAGCCTTCTCCCAATCCTCCCCAACATCAAGCAACTGGGCAATTCTTTGTGGATGATAGGCTAGTTTATGACCATCTATAGCGTATTTATCTGGCATGTTGATCGTAAGTTGAATAAGGGCGGGCTTCCCGCTATCTGCAGGCAAGTTATTAAACCGCATTCTTTTATTGGAGTTCAAACCTTGTTGCTACAGGAGGTAACCGAGATAAAAATGTCCGTATTCTCGGTCTTAAGTTCGCCAATGAGATTAAAAACGGATTCCCATTGAATATCATAACTCCCGTTGCTAATCATACCATCTTCAAGTATATAATGTAACTCGCGTCTTTGGAAAACCATTATACGTCAGTGAGAGTATATTACAATTTCAACTAACTTTAGGGGGTAGCTTTCTTCCTATTCAACTGAAAGATTAACACAAAACTCAACTAGTATTTTAACAAACTCCCAAATCAAAAATTTAACAGAAGACAATCCAAGTCGTTTTCAAAACCTTAAAGATCTTTTTTCAATCATCCAACAACTTGGGTTTCGTTTAATTTTCAAGTCCAAGTAATACGCAGCAATTTGCGATAAAGCTAGACCGCTGCCTATGAAGAACTTCAATAAAAAATTTCAACTAGAGCATTTATTTCAGCTTGTTTTTAAACGGATGTACTAGGTTTTTTTATATAAGTTTGAGAAAGCATATTTTTGAGATGCTATAGACAGGCATGACTAAGTGCATAAAAAAAAACCGCTTAACTCAGGTTAGATATAAAAATTGGTAATAAAAATCGGAACTTTATGCAGCGCATGAAAAGCGAAATCAATCAATTCCCCCCTGAAGTAATTTTTTTTGGAGGAACCGGTCAGGCCAAAGTGGCTCGCCCCATCATTGAACATTACGGTTCCAAGCTAGTCGCTGTTTTCGACGACTCTCCTAACCTTAAAAAACCATTTCAAGATGTCCCTTTATACCTTGGGAGTGAACTTAATGAATGGATTCAAATCAGAAAAGGGCTAGAGTTAGGGTTTTGTGTAACGATTGGAAACCCTCACGGAAGAGTACGAATTAAACTGCATCATGAATTGGAAACAAAAGGCTTAACTCCTATTACCTTAGCTCACCCTACTGCCTTTATTTCTAAAAATGCCAAAATAGGAGCCGGTTCTCAAATTATGGCCGGATCGGTTATTGCCCCTGAGGTTGAAATAGGTCAAGATTGCATTGTCAATACCAATGCCACTGTGGATCACGAAAGTTTTCTAGAATCGGGTGTCGAAATTTCCCCAGGTGCAACTCTATGCGGTCTAGTTAACGTCGGTATTAATGGATGGGTGGGAGCGGGTGCAACTGTTCTCCCGAGAGTGCAAATAGGTTCGGACGCAACCGTTGGCGCAGGGGCTCTTGTCATCAATAATGTGGAGAGAGGTCAAAAGGTGGTAGGCATTCCGGCAAGACCCTTAAAGGCTAGTGAGGCCTCAGGATGAAATCTATTCATATGGCAGGACCTTGGATCACCGACCATGAAATAAGTATTGTGGAAGACGCAATGCGGAATGGTTGGTATGAAAATAGGTACGACTATGTCGAGAAATTCCAAAAAGAATTTGCTGCCTATCATGATCGAAAATACGGGATCATGACTCCCAATTGCACAACGGCTATTCATTTATTACTCACAGCTTTGGGAATTTCGGAAGGTGATGAGGTTATTCTGCCTGAGTGTACTTGGATTGCGACTGGGGCGGGAATCAGTTACTTGAGAGCTACTCCTGTTTTTTGTGATATTGATTCTGAAAATTGGTGTCTGGATCACCACTCGGTTGAAAAACTAATTACCTCCAAAACCAAAGCCGTTATTGCCGTGGATCTGTACGGGAATATGCCAAACTATGACGAGTTGGTCGAATTATGCACCCACCATAAAATAACTCTGATAGAGGATGCGGCGGAAGCTGTTGGCTCAATTTACAAAGGTACGCGAGCGGGGAAGTTTGGTGTTGGATCCGTTTTCAGTTTTCACTCAACGAAGACTATCACTACAGGAGAAGGAGGCATGCTCTTATTGGACGACGAGCAGCTTTTCGAGAGATGTATGTTTTTGAGAGATCATGGGCGAAAAGGTGCTATGTATTATAATTATGAAGTCACGTATAAATATATGCCTTTTAATATCCAAGCCGCATTAGGTTATGCTCAGTTCCAAAGAATTGATGCGCTCGTGGGATTGAAAAGAAATCAGCTAAAAATGTATCGAGAGCGATTAATTGAAGTTGAAGATATTTATCTTAATCCCGAACCAGACGGTGGAGTTAATGGCGCGTGGATAACAGCTTTAATTTTTGGGAGGTCGCACAAATTAAACAAGGACGACGCGATTAAAAAGTTGGCGGAAATGGATATACCATCCCGTCCATTTTTTTACCCGCTTTCATCTCTACCTGCCTACCCAAATGCTAAATCTAAATACGAATCTATCAATCAAATAGCATATGATATTTCGTCTAGAGGTATAAATCTACCAGGTTCGGCTATTCTAAAAGAAAATCAGGTGGACCGGATCTGCAATGGGATTAAAAAAATAATAGGTGTCAACTGCTGAGTTTATCTAAAAATAGAACCTTAAAAAAGAACCGATAATAGTATCTTCAAATATATAATGTATCTAGTGTCTTCAAAAACATCATTAAACGTAGGTAAGGTCATATTACAATTTCAACTAACTTTAGGATAGCTTTCTTGCTGTTCATCTAGAAGATTATCATAAAGCTCAACTAGCATTTTAACAAACTCCCAAAAGCTAAAATATCCTGGAACTGCCCTTGAAACAGTTAATCAAATCTGTTGGATCACCAAAATTTACTGTTGTCCTACACACATATAATCGCCCTGCGTTTCTTAGGCAATCTGCATCCGCCGTATTGGAACAGACATACGATAACCTGGAAATTATTCTAATAAATAATGGGGCAACTGTGGAAACAAGGGAGCTTTTGCATGAACTTGAAAGTAAAGATAAAAGGATAAGGCTTTTGCATTTTAAAGAAAATCAATACAGCCCTTCGGATCCTCATAAGATAGTTTCTGTTTGCTATAACTCAGCTCTTGAAATGTCCACAGGAAATTATATATGGCTTCAAGATGACGATGATATTCTCGCAATGGACTACATTGAAAAGATGGTGACCTTGTTTCAGGGCAATACTGATTGTTCATCTGCATCAGGACTGGTCCTGTCAATAGATGCGAAAGGTGATATCATAGGATGTACGAATTATAGAGCCTCAAACTACCGCCCCAGATATATGCCGGGCCATATTTTAGCCCTCGATGTCCTAAAAGGATCAAGTGTCATGTATGGATATCCTGGTCCTATTTTTTCTTTTAAAAGAGATACTCTTTTGAAGTATGGCGGATGCCATAAAGCTTATGAGCTTCACCACCTCTATGGGATTGTGCCGTTCGGTATAACAGGGTTTGATGAAACTGCGTATTTTTATTGGCGACGGCATGAAGGACAGCTAAATAAAACATTAACAGCTCAAGGTTGGATAGGCACAAAAGACGTATTTTCGCTATCTAATAATTTGCGCCGGGAAAATAAATGGAGCATTTATGGGGATGACACGGCTAAGTATGTAGTAAAAAAAATTAAAGATGATCATGCAAAAACGGCGGCAGGTGTGTTTGCTTTGAATTTCTTTTCACTGCGGATAAAAGCATCCATGACAATATTGCGTGACATATGGTTTTATCCACATTTTTGGCTGTGTTTTCCTAAAGCACTGTTCCGTACGCGCGGCTTTCTCAAACAATGGTATCTTATAAGTAGGCCTGTATTAAAACCCCTTCTAAATCACATTAATAGAAATTATCCTGAGTTGAAAAACAAATCTGTTTTTTTTAACAAGTTAATTAAACACCTCTAAAGATTATTTACAGACTGACATGTTAACTTTGCAGAAACTTTGGTCCATGTTCACTCCTGTTCAACAACGCGCGGTGATTTTTTTGCTGGGCCTTATGCTCATTGGTATGGTGTTGGAAATTATCGGTTTAGGCTTAGTCTTCCCTATATTGACCCTTATCACTAATGACAATCTGGCGTCAGACTACCCGATATTGGAACCTTGGTTAGACCGTCTGGGAAATCCAGATCAAGGAGAGCTTGTTATTTTCGCTATGTTAGTTTTCTTGGGGGTAGTTCTGATCAAGGTCTTATTTCTTAGTTTTCTTACATGGCAACAGTCAAATTTCACCCTCAAAGTTAATACAAATCTTTCTTTACGCCTTTTCACTCTCTACCTGCGGCAACCTTATGCATTCCATTTGCAGCGAAATTCGGCAGAGTTGATTCGTAATGCCATGGGTCAAGTTGGAGGACTAGTGGGGGCGATTACATCGTGTATGATGATAGCAACAGAATCTCTTGTTTTATTAGGTATTCTTGGTTTGATGTGTTTTGTTGAACCCGTGGGTACTTTTAGTGTTGCAGGCATTTTTGGTCTGACTAGCTTGGGATATTATCACTTTACCAAAAAACGCATGAACCGCTGGGGTGAGGAGTATCAGCATCATGAGGCGTTAAGAATCCAATATTTGCAGGAAGGACTTGGCGCCGCAAAGGATATTAAATTATTGGGGCGCGAAAAGGAATTCATTGACAGATACCAGGTCCACAATTTAGGTAGTGCACGAATTACTAAAAATGAGCTCCTTTTAAGGACTTTTCCTCGGTTTGGGCTTGAGTTGTTAGCGATCATCGGAATTACTCTAATCGTTTTTCTTATGATTACCCAAGATAAGTCTATGGAATCACTAGTGGCAACATTGGGTTTATTTACTGCCGCCACCTTTCGCATTATGCCATCGGTCAGCCGTTTGCTCGCTGCTATTCAAGGCGTGCGTTTTTCATTTCCGATCGTACATAACCTGCGCAAAGAATTTGGTTTAATAAAGGACATTAAACCTCAGACAGAATATTCACCATTACTCTTAAAAAAGGATTTGGTTCTTGAAAATGTCAGTTTTCAATACCCATCCGCAGAATCTTTAGTGCTAAAGGAGATCTGCATCTCTATCAAGCAGGGAGAATCCATCGGTTTTATTGGCAGTACTGGTGCAGGTAAGAGTACTTTGGTTGACATTATTCTTGGCCTGCTTGTTCCTGTCAGTGGTGTCGTAAAGGTTGATGGGGTAGATATCCAAACCAATCTGCGGGGTTGGCAGGATCGGATAGGTTACGTTCCGCAGACAATCTTTCTTGCTGATGATACTATTCGGCGTAATGTAGCTTTTGGTTTATCCGATAATCAGGTAAAAGACGCTGCTATTTGGAGTTCACTTAGTTCTGCGCAATTAGAACAATTTGTAAAGGGCTTGCCGGAAGGCCTTGATACACAGATCGGTGAAGGCGGCGTCCGTCTTTCTGGCGGTCAGCGTCAGCGAGTTGGTATAGCTCGCGCACTTTACCATAACCCTTCGGTGCTAGTACTCGATGAGGCTACAAGCTCGCTTGACTTAATAACGGAAGGCGACTTCATGGATGCCGTGAGCGCCCTTAAAGGAGATAAAACTTTGATCATCGTTGCTCACAGACTAACTACTGTTGAACACTGCGATTACTTGTTCAAATTCGAAAATGGAAAGATCGTTGAGGAGGGTAAGTCGTCAATATTGTTGAGCAAAAAACCATAAAGGGGGAAAAACAGAATCAATTAATTTTGCGGGAACCATCACTACCCTATTTTTACTCCCAACTTAGTTCCCAATAGCCATTTTATTTTCTTTTCTCAAACCTATTCTTTTCAGGAGAGACGTAATAATACAAGTATATACTTCTAAGAAAGTTTATTCGCGCTAAATGGAGGAAGGTGAGTTAATGGTAATGGACGCAAACTCACAACGAGAAAGTTTCTAAAGTGCCTTTATTTAAAAATCTAAATGGTATAATTTCGAGGAGTAGCTTGTTGCAGCAAGGAAATGGTGTCTTTTATACCTTGCTCAAGATTTCCCTTAAAAATAAAACCCTGTTCATCTAGACGAGTATTAAGTACTTCGTAAGAAAGCTGGTTCATTATTCGACTATCCACAAAATCAACTTTTAAATCAGGAATAAAAGTTTTAATCGAGTTAATCACTTCTCTAACGGTCGCGTTTAAAGTAACCACATTGTAAACCCGTCCATCGAATTTGTCACTTTTTAGAAAAAATTCCATTACTCTGATCGCATCGATCAGATCCAAATAGGGACGTTTTTGATCATAGGCAGTTTTCCAAACTGTGAGGGGAATGCCCATCACCGCTTGCCAGCAGAATTTATTGACCGCTGTATGAAATCTCATTCCAGGAGAAGTTCCGCAAATGGTTCCAAAACGAAAAATGACAAATTGAAATGCCTCATCTGAACCAAAAGACCGAAGAAAGTCCTCTTCCTTAAGTTTTGTTTCGGCATAAGGACTTTGGGGGTTCAAATCCTCGTAAGAGCAATCCTCATCTACTAATTCATTTTGCGTTCCATAGATGCTAGTTGATGAAAGGTGAATCATGGGGCAACCTACTTCCTTACAAGTTTCCGCAACTCTGACTGTCCCGTCATAATTTACAGATTCAACCTGTTTCCGGTTTTGAAAACTACTCGTTGCATCTGTGATAGCTGCAAGATGGAGAACCGCATCAGCTCCTTCAAAGATTGATTTCAGTTCTGTCGAGAGGATATCTGATTCATAAAATCGGTAGTTCGCGTTTGCTGGCAAATTAAACAGGGAGGTGTATCGTTGCGTAAGGAGGTTATCAATCATTATTATTTCAGGGTTGGGAATGACTTTCGGCAATTCTCTCACGACTCTAGAACCAATATGTCCTAGTGCTCCTGTAATAATAATTTTCAAAACTTCACCTTAAGTATTCTTCTAGACAATTTTCATAATACGTCTTGGTTTTAGCGAAACCGGATTTCAATTTAACTCCTTGAGTCCACCCTAATAATTTTTTTATTTTTTTGTTAGAAAGAATGGCGTCCCCAATATCAATGGCTTTTTTCCCAGTCGGCCAATTTACATAAACGACTTTTCCTTTACCTATATGTTTTGCTGTGGCCTCGGCAATTTCAGCCACGCTGAAATGTTCGTCTCCAACAGCAAAAAATACTTCACCTATAGATTTTTCAGATTGGGCTGCCATTACTATTGCAGAAACTGCGTCGTCTACGTACAACACATTTCTTATCTGCTTTCCCTCTCCATAGACTGTTATATTCTTTCCTTGTAGAGCGAGGCCGATAAAATAATTATTAAAGGTGAATTCTGGGCTGTGAACAGACGCTCTCGGACCAAATACGTTGGATAATCTTATAGCCGTTGAGTGTATGTTAAATGCTTTGGAATAAATCAGAGTGTATTTTTCAGAAACACTTTTATTGGCCGAATAAATGTCAGTCGGGAATTCAGGATGTTTTTCATCTGCAGGTTGGTAAGATAGTTTCCCTAGTTGAGTACTAGTTCCCAAGTGAACGAATTTTGCTTTTGGATTGAATCTTCTTACCGCTTCTAAAAGGTTGATTACACCCTTACTATTTACATCAGAATCTATCCATGGTTCGCGCATGGAAAAAGAGTGCGATGTAGAGGAAGCACAACTAAAAATAATATCTTTTTCTGGCACAACCTGCGATACCTGATCAAAGTCAAGGATACTATGGTAGGAAAGTTGGATGGATTCAGCAATATCTTTGATGTTGTAACGGTTTCCACCCGATCTTGGATCCAGGCAATCAAAAATAGTTACCTTGCCCCCTAGTTTTACACATTCGTGCGCTAGGTTGCTTCCTATGAAGCCTAAACCACCCGTTATTAGTACATTTTTTCCTTTCATTGTTTCCATTGAATTTCCAGCGAAGGTAATGTCAGAAGTACATTGCTTTTAACATTAAGAAAACAAATCTGTCAAACACACAGACCTAGATCTTAGGGAACTGGGAATAACCCAAAAACAGCGTTACGCCAGTTTTTGTCAGAGGATAACCGGTTTCGAATCGATAGTAAACTTGATAAAAAACTTTTATTCACTAATAATCCCAGAGGATATCTTGAATATTGCGAGGATTAACCGACTTTCTAAATTATCTCCCCTTTGAACCAATCGGGCTCTTCTTATTCTCTCCCAAGGCATTTGTGAAAAGTTGAGAAAACCTAAATTAAAGATGGATGTCAGGGAAAAAATGTAATAGAATTTTAGACCATATGGTTGGTGCACATCATAAAAATCATTATCTGATTCAAGGGCGCTGCGATAACTGACGATAGGGGGTTGGTATACCCCTTAAGAAACTGAAATAGAGCCTCCTTAAAAAGGAGGTAAAAAAGATATTTTAGCAATCTTATCTAAGAATTTGAACACAGGTTTTTTGGTTTCTATTGAGGCTTAAAACCAGATTATTGGGAGTTCAATTTTTATTGGAGGTTTTGAGAATGCCAAGGAAATTTGCTTTAGTGCACATTGGAAACGATGAGCAGTATAGTTTGGAGTTTGTTGCTGCCGAAATAGAAAAGGTAGGCCATGAATTTAGGTGGTTTGATTGTGCTGAGAATAGCGTTATTCAAGACGTTACAGATTACGAGCCTGATTTTTTATGTTTTTCTCCCTTAACAACTTTTTTCACTCAAGCTGTCAGTTTAAGTAAACAGCTCAAAGAATGTTTACCTGAAGCTAAGTCGGTGTTCGGAGGCCATCACCCGGCCGCAATGCCGGAAGTAATTGAATTAGACGGGGTAGACCTTGTTATAACTGGGCCAGTTCATGGAACGATTGAAAAGATAGTTTCTAGCAATAAAAAGGAGGTTATTGAAGGCGATATGATTTCAATGGTTGATATTATGCCATCTAGAGATGAGTATTTTTCGTCCATTCCAAGGATAGGGGAGCGACATAGAAAAATGTTGATGTCGCATTTTGGATGCCCCTACAACTGTTCTTATTGTTCTATTTCCGCAGTGAGAAAGAGGTACGGTCCAAAGGCCTATGCAGATTATTATCTTACCAGAAGGCCGATTGAAAACATAATTGAGGAGGCTAAAATTTTCCTCAAGTACCCAACTTTAGAGGTTGATATGTGCGATGATGACCTCATATATGGGAAGGATGTAGATGATTTCTTCCCAGAGTTCGCTAAGATTTATAAACAGGAGATTGATTTGCCCATTTATGGATTCATAACCCCTCCAACAATTGTCAACGCATCGGATAAAGTTTTGGATACCCTAGGAAGTTTGGTAGATACGGTAGCTATGGGAGTTCAGGCGGCCCGTTCCGAATCTTTGAGATTGTTTAACCGTCAATTTCAAACGGAAGAAATGTTGCAAAAAGCGACGGATCGTTTAAGGGCGTTTGGGATCCGGACAAAATTAGAAGTAATCATCGGTCTTCCAGTAGAAGATCCCATAGGGGACGCTCTAGAAACAATAAAGTTGACTCAACGAGTTGGGGCTGGAACATTTGGAGCTGTTTTCCCTTTGATGCTCTATCCAGGAACTGAATTATGGAGAGTGTGTAAGGAAAAAAATATAGAGGTAGAAGAAGAGTGTAATTTCGATTGGTATGGTGGAACTGGGTCCGTAAAATTTGATCCCGAAACGAAGAGGAAATTGCGAAATCTTGTAAAATTAGGAACTTTTTTTATAAAGTATAATATAGATGAAAGATGGATGAGAGCATTAATTGAGATGGATCTGACAGAAGCTTCATCAAAATTGTGTTCTGAAAACAACTATCTAACGAGCCTAACTTTCCGTCAAGGTGACCAAGTAGAAGAACATTTTGAAGAAATTTTATCTGAGATGAAGTTAGTCTACTAAGGGTTACTTACATACAAGTATCCCGGTATCTCATCTTTTTCGGCGACATCAGGCAGAAAATCTGCTACTTCTACTCAAACCCTCTGTTGTCAGAGTTCCCCACGGATCACTCTTTAGGCTCTGCACAACATTTCCGAGAAGGTTTCTAGATTTCCCCCTCTTGAATTTCTCTGCTTTTCAAGATACTCTTGTCGTTGATCATAATGTTCTTTAACTATTTATTTTTAAAAGCCCTTAGGGCGTGGTAAGTAGTTCACACTAGCATAATTTCCTTTGCTCATCAATTCAAGGTCTTAAAAACTCCTTAAGGGCATCAACAACCTGATTTTGGTCTGACTCTACTAACTCCGGATACATTGGCAAGCTGAGCACTCTTTTTGCAATACGATTAGTATTTGTCAGAGTTGACTCCAGACTGGTTTCTAGAGTGTAGGCGGGCATGAGATGAACTGGTACCGGATAATGTATTCCAGCTATAATACCACGCGACTTTAAGTAAGCAACCAAAGCGTCTCTGCGCTCAACACCTATGACGTACAAGTGATAAACATGCGAACACCCTGCCCGCAGGGAAACTGGTTCCAAGGACAACTGGTTTAATTCATCTTTATATTTTTGGGCTAGGGAAACGCGTTTTGCGTTGTCCGCTTCCAAATACTTTAATTTGACTCTTAAAACTGCCGCCTGAAGTTCGTCTAAGCGGCTATTGTAGCCTGCACATTGGCTGACTCGGTTTTCATCCCATCCGTATTGTCGAAGCCTTCTTACTTGATCCGCCAGAAATGAGTCTGAGGTAACAATGGCACCACCATCGCCTAATGCTCCCAGATTTTTTGTTGGGTAAAAACTGAAGCATCCCGCATCTCCAATACTCCCCACTCGGCGATTATTATAAGTTGCCCCAGATGCCTGAGCGCAATCTTCAATAAGCTTTAAATTATTTTGGCGGGCAATCTCTACGATCCTGTCCATATCTGCAGGCTGCCCATACAGATGAACTACTATGATCCCTTTGGTTTTAGGAGTGATCGCTTGAGATACTGAAAGGGGGTCGAGTGTATAATGGACCGGCTCCACATCAGCAAAAACGGGAATGGCTCCTGCCATAGTAATAGCTGCAATCGTTGCTGTGGCAGTATGAGAGGGTGCTATCACCTCATCTCCAGGGCCCAACCCCATAGCACGCATCACCAGACAAAGGGCATCTGTTCCATTACCAACGCTTACCGAATGCCGAGAGCCGATATATTCAGAGAACTCTTTTTCAAACTCACGAACATTCTTTCCTAAAACAAATTGATCCCCTGAAAGGACTCGCCGGACAGCAAAATCGATTTCATCTTTATGTGTCAGGTATTGAGCTTTAGGATTACTGCAAAGGATCATTTCCGGATTAAGGAGACTTGGGGAACATAGGTGATCCACTCTCCACCTTGGTCTAAAAAATTAGATTCCTTTTCCATAACTTCTTTTTTATGATTCCAAGCAAAAAGTAGTAACCCATCCGGATAGCATTTTTGCAAATCTTCATAGGGACGAACAGGTATGTGTACCCCGGGGGTGTATTTCCCTTGCTTAATAGGGGTGGTATCAGAAATAAATTCGATTAGATCAGGACCAATTCCACAATAATTTAAAACAGTGGTACTTTTGGATGTTGCCGCATAACCAACAACTCGCTTTCCGGCATTTTTTTGTTGCTGTAGGATGGCGACTAAATCTTTTCGTGAAAGCTCGCATCTTTCGCGAAACCGGTCGTAGGTGCCTTGAAGGTGGAGATTAATATTGTCTTCATAAGCCAATTGTCTATCAACATTCGGGGAGACAGGCCGTTTCCCTTTTCGAGCCAATATGTAACGCATCGAACCTCCATGCGTTGATTGCTTTTTTACATCAATGAGTTCGAAACCGTGTTTGTTAAAAATATTCTTCACACTGCGTGCAGAAAATATATATACATGTTCATCATAGATTTGATCATAGGCGGTATTTTGAATCATGTCGCCTAAATAAGGTTCTTCGAAAACTAAAATACCCTTAGGTTTAAGTAAGTGATCGACTCCTCGAGCAACTCCATGGAGATCAGGGATATGGCACATGACATTGGCAGCGATCAAAGCGTCAGCGAGTCCATATTTGGAGGTTATTTTTTCAGCGGTGGTTAAGTTAAAAAATGAACATAATGTATTAATGCCATGTTTGCGAGCTTCGTTAGCCACGTTCTCAGAAGGTTCTACGCCCAAGTGACGAATTTTATTTTTGGAAAAATTTTCCATCATTGCGCCATCGTTGCTTCCAATTTCAACAACAAAAGGGTCTGGGGAGGAAAGGTACTCATGCATAATCCAATCAGCATAAGACTTAAAGTGGCTTACCATGCGTTTTGAGGTTCGAGAAAAAAAAGCATAATTTTGGTGAAACATTTTTTTTGGGTCTGGTTGTTCAGTAATCTGAAATGTTAAGCAGTTTTCGCAAAAGACGGGCTTAAGTTCATAAAAATATTCCATAGTAAAGTCTTCAGGATCCAGAAACCCGTTAGCAATCGGCATTTTCCCAAAAGACATAAATGGTTGAATGATGGTTTCACATACACGACAATTTGAAATCATATTTAACTCTCTAGATTTAATCTCTTAGAGGCAAGATAGCCCACCTTCCAAAATCTGTTTTAAAGGTCGAGACTTGAATCGCACTTGTTTATTACGGGTTTCTAACTGGTCAGTCAATGGCAAGGTCGGAATCATTCCATTGTGCTAAAGTAATCGGTGTGTGAAAGGCTATATTATTGCCTCTAATTTCTTGGCCATTATACTATAAAACAACTTTGGCTTCGAGAGCTAAATCCGAATTGAAATATGTTTAGTTTGCACAGAATATTGATTTTGTTTCTAAAATATATTCTAATTAGCACTATATTCCGCTCTACTCTTAATTGCACTATGGAGGGAAAAACTGCCCCATGCCAAGACTGACCCAACGATTGGTAATTTTCATATTTTCTCAGTTTTTATTTTTTTTACTAATTTTCAATTCAAGCCAAGCAAGCGAAACCTCGAAGCTAATGAAATTGGGGAATAAGGCTTTAGTTACGGGTCAATATAAGATTGCTGAAGGTTTTTTTGAAAAAGTTCTGGAGGTTGAGTCAGGCAACTTCTTGGCGACCCGGAATTTAGCAACCGTAAAGATAAAATTAAATAAGTTAAACGAAGCCTTATCCCTTCTAAATGATCTTCTAAAACTACCCGTTGCAAAAGGCCGCGACATTCTCGTTTATATGGACGGAGATACCAAACCCCATAGTGCAGAATTGGTTGACGAAACAGTAATGATCATAGATAAATCCGCACGGCAGGAAAACGATGAGTTTAGTAAGTTTGTGAAAGGAGATCCAGCTGAACCTGTTCCTCATTACCGTGTGTACTTTAAGAAAACAGGTAAAATGAAACTTCTGCCAAAAAGCAAAAACCGGATCAAATATTTTGGGATTCCTGCGGCTACAAGGGAAAAAATTATGGTCTTAAAATCCCAGGTTAAGAAAAAAATTATTTCTTCAATAAATGTCGAACCGAAAGAAGAAATGGTTTCAATAAAAGCTGGATGTTTTCAAATGGGGAGTAAGGTAGGAGATCCAGACGAACTCCCAGTGCACGAGGTCTGTATATCTTCATTCAAGTTAAGTAAATACGAGGTGAAGCAAAAAAATTATCAAGCTGTTATGAAAGTCAACCCTTCTGAAAATGTAGGTGCTGACCATCCGGTAGACAGTGTAAGTTGGTTAGATGCACGAGGATATTGCAAAAAATTAGGACTTCGATTGCCCAGTGAGGCCGAATGGGAATATGCAGCCCGCGGAGGGAAGCAAACAGAGTTTTATTGGGGTAACAGAGTAACTGGGAGAGAGGGAAATTTCTGTGATAGCGCATGTGAAATGAATATTCGGGAACCGCGTGTCTCGGATGGGTTCAGGCATACCGCTCCAGTCGGATCATTTCCCCCTAATCCGTTCGGTCTACATGATATGTCTGGCAATGTGAGTGAGTGGGTTCAAGATTGGTTCGATATCGATAAAAAATACTACATGATCAGCCCTAAGAAAGATCCGCTAGGACCTCGCCCTGAATTAGACACCTGCGCTGGCACCTGCGCCGGGGCAGCATCCATCACTAATAAAATATATCGGGGTGGGGCCTGGAACCAAAAAGTTTCGGAAATGAGATCAGCCAACCGCAGGGAATCGCATTTTCAACTACAAGCAGCGGGCAATGGATTTCGTTGCGCTTCAAATTAACAAATATTTACATATATGATTACTGAATAATAAATTCTGTGAAGTAGGCTCCCTTTACCTGCCCTTCTGTTAAAAATTGATTTACACGCGTTGTGATCTCGCCTTTAAGAGTAAATTTTCCTTGAACAGAATAAACATCTTTAAATGTTTTTGTACTCAATAGCAAAAGAATGGAATCAGTAACTTTTTGAATATTTTTTTTTAGTCCAGGTCGGACTTCAGGACTACTCATCTCCAAAGAGACCGTCACCTTCAAGAACCGGTTCCCTCCACTCTTAGCAAGGTTCACAATGAACGGCTCTAGGTGAAACATAAGATCTTTTTTCACCTTCTTCGCGGGTTTCGGCTCTTCACTCGATGTTTTTTCTTCGACCTTTTCTTCCTCTGTAACCTCTTCTTGAGCTTCCAAGTTTCCCTGATTCAATAAAAATATCAACCCTGCCGCAGTTGCAAATACTAGCAATCTTACACGATATGTTTTCATAGATATTTTCCTTAACAGTCGCTTTCAGTGGATATATTCGAGTGCAGGTTGAAAGGTTTTGGGTTAGCCATTTCAATGGCTATACCTTACTACATTATTTTGAAATATTATTTATATATACATCTATCGTTATAGAATATAAATACTTTACCCTATAGAATATAAATACCTTACCCTAAAAAAACACCTCCTTACATTATGGTACAATTTGTCCCACTTACATTAACCGAGGATGAGGCATGGCGTGTTATTTTATACGTGCGGTCATTTGGAAAGCAGTCCCCCCTCCCTTGTAATTTGGTACTCTATCAAAAATAGGCTGGCTTAACTCCCAACAAAAACCTGATAAAATTCAGCCTTAATGAAGAATTAAACAATCTATAGATTAAGAGAAATCGAAAACTTAATTCCAAAAAGGTCTATTAAGTTATTGATTGTTCTTTAAATTTTATACCAACAAGATTAAAAATTTAGCCCAGGAAAAATATGTCATGAAGTTTGTTAAGCTAGCAATAGTTTTATTACCCCCTTGTGCCGGACAATATCCTGCTTTGCTTCAAAGAGGTTTTGCTGGCATTAAAATGCTTGAGCGGTTGATTTTAACTCTACAACGGGCTGGTTTTAATCAAATTACCATTCTTTCTCAAGAATCAATGGACGATATTCGAGAGAAGACCGAAGAGAACATGGCCAACGATTCCAGATTTCAGGTGGAAATCATTTGGCATGAACAAATAGAAAAGAAAGACCAAAAAAATTGGCAACATATTCAGTCTCTTATTGGGTCTCAAAATTTTTTACTGATGAACGGTAACATGGTTGTCACGGCAACTACTATTCAGGACTTTATTGAGCAATCAAACCAAGAAAGGATGTTTGAACAAGATGAAATAGTGGGCTTGAAAGGTCCCCAAATTAAACTGGGTAATATCTTTCTCGCTCCCTCATCTAAATTGGAAGCACTTAAAAACCACATTAAAAATCCTAACACCCAAACGTTGGGCAATGTGATCACTCTAGATGGCCCCAAGCATTTTGCTAAATTAGTAGAGAACGAACCAACCGCCCGCCAAACTGAGAAAACTTTTATCAATCTACATAAGCACAATTACAGCCAATTTATGGACTTTTGGGTTAACTCCTATTTCTCCCTTAAAATATCCTCCTTACTAGTGAAGACCTCTATCACACCGAATGCACTAACCCTATTTGGCCTTGTTATCGGTCTTTTGTCAGCCTGGCAATTTTCCCAGGGTGGCTATTGGGGTGGTTTACTAGGAGGACTGGCTTTTGTGGGGACTGCCATTTGGGACTGTTGTGACGGTGATGTAGCAAGACTGAAGTTCATGGAGTCGGATTTTGGTGATACGCTCGACACAACTTGTGACAATTTAAATAACGTTTTTGCCTTTACCGGAATCATGATTGGAGCCGCAAAGAATAGTGGGTTCTTGCATGCACTGATACCTTTTATTTTATTGGGCGTTGGGGGAAGCTTAATTTTTTACTTTATATATTTCCCGAAAGAGGGAAAAGGCTCCACCTTTCATGGAACATGGATTTACGATTTGATCCAGCATCTTGCAAGTCGAAACTTTGTGTATATTGCTCTTTTATTTGGG
>JALPWY010000069.1 GCA_023271875.1 Nitrospinaceae bacterium | reverse complement strand
CCTCCTATTGAAAATAGGGGATAAAGTAAACTCGATCATGGGCTGAATATTCCGGAATCTTTCAGTTGGCGTGAGACTAGCTTGATTGGTTTCCTACACACTCTTACTAAAATTTTCGTCTGGTTCCTGACGACCTTAGGTCTTTCTGACATATTTAATTTTCAAAAATGCTGGATAGTAATGGAACTCAGGAAATGAGAGAGGCTTTTAATTTGGTTGATAACGTCGGTAACTTTGAAGGGTTTAACCCTTGTTTTCTTTTTTTCAATCCTTAGGCACCTCTGCCTTAAAGAAAGGTAGCGACTGCTCTAACATTTGTCTGGGTTTGATGAAATCACCCTGCACGCATGCAGTTGTTTCATCTTTATATTCTTAAATGCCTGATCGTAAAACTTCTTGGCACCATCCCATTTTTTCTGGAAAGATCGAATTTCAGCCAGGTAGATAAATTGCCTTAAATTAAAAGGGGTTAAGAGTGCCACCTCTTTAAGCTCTGTTTCAGCGGACTCTAAAATTGTGTGGTTTGGAGTTAGGCGGTATTGGCTAATAAGGTTCTTCGTCATCTCAAGACCCGGCCATCCACAACCTGGGCAATAGGTTTTTGCCTCATTGGTTAACACGCGAATATTTGCCACACCAGTGCCCGGAATTATTTTTTCATAGATAAGGGCCTGGTATTTGTAATAGCTCACAGTACTTAAGGTTCCCACAAGAATAAAGGCAGTCAGCACACTACTTTGAATTAGTGAGTTGACTTTTTTCAACGAGCTTTTTTTGAGGCTATATTTCCTGTCCAAAAAATCCAACGCGAACACCAGAAAAATAAACGGATAGATAAAATGTATTTGAATCCAGTTATATTCGATCTGGTTATGAATCAGAAATCCGGTGACTGACAGAAGGAGGAAGAACACAAAATTTCTGGTTTCGGGAGGAGAATTTCGTAAAAGATTAATTCCTCGAGAATATATCGCGATTAGAAAAATTATAAAAATTCCTAATCCAATCACTCCGGTTTCTGTAGCCGTCTGAATAATAAAATTGTGTGAGTGCGGAGGATTAACAGAATCAACAAAACCGTTGACCAGCCCAGAGGCTCCTTGCGTTTGGCAAGTGCCTAGAATTGAGGCATGGGCCGGGGTTAAAGAAGGAAGGCAAAATCCTTCAGAAGTCAGATACAATGGGAATAGTAGTTCGAAAGTCCACGGGCCACTTCCCGTAAGCCAATAATCTTTAAAGATCTCCCATCCCGTTCTCCAATAAACTAACCTGTTAACAAAATTATCCCATGCGCCCAACTTTCCTGTAAAAGCATTCGCGATAGATGGGGGGGTACTATAAAACTGTTCTACCGCGGATACTTTTAATAAAAATAACAGACCAAAGTATAAAACTGTGGTTAATACTCCGCCAACCAAAAAAAATTTTATTTGGTCGTGATCTTTTTTTTGAACAAGATATATCAGTATACAAAAAAGTTGTACTATCAGAACTAGTTGTCCTCCTCTTGACCTAGAAAATATTAATGCCAGAACAATCAGTATGGGCAGAATCCCTATAATAATTTTTTTGTTTCGTGTTTGTGAAGAAAAATAAAAATAAATGGCGAGAGGAAAATGAAGCAGGAGGTAAGTGGCTAATATATTTCTGTGTCCGTAAAATCCCGTGGACATATTTCTAGTCGCTTTCGGAATTATCGCTCTAAATACTTCAAATTGCTGCGCAATAGCTATGAGGCTAATGAAGCCGGCACAAATTAAAAGTATCCAAAGAAACCGCTGCAAATCTTCTTCTTCTTTTATATTCAGAATCAAGCCCAATAAAAGGATTACCCCACCAAGATGTCGCAGGATTGCTGTCATACTATTATCCTGATCCACAGTATAGAAATGGCCCAGGACCACCCAACCCAAAAATAATACTAGTGAAAACGATATGGGAGATAATTGGTATCGTTCTGTATTTTGAGTTCTGAAAGAAATGAAACTAGAAAGTAAAAATACCAGAGAAAGGGAAATGATAATGGTGGTCGACTCATAACCCTTTAGCCCAAAAACCGGATAGTAAGATGCAAAAATGACAAGGGCTGTCAAAAACATAAAGGCCATTGAGTTTGCAGGTTGGCGAGTGGTCATGATGATAGTCTAATCGGACCTCGACTGTGGGAAGGTTAGGGTTAATTAACTGAATCCTTACAATTAGCTTTAAATACTACTGTGAGCAGAAAATTACATGATCGTATGGCGAACAACAGGATAAATATGAACAGTTAAATCGATCAGCAAGAATATAAGCTCCACGAGCTAGAACAAATAATTGATAACCTCAAGGAGTGGGATCGAGAATCTTATAATAAATTTATGAATTAATCAGGCCAAAACTCAAATAATAAAAAAGGCAAATTTAAACGAGTAAAACAAAATTATGATTGGTGCGAGAACAGGATTTGAATTAAATATCTAAAGGTGAGAATGAATCATAACTCAGATATAAACGGTGAAATCAATTTATTTTGCGGATGGCCCTTGGTGGAGGCTTAATTTTTGTACGGTAGTCCTCTCCATCCATTTTTATAAAATCACACATTTGGGATAATCTTGAAAAAATACGGTCACCCACTTTTTCTTCTAGACTCTGTTTTTGAAAAGGGGTAGTTCGCTCATTTGTATCAGTAGGCGCATTACCTTGATCAGAATAGTTTGTCGTGAATAATGTTACCTTGTCCCCTGCGTTATAGCGGGACGATATAAATTGATCCAAGATGGTTTGCTCCCACTCGTTATTCCGGCCCTTAGCTAATTCATCAATAACTAGTACTCTCGACTTGAGATAAGGTTCAATCAATGACATTTCCGACTGATCATGCGAGTATCCATGACGAATATCGGATAACAATTGGAAAAAATCCACGAACTTTCCATCAACTTCCTCTTCCAAAATAAGTTGTTTTAAAATCGCAACCACCAGATGAGTTTTTCCTAAACCTGGACCCCCCATGAAAAGAAGGCCCCGATAAGGTTGTTTAGGTGTTGTATAAAAATCCTCTAAAAAGTCTTTGGCTCGCGAGAAGGCTTTTTTATTTTGTAAACCAATTGGCTGATAAGTTTCGAGCGTGGAATAGGAAAATTTCCCCGGAATACCAGAGTCATCAAGCAATCGTAAACGTTTCCTCAAAGAAAAACAGAAACTACAATCGGCAAGAAAAGCCATCCCCTTGTCATCCTGACGGAAAGTCCGACCTTCTCCATCACATTCTTTACAAAGAAAGCATGAGCATAGTTTTGCCCGAAGTTTTCCCTTATGGTTTGACAGATTATATTTTTTGTCCCTGCACTTTGGGCAATCCTTGGGCTGTGTTTTTGTACTAGGCATTTAAATTTTTTCTCATTTTTTATTTATTTCCTCCTGGATCTCTTGCTCAACAAGTGCTTGAATCTGTATAAGAGAAGCTTTTTCACTTCGCCTGTTGCTTTGTTTTCCAAAGCGAGAATAACTAGTTTCGATAGCCCTGCAAATCAATTCAACGGGAACGTTTCGTGATTCCCATTCGCCAATTAACTGATAATCGTTAGCTGACAGCGCCAAACCAGAACCTTTTAAAGAAAGAAAAAATTGCTCGACGGTTGCAAAATAATTCAACTGATCTAACCTCTAAAACACGCACGGGTTTTGTTTAAGATTTAATATCCAGAATTGTTCCAATGGTTTCATCGGCTATCACTGTAAGCTCAGCGTTCGCGGTAAACGCCGCCTGAACAGCCATCTGGTTTACCATCTCTTTTGAGATATGAACCTTTGATGTTTCCGTGGAGTCAAGGTCCGGTCGGCTTTCCGGTTTATCACCAACTGTAACCTTATTTATTCCGAGGGCACAATCCTTTAAGTTAGCCAAATTGTTAGCGCTATTTTGCAACTTTTGCGCGGAGGCTACCAACCCCGATAGTGCATTGAACATACTATTGATCACAAGAAGTCTCCTTGGCAGATGCTTGGTAGTAACATTATTTTCCGACGGTTAATTGCAATAACGGACCCCACTTCAACGTTGAGTCATATTACTCTTTTACCAAAAAGGTTCAACGCAAAGTTTTTCCATGTTAGCAAAAACACGGCTAATCTTTTTATAACTTTCAATTTTTCAATTAGTTTAAAATCGAGTAACTAATGAAAAGAAACCTTTATATTGCTGCAGCGGTAGGTAAAGTTTGAATGGCCTTTTTTTGTCGTAAAGAAGCAAGCGAAAGAACCATTGCCGTTTCATCGCAGTTTTCTTGATGTAGGCAAGCGTTGCAATCATTCCAAACTTTATGGGGAAGTTTTGCTTTATCTATCGTGCTGAATCCTAGGCGCTTGAACATAGATACTGCATAAGTAAGCACAAACAACTCATCACAATCGGTTGACATTGCTTCTTTAAGACTCGCTTCTATCATCTTTGTGCCTATTCCCTGGCCTGAATATCGAGGATCCACACCCAATGATCGCAGTTCGACCAAACGTCCCCAGCCCCTTTTTAGACTACAGACCCCTACAACCTGATCATTCTTTTCATAAACCCAAAAACTAGATATATTTTCCCTGATCTCATCAAATGACCTAAATAACACTTTTCCAGTTTCAGAAAAAATACAAATCAGGTTCTGTATGGATGCCGTATCGTTATATTTTGCTTTCCGTATCATACGTTATCGCTATTTTAATTTTTTAAAAATGATTCTCTGGTTACACAATGAGTGGCAACGCACCATGATTCCCAACCTTGGGAAAGGACTTAGATAAGTCAGGAACCTGAGGGAGACAAAAGCAGTATCTAAAAAAATTATAAATTAGTCAATCCGGATTCTAATTTATGCAGAGATTCTCTTATCCTTAGAAATATCGGAACGCTCTAACTGCAATCGATCAATAAGCAAAATATTATCGATTGCGATAGCCAGTCGTTCTGCCGTGCGTTCTAGATATTCGGTCCGTAACCCATTGTGAAAATGATGTGGCTTGTTAGCTCCAAGGACAATGGCACCACAAACAGCACCTCGGTTGATGATGGGAACAATACATTCTGATTGAATATTTTTTATATCCCATGTCTTGTCAAATACCTTTGAAGGGGTTTTAATTGCAGAATTTAGTACGGGCTTTAGCTTCCCATTGAACCACGTATTGATGGTAACCTGATCTGTAAAATTCAACAATCCGTCAAGCCGGTTGCTAAATCTTTCTTCCAGCTTGTGCTCCATGTAGTGATCCGCATCATCTACAAGATAAAGTAAAGTATAGGGTATTTTAAATCGTAAAGTGATCGCTTCTCCAAGTTGCGTAACCATCTGATCTAGCTGTGTACTTTTTAGTATTAGACGTTCGATTTCAAAAAGGTGTTGATGAATTTCTTCATTTGCACGGGAAACCTCGGCAAACCATTCTAGTTTGCTTTGTAGTTTTTCTTTATCTTCGTTCGCTCGTTTAATGAGCCGGCTCGACAAACTCAATGTATTAGACTGGCGAATAGGAATATCCTGGCTATCTATTGATTTTATTTTCCCGAGTAGTTCGGGATAATCGTTAAAAAACTCAGGGTGGTCGTTCAAGTAAACTGCTATTTCATCTTTGATCATATGGCGAACCCTGCCTATTAAAAAATGGATGGGGGCCTATGGCATCCCAAGTCTATCCTCATTCCGATGCAAATTGCAATCGATGGGAATATTCTATCATAGGGATTACTTTATTTAAATCAAATACTTATAGAAATTTTGGTTTTGCCGTTGTGGGTTTTAACCAAAAATGGGAGCTTAACCTTGGATAGCTTTTTGTGTTGGGGGTTTATCCTTTGGTGGAAGTGGTGGACCTTTGTAGCCACAGGCGGTAATACTAATAAAAATTACCAAAATAATTATCCATTTAAAAGAAGTTTTATCCATTACCCTTCTTAAATATTTAATGTAGATTGAGACGCTACTAATAGGAGGAATTATTTTTTGCGACCGAGTTTAAGCTTATTTTTTAATTTTTTGTCAAGCCTGGCGATTTGAGCCACAACCTGCTTTTTAGCGGTGCCACCATATACGTTTTTCCTCTGCACGGAACTCCCTAGTGTAATATACTCAAAAACATCTTTGTTGAATTGTGGTGAAATATTTTTTAACTCTTGGAAAGTTATATTCTGCAGAGTTTTTCCACTTTCAATGCAATAGGCCACCGTTTGTCCAGTTATCTCGTGCGCTAAACGAAACGGTACTCCTTTTTCGGCCAGATAATCTGCCATATCGGTCGCCGTGAGAAACCCTGAAATATCTACCCGGTGCAATGGTATTTTCTTAAACCGTGCCGATTTTATCATCCCATTAAATATGGACAATGACATTTTAGCGGTATCTACGGTATCAAAAATTGGTTCTTTATCCTCCTGTAAATCTTTATTATACGTTAAAGGCAAGGATTTCATGAGTGTCAGTAAAGATACCAAATTCCCGTAAACGCGACCTGACTTTCCCCGGATCAATTCTGCTGCGTCAGGGTTTTTCTTTTGTGGCATTATACTACTACCCGTCGTGTAAGAATCTGATAATTCGAGCCAATCGAATTCACTGGAAGACCACAATACAATTTCCTCACAAAAACGGCTTAAATGCATCATGAGTATCGCTATTGTGGAACAAAACTCAATGGCAAAATCTCGGTCGCTCACGGCATCGATACTGTTGTTTGATCCTTCTGAAAAATGGAGTAGTTTGGCCGTATATTTTCTGTCAATGGGGAACCCTGTCCCTGCGAGCGCCGCCGAACCTAGAGGCATAATATTTATACGCTTCAACGTATCTTGCATCCGCTCTCGATCGCGAACCAACATTTCAATATAAGCTAGTAAATGATGCGCTAGCAAAATGGGTTGTGCTTGTTGCATATGAGTAAAACCCGGGATTATCGTATCCGTATGTTTACGCGCTACTGACAATAAGGTTTTCGCTAAAATGGTGATAAGCTGCACCACCTCTTCGCCCTCATCTCGTAAATAAAGACGAATATCAAGGCACACCTGATCGTTACGACTCCGCGCCGTATGAAGCTTTCCACCCACAGAACCTACCAGTTCGGTCAGGCGGCTTTCTATGTTCATGTGGATATCTTCTAGTTGATCATTGCACTGAAATTTTCCTGATTCAA
>JALPWY010000068.1 GCA_023271875.1 Nitrospinaceae bacterium | reverse complement strand
CCGTTCGTATATAATCTGAGGCCAATACTTCCAGCACTGCAGAGCGAGTCAATCGAGCGATATAGCCACTAAAAGGTGCGCCTAAAGCTATTGCAGGCAAAATCATGTAACGCGGTCCTTCCCACAGCGCTGGAGGCAACCATTGCAATTTATGAGACATCAACCAGACCAATATCGTTCCCAAAACAAAACTAGGGATAGAAATCCCCAATGTCGCATAAAACATACAAATTCGATCAATCACAGAGTTCTGACGGTACGCCGACCACACGCCCATGGGAACACCTACTCCCACAACAACTAGCATGGCCATCGCGCCTAAAGTTATCGACACCGGGAACGTATCCAATATGATATCAGTAACATCCCGGCCAATATATTTATAGGAAGGCCCCATATCACCCTGAACCAATTGTTTCAAGTAAAGTAGGTATTGAGTAGTTGCGGGTTGGTCGAGATGATACTTAGCCTGAATATTGACTAGAATTTCTGGGGGAAGTTTTTTTTCTTGATCAAATGGACCACCCGGAACCACACGCATAATAACGAAGGTAATCGTAGACACCACAAACAAAACCGGGATACCGTGCAATAATCGTTTGAAAAAATATATCAGCATATATCTTTTAAAAAAAATAAAAACCAAGCTCTTAAATACTTAACAAACGCGAAAAAAAACTAACCACCGAAACATCCCTTAACATCACTACTTCATAAGTTTGATGATATTACCTGCCGCGTATGTACGCACTACCTCCTGAGAATCTTCCAGTTTACTCAACAATAATGGAAATGCCCTAGCCCCACCCATCATACCAACAGCTCTTGTAGCCGAAGTTCGGACTCGGATATTCTTGTCTATAAGAGCAATTGAAAGTAACTGCTCTCGATTTTGAATCTCAAGCTCCCCAAGTATTCTTGCTGTCGTACTACGTATTCCATAATCTGCATCTTTGATCGTATCTAAAAATACTTCACGGCAATAACTACTCCCTTTTCGAACTAGGGCCACTGCTGCTGACAAACGCACCATTCCATCTTCATCAGAACAAAGAGAGCGGAGTGCTTTAAGCCCTGAAGTCCCTCTTAATACACCAAGAATAAGCGCTGACTGATATCTCAGCGAAGGATTATGGTGTTTCGTTAAATTTAGTAACCGGGGTAGCATACCTTTGCCTACTTTTTTGCCAATTGCTTTTAAGCTGTAAAATATAACTTCGTCCTCACTTCCATTTAATAGACCCTCTAGATACGGAATTACTTTTTCATCATTTAACTTACCCAAATAACCTATGGCCTGATAGCGGTCAATAGAACTACCACCCTTAAGTCCATCTAAGAGAACATCTAATTGATTCTCGTCTCCCAACTTGAACAACGCCCCTGCAGCAGCATAACGTACAGTTCGGTCTGGTGATTTAAGGTGGGGTTGGATGATATTCCCCGATGCCCCATCGCCTAGTTCTCCCAACATTTCAATCGCGGCACCACGGACCCATATATTGGGGTCCCTGCTCATGTGAATAGATATAGCACGGGCTTCATCCAATGAAATTTTCTTTATCCCCTGCAAGGCAAATAATCGCGTTGTGTGATACGAGTCTTTCGTTGCTTTTTTTAGGAACGGAATGAGGCCAGAATATTCTGATTCACCCGCAGCACGGGCGGCAGCACTACGGATAAATGCATTTTCACTCTGCAAAGATTTTTCTAAAATTTTTATAGAAAATGTACGAACACGATCCATTGCCTCCTGAGGTTTTTCATTTGCCTGTAATGTATTCCCCGGAAAAGACAAAAGTACGGCTATAACAAGTAACAAGAAACCTGAATTCTTTGACATAATCATACTTTGTGAACTCTTAACTGTATTTATTAACGATTGTTCGGTAAAAAAACTCTTCTTCTCTTTTGCCACGTTTTTCAAATCCCTGGATCAAAACAGAGCATTTTTCTACCAACGCGGAGCGCGTTAGTTTCAACTTCTCTTGATCGAGTGAGCTCTGATCCAGCAGCTTTTTTAAAGCGACGACTCTAAATCGATCCATTCCCCAATACTTGCGCGATAACTGGTCTGCATGACCACCCTGTTTGATAATAAGTGGTTCTTTAATAAAGTGAAACGCATATTTCACTGCGATTCTCAACCATAAATCATAATCCTCACAGGCAGGAAGCGACTCATCAAAGTTTCCAATTTCACTAAATAATTCAGCACGAATCATAACTGAAGAAGGGCTCACTATACAAAGGGCCAAGCAATGACGAAATATATCACCGGTATATTTACGGTGCCTGTTCATTTGGTTTACCCGAACTCCATTTCGAATCCATATTTCGTCGGTATAGCAAATCTGACTATCCGTATTGTTTTCCATCCAATCTATTTGTACCTGCAATTTTTTCTCATTCCACAAATCATCAGAGTCGAGAAAACAGATAAATTCTCCCTTTGCACAGGCGAGACCTATATTACGAGCTTTGGAAACACCAGAGTTTTTTTTCAAAGGTAGATACCGTGCACTAGGAAATGATTCTATTACCTTTGATGTGTTATCAGTAGAACCATCATCGACAACTATGAGCTCAAAATCTTGGTAGGTCTGACTGACTATCGAGTGCAAGGTTCTTTCCAATCGGTCGGCACGATTGTATGTGGGCACAATGACTGAAACTTTTGGTGAATCGTTCACATTACAATAAGGTGAAATAGCGTTTTTTTATCCTGTCCTTCCATAAGCATTAATCTCTACATGTGGATCTCGCGGTACGAAACACCCCTATGACAAGGATACGGGAAAGCCTAGATACATCAATCATATAGGTTACCCTATAAAAGTTGAGTCAGAAAACCAAAAAATATTGCCTTGACAAAACCACTAAATTCCAATAGAAATATACCCTTCCCATGCTGAAAAAGTCAGAAAAAACAGTACGCTATGGGGAATTTGACTAATATTTCCCTAGACGGTTCAGCCATTCTTGAGTGCGAATTTTCTTATGGATTTTAACGACGTTACAAATATTTTTAAAGAAGATCTTTTGCGATTAGAGAGCTCAATACAGGAAAACTATCAATCGGACGTTCAGTTGATTCCTGGTATAGGGGACTATTTACTTAAGAATGGTGGAAAACGCATACGACCTCTCCTCCTTATGGTTGGAACCAAGTTATGTGGTCGCGACCTAGATGAAAGAGTCATTCGGCATGGCTGCGTCATTGAGTATATCCATTCGGCAACACTACTCCATGATGACGTCGTTGACCATACCACTATCAGGCGAGGACGCGAAACAGTAAGTGCAAAATGGGGAAGCGATGCCAGCATACTTGTGGGTGACTTCCTGATTTCACGATCCATTCTCATGTTGGCCGGGGATTGCGACTCAAGGATAATCAATTCGGTTTCAGAGGCAACCAAGCATCTTGTAGAAGGCGGAATTATGGAATACAGTCATGCTCGGAAGTTTTCCGTCACTGAATCACATTGTCTTGATGTTATTCTTCGCAAAACAGCATCCATGATGTCTCTCGGTTGTGAGCTAGCGGCATTACTTGCTGAAACAAACCCTGAGCAGGAAAAGGCATTAACTACCTTTGGCACACAATTTGGCATGGCATTTCAACTTATGGATGATGCGATGGATTATGGCAGCGAAGAAAACCATCTAGGCAAACCACCAGGAAATGATTTTCAAGAAGGGCACGTAACCTTACCCCTACTTCATTTGTATGAGAATTCCGAAGTTTCTCTTAAAAAAAGAATTGAAGGCTTCGTTCAAAATGAAAATCTCACACAAGAAGATTTCGATTATGTCCTTGAACGAATGCGCGAAACCAAGTCTATCGAGTACACCCTAGAGCTCGCGCGCAACTATATTGAACAGGCAAAGTCATCCATTAGAACCGTTACTTTCCCCCAACCTGAATACATCAAATCTCTTGACGCAATCGCAGATTATATTTACGAGCGACATTCGGCAATCCAGTCTTAACCCAACAGCATGATTCCGGTTTATTAGCCCTTACATTAATTAGGCTTGTTTACGCGTTCGCAGGGTATGCTCTCACCCGATCTAAAGAGTGTCGACACCATCAAAAAATAAATCGACATTTGTCTGGGAAAAGTCTCTGCCCAAAAAAAACTCACATTCTCAGATGTATCGCTTTGAAGTAAAAAGATATAATTGAAATAAAGAACAAAAAAAACCCTTCCCAAAAATGGGAAGGGGACTACCTAGTTAAGTTAAGATCAACCGACGTAGGAACACTTACTTGCAGGTGTGCGAGTATCCATATTTTTACCACGAAAAGTATGGTCGTCAATCTCAGCAGCACAACCAATCATCCGACCAAACAAAAACGTTGCAAAACTTGAGGTTTCGATATCCGCTTCGGCGAGAGTCCCTGCTCTGTATTCACCCCAAACCATCTTGAGTAAAATGACCGCAATGACAGCATCGATATTTACACAGTAGACGTTTTTACTAACCTTGGCTTTAAACATTGAATTCACAATCGAATGATAATAATCAAGGAAGACATTATTGATCCCTTTTTCCTCGAACAGTTTGCGAACAAATTCTTCTCTCGGATCAAAGTTAACATCCTTTCCTTTGAAAATAGGGTGGTTGATACATGGAACCTTGGCGTACTCTAAATTACCAATGGCTTTTTGCTCAGCTTTATAATTTTTGTATTTATTTGAGTACTCAAGAGCCATAGCATCGAGATCAAGTCCATGGTTTTTATCATCGGCGGCTTTGAGATTTGTATCTTTGAATTGTTCGATAAGAAATGCTGCCGCCTCATAACCATTGCCACCATGTGCAAACCCAGTATGCGTGAGGAATCCAATAAACGCCTTATTGACCTGTACACGATCAGGCATTTCTGGTCCATCTGCACTTACAGCTCCCTTGGAACCCTGAGCGGAAATAGTGCCCGGTCCATTCGTAATAATCAGCCCAAGAAGAACTTGAAACTCGAACAATTCATCATCGGTTGGCTCACGTCCCATGAGGGATAAAAAAGCCGTTCGAGTAAAAGAAAAGTTGGGAACTAATTCTTCTAGCTTGATTCCACAGAAACTATCCTCACCATGCTTATCAGCAGAAGCAACCACTCCTACGATAGTACTATAGATACGTGAATACCAAGGGAGCCTGGTGATAGTTCCTTTGGTAATCTTCTTGGATCTTAGCCCACCCCAACCAAGGGTTGTCCAGATAGCAGCGATCATAGCATCGGTAGAAGGCTTACCTCCCTCTTGCTTCGCAAAATCTATTAGGAATTTGATAAAAATAGATTGTGCGCCCTGACTAAGATGAGTGGTCATTCTCTCAGCACAAGTATCATCATTAGCAGCTAGTAAAGTATCCTTATGTGATTTGGCGGAATTTAATTCTTCCTTATAATCGTAATTACCAGTCGGATCACTAAGCTTGGAAAACTGAAATAAACTCAACAATGCTTTCGCTGCATCCATTGCTGGTTCAGCCATCTTTCCCCCGACGATGGCAACAGCCCCAGAGACAACGGTATTAGGAGAGTTCCCATTTTCACGTGAGGCTTCTGCCGCAGCTAAGGTAGCTTGACCGCACTGGTTGACGTAAGCATTGAGTGCAATATTCGCAATTTTTTCTCCATACTCATTTGGATACTCGCGACAAAGAGCAAAGACTAGATTAGCTTCAAAAGATTTCGTAGATGCATCAAGAATGGAAGTTTGATGAATTTTCGAAACCTGGGTTTTTGGATCCATCATTGAAGCGCCACTTGTGTCCTTGAGCGTTTCTCTCCGATATTGTGCACCCACCTGTTTATCAAGAGCAGCAATCTGTTCATTGTATGGAGAAATCGCCTCAACCACAGGCGTATCCAACTCTTTTGGAAGGTTCAGCCCCTGATTGTTACCAAACCAACTCTTGAGAGAAAGACTACCCTGTGGCGCAAAGTCAGGATCTTTGCCATTCAACTTCATAACAGCCGTTAATGCTTCTGGAATATGAGCTATATTGGTTACAAGGGCTCCTTTTTTGGAAGCAATTGGATTTTCTGGCGTATAAATACCATCTACGCCAAAATACTCCATAAACCATTTTTCCTTAGCAAGGGCGTCATCGCCTGAACCTGCAAGTGACCCCGCATGACCGCATGCTTTGCTCAGCTTTGCCTTCCACCTGCCAACTACACAAGCAACTATTGGCTTGTCCGTTTTAATATCTTTCTCGTAATACCCCCCTGGCTCACTATACATAACAGCCGCCTGTGAACGGTCGTCTCGGTCCAACGCATAAAGAAATTCCTTAGGCCCATATTGGATGTAAACGTCCTTACCACTCGATACGGAGGTTGTAGTTCCCCACCCTGCTGTTGCAAGGTAAACTGCAATGGTCGTAGTAAAATTTCCAGAATTAGAGAAAAGTGCTATCGAACCTTTTATCAATGATTCTTCGGGAGCATTACCACCCAAGGCTCCACCAAGGCGAATATGGTTCCATGAATCAGCAAGACCTAAGCAGTTCCCTCCAAAGAGATCCACTCCATTCGTCTGGCAAATCGCCCGCATGATACGCGAATCTTTAACCGCAACTTTTTCTGTGAGAATAATAGCTTTTTTAAGACCCGGGTTATCCCTTACTGCTTCAGCAATACCATCTTTAACCCCTGAGGGAGGCAAGTAAACCACCACGGTGTTAAATTTGTGGCCCGCAGCCATGCCTTCTTTGATTGAATTATAAACTGGGATTTTACCATTTTTACTAGTGAGAAATTTCCCGGACTTACCTGGTCCCGTGCCAAACACTATATTTCCACCTGAATAGTCATTACTAACCGGGGTAACGCCAGAACTTTCCTTTCCCAAGATATTTAAAACAACTACCCTGTCATCCTTGGTAGCAAGCTCACTTAGCGAATTAATACCAACGTAGTAGGGAAACTCTCCCACACCTTGCTTATGCATTTTTCATATCCTCCGAGTCTGCTTTTTAATAGATATTAATTAAATTATTTAATTTTCATTTTGGTCGCAATTTCTTTTTTACCGCCATTCATCATCCATTTATTGATTGCCATAGCATAGTTGATCACCTCAGACATTGCGCTATCGTGTCCAAAAAATCGGTAAGGGATTTCTAATGATTCTAAAACGTCACGTAAATAGCCCATTCCCCTTATCAGGTTGGGTCCACCGCGGCCAACTACGACA
>JALPWY010000067.1 GCA_023271875.1 Nitrospinaceae bacterium | reverse complement strand
CCGAGTCAGACATCTTGCCGCAAAATAACAAAGAGGCCTCACGCCTGTTAAGACCAAAGTTTTTTTTAAATATTCCTATTTGTTATGGGTAAGATAGTACAGGCTATTTCACTTCAGTCTATTTATAGGCTTTGGTAATATTGCTAGACTATATAAAACTGCGAGTTTTCAAACTGGATATACGATTAAAAAGTTCATTAAATTTTGTAAGACGGCATTGAGGGCAATATTTTCCACAAAAATTCTTGTCCAGGGCTTTTTCATGTTGCCGCTTGCGTTCTTCGCCTGTCCAAATTTGATTAAAACTTTCTTGGTGTAGATTGCCTATTGGTTTAACCCAGGGATAAATATTTAGTCTCCCACAAAAATACACTCCTCCATCAGCTGTGATTACAGATGTCAAACTATTTGCTTTGCAGGGCAGATCGTTATTGCCTGTAACTATATTTTCCTTCATGCCATCAATAATTACTGAAAAATTTTCACTTTGGTATCGCTTTAAATAGTCTAGGTCTATTGAGGGAAGGAGATCATTGTGATCTACAACCGGGCGGAACTGGATATATGTCACACCAAATTGTTTAAGGCGGAGAACTAAGGTTTCAATGTCTCCCATATTTTGATTTGTAACAACATAACCTACGCCTACAATGGGGCAATATTGAGCGTAGGAGTTGATGTTTCCAAGTACTCTTTCGAAGCCGTCAAACGCTTTAAGTTTATGATGTTCCTCGGGTGTACTAGAATCCAAACTGATTCGAATCCAGTCAAACCTTTCCAAACGATGAGGTTTGAGGGCTGTGCTACCATTAGTGATCAATCCTTTGCCAAGCTTAAACTTGTCCAATAAGTCTAAGACTCCATCAAAATCTCTGTAAATAGTCGGTTCTCCACCGCCTTCAATCACAACTCCTTGGGTTCCATGTTCACTTAAGTCTTTGAATAAATCATGTAAAAGCTGTAGATCTATGTCGTCATCCATGCTTGCGCGGAGGTCTTTATCGGAACACCATACACAATCGAAATTGCAGCGCATGGTTAGTGATAGCTCAACACTTACAGGGTAACTGGTATCCATGTCCCCATTTTCACTAGACATAACGGCGTTAAATTTTTCTGGGTGAATGAATAATTTTTCCATGCCGATTTCTTGGGCTGGTGTTTTTTGGGAGCAACCATACAATGGGTACTCTTGTATGAATGATTTTATATTCTGGTTATTCAAAGAAGGTACATGTTCAGCGATTTTCGAAACTCTTTTAAGATCTTCAAGTGTATAAACATAAAAACTGACCCATTGCATTCCAATATTTTCTTTGAACCTCTGGACTTTAAACTGCTGAGCATGCTGGCGTACAAATAAAGTTCCTACTATTCGTTGTTCTTTGGTGAGTTTTTGTTTATCTAGTTTTCGCAAAAGATCCACATTGACGATCTCTGAACCGGTACCTAGCATTACTCCATCAAAGTGATCATTAAAGGAATATTCCCAGTCTCCCGAATGATGCGCATCTATAAGTTTGTCCAGGGCCTCCAAATCCACAAGAGGATTAGATCCTGGAATTGGGATCAAGTAATTTGCGCTTAGTTCATCAGCTGCAAAAATAAATCGTTTAATCAAATCATCATGTGAGCCACGAATTACTTCAACGCCTAAACGTTTGCCCTCTTCCACAATTGGTAGATCGGAATCCAAGTCGGATGTTACTATAACGATTCTGCTTACTAGATTAGCTTCTTTTATTCGTGTAATGAGGAAATCAAGTAGGGTGCGATTATCAACTAACTTAGCCAGGACCCTTCCAGGAAAAACTTTGGAAAACATTGTGGCTTGAATCGCAATGATGGTATTTTTTTCTGCTTCTTTCCTAGATATATTTCGGCCAGCAGATTGTGTGTCTGAAGAAAGAGTGGCAGTTGGTGTTAGGCTTTTTCCCATTCAATGCCTCGAACTAAGTGCAATCGAATCAAAAATTCGATTGATTTTAAAAGGTTTTTGAATATAATTACGAACATTACTTTATACTACATCACTACTTTACATTGCAATATTAGTGTTCTTGCAATCCAGCGAGCAAGCAGGTTTACCTCCTGCATATACTACATTAAAATCAGCCAGACGTTAATGAAACAACGCACTACATTATACATTGCTTTTTGCCCTAGTTATTGCACCTAATTAATTGACCGTTATGGAAATTCCTTTTGAGCAGGAATACAGGGAAAAGTTTTTTAAGCTTTCAAATGAAGTCTTTGAATCTAACTTTTGGTCTGATGGTCCAATGCTACGTAGATTTGAAGAGGCGTTTGAATTATATACAGGTCTGCCTTCCAGGGGAATTAATAGTGGTGGAGCAGGTCTGTTATCTATACTAGATTATTTGGATGTTAGAGGTAAAGATGTTTTGGTTCCTGCAAACACATTCTGGGCCACACCAAGAGCTGTTAAATTAGCAGGTGGTAACGTGATTTACGGGGATTGCAACCTTGAAGACTTGTGTCTTAGTTTAGAGGATCTCAAAAAAAAGGTTACACCTAACACAAAAGCTGTAATTGTGGTTCATATCGGAGGTTATCTTGCTTTTCAAATTGAGGAAATAGCAGAGTTTTGTAAGGACCGCCGTATAGCATTAATAGAAGATTGCGCCCACGCTCATGGAGCTTCCTGGGGAGGTAAAACTGCTGGTCATTATGGATTTGCAGGCGCGTATTCATTTTATGCGACTAAGACTATGCCCATTGGAGAAGGTGGTATGGTTGTTAGCCGCGATAGAACTTTTATGAAATGGCTTGAAAATTATAGAAACTACGGGAAAGAGGTTGTAGATGGGAAAGTTGTCTACCCATTAAAAACTGGTTTCAATTATCGAATGAGTGAATTTTCTGCCGCCTTGGGCATCGTTCAGTTGGAACGGCTGCCTATGGTACTCGAATGGAAGCAAAGGCTAGCCGCTAAATATAACAAGATTTTTGAGAATAGGGTTAAATTGCCTAATAGAATGGTCTCAGGCTATTACAAGTACATTGTTTTTGACTATCCAGAATTAAAAAATCAGACGGGCCAAGTTTTCGGAGAAAACGATTTGGGACCGCTAATTGAAAATGTAAAAGCTGATGTTCCGAATAGTTTGTGGGTTACAAAAAACCATCAATGTCCTCCAATCTTCTTCGGATGGAAGCATGCTGCTTGTGACATTGAAACCTTAAAAGAGAAACTTTTTTAGACCACTTCTCTATTTTTATTTGAAAGCAATATGAATGTAGCCATCCAACAACCAGAGCACATTCCATGGGTTGGATTTTTTAATAAGATGGTTCAGTGTGATTTTTTTGTTTATCTGGATAACGTGCAATTCAAAAAAAGATACTTTGAGAATCGCAATAAAATTAAAGATAACGAGAAAATCATTTGGTTAACTGTTCCAGTGCTTTCAAAGGGTTTATACACACAAAAAATATGCGATGTTGAACTAGATAATAGTCAAGTTTGGACAAAGAAATATAAGGGTCGTCTTGAGCATGCTTATGGGAAACATCCTTTCTGGGGAGATCTAAAATCAATAATTTATCCTGCGCTTGATAAATCTTTCAATAAGTTGATAGATCTTAATCTTATCCTTATTAATAATATTTGTTCTTACCTTGAAATTAGCACAACTACCACTTTGGCCAGTGAGATCTCTTGTGAAAATTTAAAGGGAAGTGACTTGATTTTAGAAATTTGTAATAAATCGAAAGCGAAAGTTTATACTAGCGGACCAGATGGACGAAATTATTTAGAATCTGACAAATTTATCAAAAATGGAATCGATATTATATATCATGATTTTGAACACACCGATTACCCCCAGAAAGGAGAACCATTCACTTCCCACCTCTCTGTTTTAGACCTGATTGCAAACTGCGGGGGGAAAAGTATAGAATTCATCAATGCACGTCCTAACAAAAGGTTATAAAGAGAATGCGTACTGATATTGAAAATTGGCCAGGTTGGCCTGATAATCGCCCAGCAATAATTGCGGAAGTGGGCATGAACCATGGGGGTGATGAAAATCTGGCATGGGAAATGATTCAGGCAGCCCATGAGAACGGTGCAGATTTCGTTAAGTTGCAAACTTATTCAACTGAAAGGTTTTTCCATCCCAGTTTGTCTTACTTCGATAGTTCCAAGAAAATGGAACTAAGTTCTGATTCTACAGCTCGACTTTTTAAAAAAGCTAAGTCTATAGGGGCCTTTTTAATTTCTACGCCTTTTGATGTTGAAAATGTGGATTTACTGGAAACATTTGCTCCGCCTCTATACAAAGTCGCTTCCATGGATAACGATAATTATCCCCTTATCGAATCAATTTCCAAGAAGGGGCGCCCCCTAATCATTTCGTGTGGAATGGCAAGCATAGAAGAAATCCAACGGGTTGTGGATGTGGTAAAAGACACGGGTAACGATCAACTCATCCTCCTGCATTGCGTTTCTGATTATCCGGCTGACCCGGCTTTGCTAAACCTGAACATGATTCCCTATCTAACGGATCTAACCAATGTTCCCGTCGGATTTTCCGACCACGCAATTGGGATGCATAGTTCTTACTTGGCAGTCTTTTTAGGAGCCGTGGTCATTGAAAAGCATTTTACAACAGACAGGAAACTTGAAAGCAAGATTCCTGATGCTGATCATGAAATTTCATTTGAACCTTCAGAGTTGAAGGATTTAAGGGTTTTTTGTGAAGCCATTCCAAAGATGAAAGGGGTGGCTCCAAGAAAAATATCAAAGGGGGAAACAAGTGGAAGAAAAAATTTTAGAAGAGGAATTTTTGCAAAAAGACACATTAAGGTAGGCGAACCACTGACTCTTGAGAACACCATTTTTTTGCGACCTGTTGGTGGCATTCCAGCAGGTCGCTGGGATCAAATTGAAGAAAAAAAAGCAGTGCGTTCGATTAATGCAATGCAACCTATACAATTTTCTGATTTGGGCCTTTTAACGAAGGTAGATAGCTGAATTATGACGTTACATGACTCGGAAATTCCCTGGATCATTAACTTAGAGCTGACCAACCTTTGTCAGCTTGAGTGTGTTTTCTGCGATCATCCAGTTTTTAAAAAGAAAATGCGCTTAGGGTGCATGGAGGATTCACTCGTAAGAAAAATACTTTCAGATATTGACCGGGACTGGGGTGATGAGAAGATTCATGAGTTGGGCTTGGTTGGGTTGGGGGAGCCTACTTTGGATAAGAGGTGGAGCCAACATTTGGAAATCATAAGCGAGTACGCTCATCGTTTTGATCGAATAAGCCTCAACTCCAATTTGGTTTCTCTAAATGCTAAAAAATCTAAAGAAGTTCTGGATTCTGCTGTCAATGCTTTTACCTTTTCTATTAATGCATCGAATCGCGATCATTATCTTGATATGATGGGCACAGATCAATTTGATCGGGTTGTTGAAAATTTCACGCATTTTCTAAAAGCTTTACAAGAAGCCAAAAAGGATGTCTCCATTGATGTCCAGGTGTTTGATTCAGAAAAAAGTAGTGTAGAGGAACTCATTCAATTTTTCCCCAGCGCTCGCGATCAGGAGGTTAACTTTTTTTCCAGAAAAGTTTATAGCAAACCCGTTATTAAGGAAGGTTCTGAAGTGGTCAATCTCCATGTTCCAGACAGTGATCAACGATACCCCTGCTGGGATATTTACACGCGAATTTATATTGATATTGAAGGATTCCTTTACCCCTGCACTATTGGAAATGATAGCTATCGACAGGAATCAGAGCTTTGCCTGGGCAATGTGCAGCAGTCATCTGTATATAATATTTTTAATAGTGAGCGGAACCAAAAAGCGAGAGAGCTGTTTGAAAATGGAAAACTTGGATATCCAGAATGTAAAGACTGTAATATTTGGAGCCTGACTCCAAATAATTTTAATTGGAGCGATGAAGAAGGTAAATGGCTAAGAAAAACGAAACATTTGAGGGCATACAGCCTGAAAACATAATTTCGGATTTCCTCAAACCTTCTCTATACATATCTTTTAGTCCACCTGCAATAGGTGAAGAAGAGGAAAGAGAAGTTCTTGATTCTCTTAGAAGTGGCTGGATTACTACGGGTCCTAAGGTTAAAGAATTTGAAAATAAGATTGCCGAGTTTGTGCAGGCAAAGGAAGCCGTGGCTACATTCTCCTGTACCGATGCCATGCATCTAGCCCTCAATACTTTGGGCATTCAGGAAGGGGATGAGGTTATTACTACACCTTACACCTTTGCATCAACGGCTCATGTCATTTGCTACCAAAGAGCAAAACCAGTTTTCATTGATGTAGAAGCGGATAGTTTTAATATTGACCCGAAAAAGATCGAAGAAAGAATAACTCTAAAAACCAAGGCTATTCTTCCGGTACATTTTGCCGGGCACGCCTGTGACATGGATCCCATAATGGATATTGCCAAAAAGCATTCTCTGCGTGTAGTTGAGGATGCCGCTCATGCAATTGGCACTTCCTATAAGGGGCGTATGATTGGCTCTTTTGGGGATATTACTTGTTACAGTTTTTATGCTACAAAAAATCTTGCTACAGCAGAAGGGGGCATGGCGGTTACTAATAACCTGGAATGGTCTAAAAGAATGCGAATGATGACCATGTACGGCATTTCTGACGCACGGGAAATCTGGGAAAAAAGATATCGCCAAGCTGGCTCGATTCATTACGACATTGCTGAATTGGGTTTCAAGTGCAATATGACGGATATTAATGCTGCATTGGGTTTAAAACAGTTGGAAAAACTGGAAGGATTTAATGAACAAAGAGAAGTTTATTGCCAGATTTATGACCGGGAATTTAAAGACCATTCTGGACTTCGGACTCCGCATATTAAAGATTATACAAAATCCAGCCGCCATTTGTATCCGCTGCTTTTGAACCTTGAGTATCTTTCTATTGAGCGGGATGAATTTATAAATGCTTTAAAGGAAATAAATATTGGAGCAAGTGTTTTGTTCATGCCCCTGCATCTACACAGTTATTATGCAAAACTTTTAAACCATAAATGGGGAGATTTTCCGGTAGCAGAAAACTTGTTCGAAAGAGTCATTTGCCTCCCACTTTCCCCGGCTCTTTTAGAAACGGACATCAAGAAAGTGGCAGAAGGCGTTCTCTATCTGCTCGAAAGGTTTAAACGATGATATTGACTCTGCCCATTAGCCATTTGATCAACGCTGAAAACTATCTTCTGGTACCTGGCGTTCATGCGTTGGAATTCAAAAAAAAACAGCCCATTCTTGATTACTCCGGTCCTCTCTTTTTTCATTCCAATAGGGGTGTTATCGATGAAGATTTTATAGATTACTTTGATGATCTACTGCCCTACCTCAACGACAACGGGTTTAAACATTTTTCTTTTGACTTGGGTCCGGCTTCACCTAAGGTGAAGACTGAAGATTACTATTATGTGGTGGATGGGCCTGTGCTGAGCGCTGATGAGATTGCGAATTTGGCCGGAGAGCGTATTGCCTACGTTAAAGAGCACTTTCAAGGAACGGTTGCAATGGAAAACCTTAATTATTTTCCGACAACAGCTTATTCAAACATTTGTGATCCGGAATTTTTTTCCCGAGTACTTAATGAAACAGACACATACATGATTCTGGACATTGCTCAT
>JALPWY010000066.1 GCA_023271875.1 Nitrospinaceae bacterium | reverse complement strand
TTGTTTAGCCTAGGCATTTGTTTGACATTAATATTAATTCTGGGCTTCTCACTTGAAGCGAATCCGAGAGATCAAATAACACTAAATGGCAAACCGTTGACTTTAATTGGAAAAAGGTTGCAGGTGGGAGAAATATTGCCAAAAGTCAACCTCCCAGACACGTTTTTAAAAATGGTTAACCTGAATGCCTTCATTGGAAAAGTTACGATCCTAAGTGTCGTTCCTTCAATAGATACTCCCACTTGTGAAAAGCAGACTCATATTCTTAGCGAAGAAAATAACGGACTGGATAAAACTGTCAACCTAATAACGGTCAGTCGAGACTTGCCCTTCGCTCAGAAGCGATTCGCCAAAGAAGCCAATATAGAAAATATTCAGTTTTTGTCAGATTACCGATCAGGGGAGTTTGGAACACGTACCGGCCTGCTGATCGAAGAAAATCGGCTTTTGGCTCGTGCTATTATTGTCCTTGACCAGACAGGAACTATTCGTTATCTCGAAATCGTAAAAGAATTGGGACATCTTCCTGACATGGGCAAAGCATTTATTGCGGCTAGTTCTTTATGACTAAAACATACCTAGCCATAGCGTTCTTGATCACGGGCTTCCTGGTGGTCGATACTTATGGGGAGTAGGTCGTGCTAAGGCTTCGACTTTTTAGGATATAGCTTTGAGCCTAAGGGGCTATCAATAGCCCCGAAGACTCTAGCAAACTTTCTTGATCTATGCACGAGTATAACGGGAAAATTTGTGGATGCTATTTTTCTGTCCACAAAGTGTCCGCAAAATAAGGTTTGACCACGCAACGACGAGAATACAATCCATTTAAAAGGCGAAAGAATTCAAGAGCGTTTGTAAAGATGAGTTAATTTTGCTACATTGTAAGCACCCTACAAAAAAATGTCACAGATGGAGGGGCTTTTGTTCCCCCCCTTAGACGTCTCAGGCAGTTACCCCTGCTAGTGTTTAATGGACCGTGGTCTTTGATCTTGCCGTCGGTTCGTTACCTTGTTTTACGAAGTATCTATTTTATTTTTATTCAGAAGAAATTAAGGGCATTTTTGCCGAATGGAGAGCGTATCGAAAAAATAAAAATCGCTTTGATTGGTATTGGAAACTGTTCTAGCTCCCTGATTCAAGGAATTTACTATTACAGGGATAAAGATCCTCAAGACATGATCGGCCTGATGCATCATGAAATTGGAGGGTACAAACCAGAGGATATTCAGGTCGTTGCAGCCTTTGATATCGATAAACGAAAGGTTGGAGTCGATGTCCATCAAGCAATTTTTTCCAAACCAAATTGTACTACGGTTTTCTATCCCGATGTTCCACCCTCTGGAATCCTTGTAGGGATGGGTAAAGTTCTGGACAGTTTCGCGGATCATATGAACGATTATGATGCTGAAAACGCTTTTGTCCTTGCCGACAAACCGGAACCCACTAAAGAAGAAGTCGTCCAAGCTCTCAAGGATTCGGGTGCGGAAATTCTCATCAATTATCTACCAGTAGGCTCAGAAGAAGCTACCCGATTTTATGCGGATTGTGCGTTGGAAGCCAATGTTGCATTTATCAACAATATACCAGTATTTATCGCCAGCGACCCCGTATGGGCCAAGCGTTTTGAGGCAAAGAATATTCCTATTGTCGGTGATGACATCAAGTCCCAGGTTGGGGCGACTATTACCCACCGCGTCCTGACCGACCTGTTCAAGAAGCGTGGTGTCAAGCTGGAACGGACCTACCAACTCAATACCGGAGGCAACACTGATTTTCTCAATATGCTCAACCAACATCGCTTGGCTTCGAAGAAAAAATCCAAAACGGAAGCCGTTCAGTCCGTTACCGCCAAGCGGCTGGCCGACAACAATATCCATATTGGCCCCAGTGATTATGTGCCTTGGCAAAAAGATAATAAAATCTGTTTTGTTCGGATGGAAGGCAAACTCTTCGGCGATGTACCCATGAACATTGAGCTTCGGCTTTCCGTAGAGGATTCGCCTAATTCTGCTGGAGTCGTCATCGACTCCATACGTTGTACAAAACAGGCGTTGAACCGGGGACAAGGCGGGGTCCTTTATGCCCCTTCAGCTTATTTCTGTAAACACCCTCCCCACCAATTCAATGATGATGAATCCTTTCAAATGGTCGAGAGGTTTATCAAAGGAACCCAGCTTGTTCTAGTCAAGGACGTCCTGTGCGTAAATAAGGGACCTGATTTGGGAGTATCTCCAGGTTTTATATCAGAAAGCCTAAACCAAAATTGAAGCCTAGATGAAATGTTAATTGTTGCTGCTGGCAAAAGCGATCGTCTTCGGGGTAAGTAGAAAACTCCTTAACAGAAACTAAGCGGCAAAAAAATTGAATTTTTACTGCAAACGGAACAAATCAGATCTATTTCGATCTTAGTGTAAATAGAATGTTTTCATCATACCACTCAATTTGACGAACATCCGGAAACCGCATTTTTATATTTTCCTGAAAGATTTTCAGTGATTCATTCAATGCGTTATTCTCGTACAAGGAAAATGTGGAATAGTGTTTCCCTTTTGCTTTTTCAACAAGTCTCTCAAGAGTGCTGGTTCTTTTATATTTAAACTGCTTGATGGTTTCCAACTTCAAGTTTCCATTGGATTGGATCCAGTTTTCAATTTCATCAAGTTCATACAAACGCGTTTCAATTTCAGAAAAAGAAGGGAAGTGTTGGCCCCAAATGTTTCTAGAGTTCTGGCTCCGCAGCCGTGTATAAATAAAAATCTTGCCACCTTCTATTATCACTTCAGATGACTTTTCCAAAAACTTAACAAAATCAAAATGATGAATGGCATTAAATGTAAAAATACAGTCCAATGAATTCTTTTTCAATGGGATCTCATTTGCATTTGCTTTGATAGTTTGAAAGTTGCTGAACCCGCTGCTTTTCAGATAATTCGATGCTTCCTGTAGCATTGAGTCATTAATATCGATGCAAGTTAAGTGTAGTTTATTTAGATTTTGAAATAGTAATAAATCGTAGCGACCGGCACCACACCCAACATCCGCAGCCTTAACACCGAATAGGTTTTTCAGGGATTCACTGATAAAAATAATTGGCTCCTTATCGGTAGTCCGCATCTTTCTATAGCTAGAAGAAACCCGGGAAAAATGGTCATATGTTTTTTGAGGGGTATTCATGTGTCCTCTTTTTAGATTAAGTTTTCAATGATTTCTTTTTTCGAATTCCCTGCAAAGTGAAGCCAGAATTCTAGGATAAATAGGGATTAATAGATATGTTTTTCAAAAAAAATCCACTTGGAAAATAGAGAGAGAGGATGAACTCTTTCTGTTCGCTACACAGGAAAGAGTAAATGGATTATGGGAGATACGGATTGATAAGTACGAATATAAAAACATTGTTTACGTATGAATGCTGAAAGTTGTTGAAGATAACTTGAAAGGGGTGCATTGCACCATTTGCAATTATGAGTGTATTAAAGGAGATAAAATATTTTAGAAACCACCTAATACCTACCCTAAAAGGTTTTATCACTTTTTAGGCTTGTGTTTCTTCATAAACCCCACCTTCTGCTTATTCGGCTTGGTGGGGTTTTTAGTTTCTCCTTTTGGGTGGCGTGCTTCGCCACTTGCCATCCATTGATCGTTTTGTGCTTTCAACATACCAATTTGAACTTCCAATCTTCTGACTTCATCAGCTAGGGCATCACAACTTTTGGATAACCAAGCATTCTGCTTATCTTTGTCAGCGACCATTTGTTCCAGAAGCCCAATAATCTTATTTTTATCTTCAATTTGTTTCAATCAGACTCTCCGCTATCAAACTTATAAGCGACCGAACAAAAGTAATCTTCTCTTTTTGCTTAGCCACTTGCTTAGCCATAAAGGAAAAAAGAAGAAAGAGAACATCAAGGCAGGCACAGCAAACAACGACCATATAAACTTACCATTGAATAGTAACCATATAGTTGCCCCCTTCAACGGCGGTTATTCTTTTTTAGACTCTTCGTCAGTCGTTCCTTTTCTAGAATCTTAAGCGCACGCCTGTTAAAGATATTATACAGGAATTGTGGCTTCGCTTACTGCGGTTGGGGCTTGGCTTATTAATTCTAAACACACGCCCACGGGTAGTTGATTGGAGGACATTAATGAATAGTTTGGCGGGTAGAATAGCAGAAGTAGGGGTGGGGTGAGGTAGCCTAAACCTAGCCTTTTTAAAAAATTGGATTTTAAGGCATTTTAAAACAATAGTTTACACGGGTGCTGCTAACTCTTAATCAGTAGGTCCTCGGTTCGATCTCGAGACGTCCCACCATTTAAATCAATGAGTTACAGTTTAGGCTATAGCCCATTTTTTTTTCGTGTAGGCACTATGTAGGCACGAGAGATCAAACAAGTGAAGGGGACGTGTAATCTTTCATAAGCTTTCTTAGCAAAGTTTGCTGGGTCACCCTTGGCCAGAAAATCTAAATTTTGATAAAATCAACGCAATAAAAAAAGTAGCACCGAATGAGCAGACCAGAGTTGCTCCTGTAGGTAGATCGAGATAGAAAGATAATGTCAATCCTATCAAACTCACTGCAATCGCAAGAATCGAACCGACTACAAACTGTTTAAACAATTGATCTACAAATAATGCCGCACATGTTGCAGGGATAATCAGAAAGGTGAAGATTGTAAAGATGCCAGCTGTTTTGATGAAAAATACAATAACCACTCCGAGTAAAACATAAAACAAAAAATCCCATTTCCAAAAACTAGATATTCCAGTCGTCCCTAGACTCCTATAACTCAAGCTTTGCTCTTCGATTTTTTTATGGTAAATGCCAAGCAGAACAGCAACAATTACAGAAACGGATAACTGTCTTATGACTTCTTTCCAGGTAATCCATAGGATAGACCCGTTCAGCATAGTCTTAAGGTGCTGGTCCCCATGGACTGAAAATGAGGATAGTAGAAGTGCTGCTGAAGCGGCTACGATATAAACGATTCCAATAACAGCTTCTTGAGGGACTCGGTGAGTGAAGGAACGGGTCCAGGTAAAAAATGCTCCCCCTACAAGAACAAATAAAACAGAAATAACCAAAGACTCTGGCGTATCAAGTTCGATCTCCATAATAAATGCAACCGTTGCACCTAATGCTGCAAGTTGAGCCATTGAGAGATCTACGAAAACGATTTCCCGTTTCAAAACATGGCAACCGAAATAAGTAAAAATGATCGACAAAATAATGCACCCTGCTGCCGGAGCACTCATAAATGTGAAGAACTCTGCCATAATATTAAGCTTGTTATCTTAGAGTGAGACCACCTATTTAGTTTATGAACTAGAGAATGCGTTCTCCAGTTCAGTCACAACATACTCCATTGTTGAAAAATAACTTGTAGCCTCGGGTACTCCACCAACAAATGCAGGAAGAACCACCGTTTTCACTCCTGTTTTTGAAGATAATAGATTTGGAAACTCCGAATCGTAATAACTGGCCTGAATGATCACGCGAACATCATTCTGTTCTATTAAATTTTTAACCTTTGCCAAGTGTATGGGGGTCGGTGGCACTCCTGGCAGTTTTTCGATCGTTCCTATTTGATCGATTCCAAATTCAGCAAAAAGATAGATCCAAGTTCTATGAAATACAATCACCTTCTTGTTTGAAATTTTGTTAAGGCGAAATTTCCAGTTACTCAAACGATCATTTATGTTCAAAACAAACTGATCCAGATTTTTTCGGTAGGTTATCTCGTTCTCTTGATCCAATAGACTGAGCTTATCGGCAATGGCATTAGCCATTTTGATAGCATTGCTAGGACTCAGGTTGTAATGAGGGTTACCCTGAGGATGAACATGTCCCATGGATCGGTCTAAATCGCCAATTGGAATTTCAAGGGGCTCAATGAAACTGGAAAGATCAAGATGTCCTGGCTGGAGTGGCCTAACCTTGGGATTTCTTGCTCCCTCAATTACAAGACTTAACCACTCGATTTCAAGTTGCAATCCTTGATAAATAAGAAGGTCCGCCCGATTGAGTTTAACCATGTAGCTTGGTTTTGCCTGAATATAGTGAGGGTCTTGACCCCCCTTGGCAATTGAATCGATGGATACAAAATTACCTCCTATTTCTTTAGTTATTGATGCAATATCCGTGGTGGTGGTGACGATATTAATATTTTTCGCTTGAACACTCGTTACTGTTAAAAATAAAAAAAGAAAAGATAAGTATATAGTTAAGGATTTTTTTTTCATTATGCACCTTTGGTTTTAATTTTATTTAAAAATGGTTCGCACTTTTTAATAGTTATGCCCTTTATGTGCGCCTAGAGTAAAGTTCAACCGAAGAAACAATTGGTTTTCATCTGCCGCATATTGATTCAAGTGAGTGTACTCCAGTTTTGTTTCAAGAAATTCACTAGGAAAATAAGATAATGCCAATGAATACTGATTCTGATCAGAACGATCGCTTTGCTGATAGGAATGGCTATATCGACCTTGAGCCCACCAGTGCTTGGCAAATTGCTGTTGCAGATAAGTATAAAAGCCTGTCTTGATCTGTTCCCTAGTTGATGATAGAAACTCTGATTGCCAGACGGTTGTTCTATAACCTTCCCGACCCAGTGGTTTGTGTTTAAAGCGTATATCGACTCCAAGCACTTCGGTTGTTCTATACGGTCCGGACAAACTATTATCACCGAAAGCATATGCAAGATTAGCAGCCATGGTTGTCTCATCACTTAGATCAAACGAGTTGGCTGATCTTGTTAAGTAGGCAAATCCATCATTTACAGTTGATGCAAAAAGGTCTTCATTTTCCCCCTCAAGGATTTGCAGGTTAATCTCAGAGAAAAATGGAAAGGGTAAAAGATAGTTTGCACCAAAACCGATTTCCTTAAGGCCGTCTTCTCCCAGAACCATCTCATTGGATACAGGCGTGGCAACAAAGGGTTGACTGTGCGTATGCAGTTGATTGTGCTTGCCTATAGGTACAAAGAGTTTTCCTACTTGTAAGCTAAGGTTGTTAGTAATGAGGCCAGAGCCAACCAGTTCTTCAAGACCAAATGTTTCTGTGCCCTCCATGGAAAAGGTAGAATGCACCCTGAACCAAGTGTCAACATTGCCCGCTAGTTGTAACTCCAGTTCTTCGACACTAAGCCCGGTTTTATAGCTTTGACTGGAATTGTCGTTGCCTTCTGAGTTATATGTCCCAAGAAGTAATCCGTGCAAACTGATTGCCGGGTTGAATGAACGTGAAAGGCCAGTGGCTGTGGAAATATTGTTTGAATGAGAATTTCTTTTTCTCTCGGATTCTAATTTTTTGATTCTTTGTTCAAGCTGCTTGATATCTTTATGGGTTTTACCATCGGATATTGCGTGAGACTGAATTGATGGATAGAAAAAACCCATTAAAAAAAATAGTAGGCCAAAAAGTTTCATACTATTCTCCCAATTAATTAAATCAACTTATAACACTCACAACCACAACGCATCATTTTTCTCAAATTACGTTTTTAGTGATGGAGAATTTTTAAATTACGGAAGGACTTATGAAACAAGCGGGGGGCCACGGATATAAAAATCTGATAATAAATCTTCAGATTTTAAAAAGGATAGTTGAAAGAAGGTGTCGCTGAAAGAAAAAGAGTGCGCAATATAGGTTTTTTCATTGTTGTCAACTTTGTGTGATTTAGTCCAATTACAGGGAGAGCAGCCATCACGTGATTCGCTAAAATCATGATCGTGATCGTGTAGTAATTCAGAGTAACCTGTCATCCCAACAAAACACAGAAGTACAAACACAACCAAGAAATGGCTAAAAAATATTTGTGTTTTATTACGTTGCATAAAGTTGCGTTATAGTAAGGTGTCTTTAATTAAAAAAATCCTGTAGATTTATTGATGTAACAAATTTATCAAAGATTCTAAAATTTTTAAAATGTTCGAAAAGAGTAAGAACGAGCTAAATGAAAAAAATGTGTCAATCTGATAGGCACTTCTTGGCGTTTAGTGACACAACACGCAACGAGCGTCTCCGCAAGTCTAATTAAAATAATGGTTAATAAGTGGAGCAAGTGACTCTTAATCAGTAGGTCCTCGGTTCGATCCCAAGACGGCCCACCATTTAAATCAATGGGTTATCCGAAACAGGCTAGCCTTTTGTTTTTTGTATTCGCTATATTTACACCCTATTTACACCCATATACCCCCGCAATCTTTAGATTCGAGGAAGTACCTTTTTCAAAACCCTAGCTACAACTTTAGGGTTTTGCAACCCTT